>DATGYC010000064.1:0-5232 GCA_035298385.1 Symbiobacteriaceae bacterium | reverse complement strand
CCCCCCAAATATGCCCACCGAATTCCCCCAAACCTATTGCATGCCTATACATGAGGGGCGTATAATCATGCACATACTCGAACCCCGATACCTGGGGAGGCACGTCAAAGATGCAGAAAATCCGCGCCGCCATCATCGGCTCCACTGGCTATGGCGGGGTTGAATTGATCCGGCTCCTCCTGAACCACCCGCAGGTCGAGATCGCCGCCGTTCTCTCATCCTCCAGCGCTGGTGACCCGCTAACCGCGAGCTACCCGCACCTGCAGGGGATCTACACCGGCCAGCTTGAGGCGATCGATCCCCAGACCCTGAAGGCCAAGGTCGACGTCGTCTTCGCCGCCACCCCGACCGGCATCTCCGCCCAGCTCGTCCCCCAGCTCTTGGAGGCCGGCCTGACCGTCATCGATCTCTCTGGCGACTTCCGCTTGAAAGATCCGAATAGCTATGCAACCTGGTACAAGCACACCCCTGCCGCGCAGGCGCTCTTAGATGAAGCGGTCTACGGCATGCCCGAGCTAAAGGAAGGCGAGCACCGCAAGAGCCGCCTGATCTCTAACCCCGGCTGCTATTGCACCGCCGCCATCCTCGGCCTCGCCCCCGCCCTCGCAGCGGGCTGGATCGACCCGGCCACGATCATCATCGATGCCAAGTCCGGCGTCTCCGGTGCCGGCCGTGGCGCCTCGCTCGGGACTCACTACAGCGAGCTGAACGAGAACTTCAAGGCCTACAAGGTGAACCAGCACCAGCACATCCCGGAGATCGAGCAGGCGCTCGGCTGGGTCGCTGGCAAGCCGGTCCCGGTCACCTTCACGACCCACCTGGTGCCGATGACGCGCGGGATCATGTGCACGAGCTACGCCACGCAGGTGGAGATGCACACTGCCGCCGAGTGGGTAGCGCTCTACGCCAGATACTATGAAGGCCGCCCCTTCGTCCGGGTCCGCCCCGCGGGCGCCCTCCCGTCCACGAAGGAGGTCTGGGGCTCCAACTACTGCGACATCGGCCTAGCCCCCGACGCCCGCACCGGCCGCCTCACGGTCGTCAGCGTGATCGACAACCTAGTCAAGGGCGCCGCCGGCCAAGCCATCCAGAACCTAAACCTGCTGATGGGCTGGGCAGAGGACCTGGGTCTACGGCTGGCTCCGGTCTATCCGTAGGCTTTTTTGGGACATTTTTTACACAGATTACACAGATTTACTGATTACACAGATTGTCAAGGAAGAGCCCTGTTTGATCCTTCGTAGGTGGGGGTCGTCTCCCAATCCGTGTGTAAAGAGAGAAAGAACCTACTACGCCTACCAAAACGGAGGCCCAACCATGCTATACCGCAAGGCCACCATGGCCGATATCCCCGCGATGCACACCCTGATCCAGGAGTACGCCAAGGAAGGCATCATGCTGCGCCGCCCGATCATGATGCTCTACGAATCCGTGCGCGACTTCATCGTCGCCGTTGATGATGATGAGACCACCAACCAGATCGTCGGCTGCGGTGGCCTGCATATCCTCTGGTCCGACCTCGCCGAGATCCGCTCCCTCGCCGTCCACCCCGACTACAAGGGCAAGGGCGCCGGCAAGGGCATCGTCGACTACCTCGTGAACGAAGGCAAGGAGCTCGGCCTCGGCCGGATCTTCGCCCTGACCTACCAGCAGGTCTTCTTCGAGAAGTGCGGCTTCCACGTCGTGCAGAAGGAGTCGCTCCCCCAGAAGGTCTGGAAGGAATGCGTCTACTGCGACAAGTTCCACCAGTGCGATGAGATCGCTGTGATCAAGTTCCTCGTCCCCCAGACCGAACTCCCCGCGGACACCTTTGAGATCCCGCTCTTCGAACTACCCAACTGGAACAACAAGGGGTAACCAATCACATGCAGATCATCAACGGTGGCGTTACCGCACCGGCGGGCTTCAAGACCGCTGGCGTCCACGCCAACATCAAGGGCAAGGGCGGTACCAAGAAGGATGTCGCGCTTCTCGTGGCCTCGGCGCCCTGCACGGCGGCCGGCGTCTACACCCTCTCTGAGGTGAAGGCCGCGCCCGTGCTCCTCTCCCAGGAACTGACCGCTTCGGGCCGCCTTCAGGCCGTCGTGATGAACTCCGGCAACGCCAACGCCTGCACCGGCCAGCAAGGCCTGCAGGACGCCAAGACGATGACCGAGGTGGCGGGGGAGGCCCTCGGCCTCGACCCGAAGCTGGTCGGCGTCGCCTCCACCGGCGTGATCGGCGTCAACCTGCCGATGGACCGCGTCATCGCTGGCATCAAGGCCGCTGCGGCTGTCGTGATGGCTGGGCCTGTCGCTGAGGTGGCTGCTACCGCGGACGACACTGCCACTGCCGCTGCCACCACCTTCGGCCCGGACGCTGCCGCCGAGGCGATCATGACGACCGACACCTTCCCCAAGCAGGTCGCCCTGCGCTTCGATCTGAACGGCACCCCGATCACCATCGGCGCGATGGCGAAGGGCTCCGGGATGATCCATCCCAACATGGGCACGATGCTCGGCTTCGTCACGACCGACGCCGCCATCGCTCCTGATGCCCTCCTCGCCGCCCTGCGGGCCGCGACTGACCTCTCCTACAACATGATCACCGTCGATGGTGACACCTCGACGAACGACCAGGTGATCCTCCTCGCCAACGGCGTCGCCGGTAACGAGCCGATCACCCTTGGCACCCCCGCCTACGAGACCTTCACGGCGGCGCTGACCGAGGCGATGACGATCCTCGCTAAGGCGATCGCCCGTGATGGCGAGGGCGCCACCAAGCTGATCGAGGTCCAGGTCAAGGGCGCCGCCTCCGAGGCCGCTGCCCGGGCCATCGCCAAGACGATCGTCGGCTCCTCCCTCGTCAAGGCAGCCGCCTTCGGCGCTGATGCGAACTGGGGCCGGATCATCGCCGCCGCTGGGCGTGCTGGTGTCCCGATCAACCAGTTCACCGTGACGATCACGATGGGCGAGATCCTGGTCCTGCAGGATTCGACCCCGGTCCCCTTCGATGAGGAGCTGGCACTGGCGTACCTGAAGGGCGACTCGATCCTCTTCACGGTCGACCTGAAGATGGGGGAGGCCGCCGCCACCGCCTGGGGCTGCGACCTGACCTATGACTACGTGAAGATCAACGGCTCGTATCGTACATGATGAATCGCTTTGTCATGAAGTGCGGCGGCAGCACACTTGCCGCTCTGCCGGATCGCTTCTATGAAGGGCTGAAGCGCCTCCAGGCGGTGGGCGCCCAGCCGGTGATCGTACACGGGGGTGGCCCCGCAATCAACGAGACCCTGGCCAAGCTGGGGATCGAGTCCCGCTTCGTGAACGGCCTGCGCGTGACGACCGAGCCGGTGCTGGACGTCGTGGAGATGGTCCTGGCGGGCCAGATCAACAAGGCGATCGTGCAGCGCCTGCAGGCGGTGGGCGCCCAGGCGATGGGCATCAGCGGCACCGATGGCGGCCTCCTGACCGCAAAGCCGGTTGCCAATAGCGATGAGATCGGCTTCGTGGGCCAGGTCACCGCGGTCAAGACCGCAATGATCGATGAGGTCTGCAGGATGGGCTACATCCCCGTCATCGCTCCGCTAGGCATCGATGCGAGCGGTCAGCGCTACAACATCAACGCCGATACGGCGGCTGGTGCGGTAACGGCCGCCCTCGGGGCCGAGCGGCTGGTGATGGTGACCGACGTCCCCGGCATCCTGCGTGACGGCAAGCTGCTCCCGCTGGTGACGGTAGCCGAGGTCGAAGCGATGATCGCTAGCGGCGAGATCTACGGCGGCATGATCCCGAAGGTGAAGGCGGCGTTGGACTGCCTGGCCGGTGGGGTAGATGAGGTCGTGATCGTCGGCGGCAAGGAGCCGGATGTGTTGGCTTGGGTGTTGGGTGGCGACTCAGTGGGTACTCGGGTTCGGATCGCTTAGGAGTGTTTTTAAACTGCGGATTTCGCGGATTACGCGGATTTGGAACGAAGCCGTGGACGCAGTGAAAGGCGAAATGGTACGTTCCTTCATCCGATAAGAATCTGTATTTATCCGCGAAATCCGCGTAATCCGCGGTTGTAAAAAAGGAGGCCCCACCCAAATGGAAAGCGCACTCTTCCCAACCTACGCCCGCTACCCCCGCACCCTCATCAAGGGCAAGGGCGCCCGCGTGTGGGATGACCAGGGCAAGCAATACCTCGATTTCGCGGCCGGCCTGGCCGTTACGAACCTGGGCCATGTACCGGAGCAGGTGAAGGCGGCCATCACCGCCCAGCTCGACCAGCTCTGGCACACCTCGAACCTCTTCCACATCCCCAACCAGGAGAAGGCCGCCAAGCTCCTCACCGAGGTCAGCCCGGCCGACTGCGTCTTCTTCTGCAACTCCGGCGCCGAGGCGAACGAGGCCGCGATCAAGCTGGCCCGGCGTTATCACCAGCTGGTGGCGGGGACGGGCCGCTATGAGGTCATCACCTTCCAGCAGTCCTTCCATGGCCGCACCCTGGCGACGCTGACCGCCACCGGCCAGACCAAGATCCAGCAGGGCTTCGCCCCCCTGCCGGTCGGCTTCCAGTACGCCGTGCTCAACGACCTCGACTCGGTCAAGGCGCTCGTCACCGACAAGACGGCCGCTGTGATGCTGGAGCTCGTCCAGTGCGAGGGCGGTGTCCTCATCGCCGATCCGACCTTCGTCAAGGAGCTGGCCGCCTACTGCAAGGAGCAGGGCCTGCTGCTGATCGTCGATGAGATCCAGACCGGCATGGGCCGCACGGGCAAGTGGTTCGCCTTCCAGCACTATGGCATCGAGCCGGATATCTTCACCCTGGCGAAGGGTCTCGGCTCTGGTGTGCCGGTCGGTGCGATGTGCGGCAAGGGATTCCTGCGTGAGGCCTTCAGCGCTGGTTCCCACGGCTCGACCTTCGGTGGCACCCCGCTGATCATGGCGTCGGTGGTCGCGACCCTGGAGACGATGGCCGAGCTGGCGGCGCCTGCGAAGGCCGCTGCCGCTGGTGAGCTTCTGGTCAAGCGCCTGCAGGAGGAGCTCAAGGGTCTCGCTCAGGTCAAGGAGATCCGTGGCCTCGGCCTGATCATCGGCATCGAGTGTGACGGTCCCGTCGCCGACAAGGTAGCCGCCCTGCACGAGGCTGGCCTACTCGTAGTGACCGCCGGCCCGAACGTGATCCGCCTGCTGCCGTACCTGCTTGTCTCTGCCGAGGAGGTAGAGGAGGCGGTTGCGACGATCGCTTCGGTCTTGCGGGTGGGGTAGG
>DATGYC010000063.1:0-2405 GCA_035298385.1 Symbiobacteriaceae bacterium | reverse complement strand
CATCGGGAACCGCTGGCGCCAATCGACTGAGCCGGGCCGCCCGGGGGAACTGGAGCCGGGTCTCAGCCGGTCCGATCCTAGCGGCCCATCCGGCGCTGAAGGTGACGAGGCACTACATCATGCGGATCCCCTATGAGATCCGCGACGGGCGCCTCTTCCTGCAGCTGGGCCAGTGGAAGGCGGTCCCTTCCGTGCCACGGTTCTTCACGACGGCCACGAAGCCGCAGCCGCGGCGCCCGCGCAAGCCCAAGGTGAAGTGATAGCGAAGGGCGCCTTCCCACGCTGTGGGGGCGCCCTTCTCAGCTTACCGATCGAAGCGGGTATGCTCGCCGCCATAGAAGAACTCGACCTTCCGGCAGTCCGGGCAGACCCAGACGTCCAGGACCAGGTGCTGCTCGATGTCGAAGAGGGAGCCGAGCAGGCCGCGCTGGTCGTGACGGGAGTCGAAGCGGTAGGTCTGCAGGAACTGCATCTCAGTCTCACAGCGGGTGCAGGTGACTTGGTTGGCCATGGGTGATCCTCCTAGTGGTAGCCTTCTGCCTCTTAAGAGTCTCGGACCGGTCGAGAAGGTTCAGCGGGCGGACCAACTTGACTTGTCAGGCTTTCCAAGCATCCCGACAAACAGTAGACTAGTATATATCTTTCGTGCAGGACCCGGCCCCTCAAGGAGGACTCCGCTTGCAGACGCTCTGGTCCATGCTCCAGTGGGGCGGGCGCCAACTCCGCTTCCTCGCCACGCTTCTGATCGCGGCCATCGCCGTCCTGCTCCTCCCCTCCCTCATCGGCGGCGGCATGAACCTCACCCAGTACGGGCGAACGGTCGGCTACCACCTCCTGCATCTGGTCCAGGGCCAACTCATCCCGCCCATCGACCGTATCACCTACTGGAGCCCCTTGCACGACGTGCCAGACCAGGTCGGCGCGGCCCTGCCGATCACGCTGAAGCTCCTGGGGACCGCCTTCGTGCTTAGCTTGCTTCTGGGCCTCATCCTCGGCGCTGCGCTCAGCCTACTGGCGCCCCGCTGGTTACGGAGCCCGCTCTGGGGCGCTGCTACGTTGCTCTACTCCCTGCCCGACCTCGTGATTGGCAGCGTGATGCAGCTCCTACTCGTGATCGTGGCGATCCTGCGCGGCGGAACTGGCCCCGTGCGCTGGGGCGATGGTTGGCACCACTTCTGGGCGCCAGCCCTTGCGCTCACCCTCGTCGTCCTGCCCTACATCGCCCGAGTGACGGCGACGGCGATCGATGAGCTCAGCGGGCAACCGTTCATCCGAGCGGCAGTGGCTCGGGGCATCCACCCGTTCTGGATTCTATGGCGGCACGTGGGCAAGAACGTCCTCATCCGCCTCTGCACGATCCTCCCGGTCCTGGTCAGCCTGCTCGGTTCGAGCGCGGCGGTGCTGGAGTACATCATGGATATCCCGGGCCTTGGCCGCGGCCTGATCATCAACGCTAGTCTGCGTGCGGATGACCGCTTTGCGGGCGTCCTCTTCCTCCTGCCGCTGCTGGCGCTCTTCGCCGTCGTGGCCGGCCTCGCCGAACTGCTCCAGCGCTGGCTCGACCCCCGCACGGGCTCGGAGTCCGCCGTGGCGGTGACTGAGCGCGGTGTGAAGAATCCGTCCCCGCTCAGACTCCGCGCTCTGGGCACCTGGCTGCGAGCGCTCCCCGCTACATTGCGGCTCGGTCTGGTCAACCTCTGGCCTGGGCTCCGCAAGGGGTTGCGCGACCCCGTACTGCTGACGGGGACCCTCCTGGTGCTGGGCCTAGTCATCGTGGCGGTGGCGGCGCCCTGGCTGGCGCCCCATGACCCCGCCCAGCGGACGAACGTCCTCTTCGGTCCCGGGGATCTGATTCAGGTGGCCCCCTTCGCCCCGAGCAAGGGGTATCCCCTTGGCAGCGATTCGCTGGGCCGGGATCTGCTGAGCCGAATCCTCTTCGGGACGCGCTACGCCCTCCTCTTCACCCTGCTGGCTGTGCCAACCCGCTTCCTGCTGGCGATCCCGCTCGGGCTGGTGGCGGCCTTCCGGGGTGGCCGCTGGGAGCGGCTGACGCGCTGGCTCTCCGCCTTCTTCGCGGCCGTGCCTCAGGTCCTGCTGCCCCTGGCGCTGATCCCGACGATCAACCTGCTCTACAAGAATGAGGTGGGCCGACCACTCTTCTTTGCGGTCCTCCTGGTCGCCCTGCCGGGGGCGCCCCGCCTAGCGGCCTCGGTGCGGAGTCAGGCGGTGGAGGTGCTCTCGCAGCCCTTCGTGGAGGGGGGCTATGCGGTGGGGGCTGGATCGGCCCGGCTGCTCTTCCGGTACATCCTGCCGCAGATGCTGCCGCAGTTGGCGACGATGCTGGCGCTGGAGGTGCCGCCGGTGCTGACGCTGACGGCGGTGCTGGGCTACTTCGGGGCCTTCCC
>DATGYC010000062.1:0-9422 GCA_035298385.1 Symbiobacteriaceae bacterium | reverse complement strand
GTCGAAGCTGGCCCTCCTCCTGAACCCGCCGAACCGGCCAGCCGAGTTGCTCGTCTGGGACCGGACCACCAACGCCGTCACCCAGATCACCGACTGCCTGCAGGGGAATCTGGACCCCGCCGCGATGGTCACGCCGGAACTGATCACCATTGCCGGTCCGGACCACCCGATTCCGGCATGGCTCTACCGGCCAACTGGGCTGGCTCCCGATCAGCAGGTGCCCATCCTCCTCTCCTTCCATGGCGGTCCGGAAGCACAGGAGCTACCGACCTGGGAGCCCCTCTACCAGTACCTGCTCGACCTAGGCATCGCAATTCTCGCCCCGAACATCCGGGGATCCAACGGCTATGGCAAGCGCTATCAGCGCTTGATCTACCGTGATTGGGGCGGTGGTGACTTGCGCGACATGGAGGCTTGTGCACAGTGGGCCCAGGCACAGACGTGGGTCAAGCCCGGGAAGCTCGCCGTCTTTGGCGCTTCCTACGGAGGCTTCGCCACCCTCTCCTGCGCAACTCGCCTCCCGGCCTACTGGGCCTGCGCAGTCGACTTTTGCGGCCCGTCCAACCTCGTCACCCTGGCGAAGACGCTCCCCCCCTCCTTCAAGCCGCGCCTGAAGGGCTGGCTCGGCGATCCGGAGGAGGATCGGGCGTTCCTGCTTGAGCGCTCACCGATCACCTACGTTGACCAGGTGCGCTGCCCGCTCCTGATCGTGCAGGGCGCCCAGGACCCCCGTGTCGTCCAGGCTGAATCCGACCAGATGGTCGAAGCCCTCCGGGCCCGTGACATCCCCGTCGAGTACCTGCTCTTCCCGGACGAAGGACACGGGCTGGCCAAGCAGGTAAATCGGGAGAGGGCCTTGAAAGCCATGGGGGAGTTCCTTCAGAAGCATCTGAGTTAGCGGAAGGGAACGTTATTGGGAGGAATCACCGTGCCTCGTGCCCCCAAGTACTCGTTTGAGCAGTTCTATACGACCCGCCGCCTACTGAACACTCTTACATTCGCGCCAGATGGTCAGACGATCGCCTTTGTGGCGGACTATACGGGCACCTTCAACCTCTACCGTAAGGGTTTGACCGAGCACGAGCCGGTGCAACTGACCGAATCCACCAGCGTGCGGCCCGTCGCCGTGGTCTGGGCGCCCGATGGCTACATCTACTTCCTGGCTGATATCGACGGCAATGAGCTGTTCAACCTCTACCGGGTTCCAGCGGTGGGCGGCGACACCGAACCCCTGACCAATCGGCCCAACGTCCAGTACCTGAGTCTGAGCCTCTCGCATGACGGGGGCGCCCTCTACTATGCGGGCAACGCCATTACACCCAGCGAGACCCACCTCTTCCGCCGGGACCTCAAGACCGGTGAAGAGCGGCTCATCTGCGGTGGCCCGGGCTTCTGGGAGCAGGGCTACGAATCGCAGAACGGTCGCTTTCTGACGATCTGCCAGACCTTCGGTAACACCGACACCCGGCTCCACCTCTTGGACACTCTCTCCGGCGAGCTGCGCGAGCTGACCGCTGACAAGCCGACTGCCCGGCGAGTCGCAGGCCCCTGGTTCGGCAAGCATGAGGCCTTCCTCTACCTCTCTGATGATGAGGGCGAGTTCACCCAAGGCTACCTCCGGATCCTAGACGGCGACGTCAACCGCCCGTACATCACCCCCAAGTGGGACGTCTCCGCCCTCTTTGGTACGCGGGATGGGAAGAGCTTTGGCTTTGTCGTCAACGAGAACGGCTACGCCAAGGTCACCCTCGTCGACAACGAGACCGGGATGTTTTACGCCGGCCCGAAGGATCTCCAGGCCGGCGTGATTGAGGAAGTTGCCCTCTCGGCAGACGGTACGAAGCTCGCCCTGCTATTGAACCAGTCGAGCCGCCCGGCCGACATCTTCGTGTGGGATCGCACCACGGGCGCCGTCACCCGTCTGACCGACTGCCTGGGCGCCCAGCTGAAGCCAGCGGATATGGTCTCCCCGGAGTTGGTAGCGATCCCGGGTCCGGACCACCCGATCCCGGCCTGGCTCTACCGTCCGGCAGGGCTCGGCCCGGCGGATCAGGTACCGGTCCTTATCTCCTTCCACGGCGGCCCTGAGACCCAGGAACTCCCGAAGTGGAACCCGCTCTACCAGTACCTCCTCGATCAGGGGATCGCCGTTCTGGCCCCCAACATCCGGGGCTCGGTCGGCTACGGCAAGTCGTACCAGCGCTCGATCTACCGGGACTGGGGCGGTGGCGATCTGCGTGACATGGAGGCCTGCGCCCAGTGGAGCAGCAGTCAGGCCTGGGTCAAGCCGGGAAAGCTGGCCGTCTTCGGCGGCTCGTACGGCGGTTTCGCCTCGCTCTCCTGCGCCACCCGCCTGCCCCAGTACTGGGCCTGCGCCGTCGACTTCTGCGGGCCCTCTGACCTGATCACCTTCACCAAGACGGTCCCGCCCACCTGGCGCCGGATCATGAAGGGCTGGGTGGGTGATCCGGAGGAGGATCGGGATCTCCTGGTCGAGCGCTCCCCCATCACCTACATCGATCAGGTCCGCTGCCCGATGCTGGTCCTGCAGGGCGCCCAGGATACCCGCGTCGTCCAGGCCGAGTCAGACAAGATGGTCGAGGCGCTGCGGGCCCGCGCCATCCCCGTCGAGTACCTGGTCTTCCCGGACGAGGGGCACGGCCTGGCCAAGCAGTCGAACCGCGAGAAGGGCTGGAAGGCGATGGGCGACTTCCTGCTCAAGCACCTAGGCTAACGAAGAGGGGCGCCGGTCAATCCGGCGCCCCCCTGCTTTATTGTACAGTCCGCTTCCGAGCGACGAGGAGCCAGACCCAGTCGTTCACCTGCTCGACATAGACGGAGCAGCCTGCCGCTGCGAAGAGGGAGGTCAGGAGCCCAATCTGTGGGTAGTACTCCTCCTGGATCTCCTTGACCAGATCGTACTTCCCCTCGTGGGCGAAGCGCCAGATCATCGACGAGCGGGCCTCTTCGCTCGCCCAGGCCACGTCACCCAAGACGACACGCCCGCCGGGCCGGAGCACCCGGAGCATCTCGCGGGCGCCCAGCGCCTTCCGCTGATCGTCCAGGTGATGGAAGGCGTAGGTCGAGACGACCGCCTCCTGGCTACCATCCGGCACGGGCAGGGCCAGAAAGTGGCCATCCATGACCGGCACGCCACCCAGCTTCGCCTGGGCGATCTGCCGCATCTCCGCCGAAGGCTCCACGGCGGTCACCTGGGCGCCCCGCCGGGCCAGTATCTGGGCCAGATTCCCCGTCCCCGTCCCCACATCCAGCAGCCGAATCCCCATCCCGGCGCCAGCCAGATCAGCGACGCGCTCCAGAACCTCTGTATAGTTCTCAAAGCCATCATGCGGCGTCGCCGCGAAGACGGTCTGATCATAGGTAGGCGCCCACTCGTCAAAGATCGCCATGAAGTCCGCATGATCGAGCCCCATCGCAAGACCCCCCTCGGTCCTCACCCCGGATTCCGCTCGGATTACTTTCCTGTAGTCTATGCAACTGGAGCGGGAATGTCGATTCGTCGGGGGTAGTTTTCCCGTTGGCGATGGGTAGTGCTCATGCGTTTTTCCATGCAAAAGAGGCGCCCCACATCCGAGGACGCCTCTCATCGCTATTTCATCTCAAACACGACCGTCTCACTAACCCCAAGGTCGTTATGATCCTTGTCCGCGATGGAGACGAAGATCTTGTACGTCCCCGGCTCCCGGTTACTCAGCGTGTACCGGTTTCCGTTCGGCATCGCGACCGGACCGTCGTTGATCTGGACATGCATGTGGCCATCAACACCTAGCTTGAACGAACCCGTCTCTGCTGTGATCACCATGTTCCGATCCTGCTGCTCCACGATCACCTTCAGCGTCGGCGGTTCCTTCTTCCCGCAGGCTGAGAGCGCCACCAAGAGGAGCAGACTAAGCAAGAGAGCGTAGGTCCGTTTCATCTAAACATCGGCCTCCTCGTCGCTGTCCTTCGGGGTCCGGTAGAGGGCGAAGGCGGTTGCGCCTGCCAGGACCAGGATCGCACCGCCGAAGAGCCACAGGGTACGGCTTGACTCCTGGGTGGCCCCGATCCCAAGGACCGGCAGCATCACCTCTGCCTGATCCTTCCCCTTCTCAGCGGTCAGGAGCGCCTGGTGCATGTCCCCCGCCATGTCAAACGAGAGCGTCACCTGGTACTTGTTGGTCGGCGGTGTGCTGAGGGCGCCCGCGTAGACGCCCGGCGCTCCCTCCTTCAGGGTAACGGTCCGTCCCGGCTTCCCACCGATCTCCTCCACCGAGGCCTTGACGACCAACTGCTCCAGCGGCACGTTATAGGGATCCAGGAAGGAGACCTTCAATTCAGAGCCAACCAGGTTCACCTTGCCCATAATGTTGACGACATGCGCCCCAGCCTGTCCCGGTAACAGCGTCAGCATTCCGATCAGGAGACCGAGCCAGACCGCCCGCCACCCTCTGCGCTTCACTCGAATCAACCTCCTCAAAACAGACCGAGAATCAATATCGTTACCCGTACCAGCCGCTAGTTATGAGGCGTCTAAATCACTGGTTAGGGTCGCTTAAAAAAAGTCATCTGAGAATGGTTCTCAGTCTTGACTTTAAGTGAGCCTCGTCCATACAATGGGATGGAGTTAGCGACACGCTTCACATGCGTGCCCAAGCGACCAGCCAAACCCATTTGGACTTATAGCTTCCGTTCCAGTTTACACATTATCGCACCGTTGTGAAAGGAGTCAGATCAATCGTGACCACTCGTTCCTCCCTGACTGTGGAGAACCTGCACGTCAATATTGGCGACAAGGAGATCCTCAAGGGTCTCAACCTCAACGTAAAGCCTGGCGAGATCCACGCCATCATGGGTCCGAATGGCGCCGGCAAGACCACCCTCGGCTTCTCCCTGATGGGCCACCCCCGCTATGAGGTGACCGAGGGCGCCGTCACGCTCGGTGAGGAGAACCTCTTCGATCTCGAGGTCTCCGAGCGCGCTAAGGCCGGCCTCTTCTTAGCCTTCCAGTACCCCTTCGAGGTCGCCGGTGTCACCGTCGCCAACTTCCTGCGCCAGGCCGTCTCGGCCGTCCGCGGCGAAGAGGTCTCGGTCTGGGACTTCCAGGAGGAGCTCGCCGAGGGCATGGATCTGCTGGAGATGAAGGAGTCCTTCGCCGCCCGCTACCTTAATGAAGGTTTCTCTGGCGGTGAGAAGAAGCGCAACGAGATGCTTCAGATGTACCTGCTGAAGCCGAAGTTCGCCATCCTGGACGAGACCGACTCCGGCCTCGACATCGACGCCCTGAAGGTCGTCTCCAAGGCCGTCAACGCCCTCCGTGGTCCGGAGTTCGGCGCCGTCATCATCACCCACTACCACCGCATCCTCGACCACATCAGCCCGGACGTCGTCCATGTCATGATGGACGGCCGGATCGTCAAGACCGGTGGCCCGGAGCTGGCGATGGAGATCGAGAAGCGCGGCTACGACTGGATCAAGGAAGAGCTCGGCCTGACCACCCCCACTGAGGAGGTGAAGTAACCGTGTCGACGGTTACCGGACTCCAGCAGCGCAAGGCAGAAGCCCTCTCGCTGCTCTCCACCCTCGCCATCCCGTCCAAGCGGCATGAGGCTTGGCGCCGCACCTCCCTGGAGGGCCTAGAGCCCGAGCAGTACAAGCATGACGTTCCCGCCTCGGTTGAGCTGAAGGGCAATCTCCCCGCCGGCGTGATCTTCACCAACATCCTGACCGCCATCGAACAGCATGGCGATCTGGTTGCCAAGTTCATCGGCACCCTCCTCCCCCACGGGCAGGATAAGCTGGCCGCCGCCCAGTCGGCGCACCTCAACGGCGGTTTCTTCCTTTATGTGCCGAAGAACGTGACGGTTGAGGAGCCGCTGCAGGTCGTCTACAACGGTAAGGCTGGCGAGGCGCTCTACCTGCACGCCCTGGTCGTGACCGAGGCGAACGCCTCTGTCACCGTCCTTGAGCAGTTCGAAGGCGAGGGCGAATACCTGCACGTCGGCGTCGCTGAGGTCTTCACCGGTGAGGGCTCGCGGGTCCGCTTCGGCTACCTGCAGAACCACTCCGAGGATGCCTGGTCCGTCTACTACCGCCGGGCCAAGACCGGCCGTGACTCGTCCCTCGACTGGGTCGGTGGCGAGTTTGGCGGCGGCGTCGTCCGCTCTGAACTGATCGGCGACATCAACGGTGTTGGTTCTAACTCTACCATCAAGGTCGTCTTCGGTGCTTCGGGCAACCAGCATATTGATATTGTCGCCTCCCAGGTCCACACCGGCAACAACTCCGGCTCGGACATCCTGGGCCGCGGCGTCCTGACCGGCAAGGCCCACTCGGTCTTCCGGGGCAACGGCCAGATCAACAAGGGCGCCCTGAACTGCTCCACCTACCAGCGCCAGCAGGCGCTCGTCCTCTCCGACAAGGCTCGGGCTGACGAGATCCCGGCGCTGATCATCAACGAGCATGAGGTCGAGGGCGCCGGTCACGCCGCCACCGTCGGCAAGCTCGACGAGGAGCAGCTCTTCTACCTGATGGCCCGTGGCCTCTCCCGCAAGGAAGCGACCACCATGCTCGTCCTCGCATTCCTCTCGCCCGTGCTCGACCAGATCCCGGTCGAGGCGCTGCGCGATGAGATGACCAAGCTGATGGCGGAGAAGGTGAACGGCTAATGACGCTCGACGTTGCCCGCATCCGGCAGGACTTCCCCATCCTGCACCAGGAGATGAACGGTCACCCGCTCGTCTACCTCGACAACGGTGCGACCACCCAGAAGCCGCGCCAGGTGATCCAGGCGCTGGTCGATTACTACGAGGGCTATAACGCCAACGTCCACCGTGGGATCCACACCCTGGCCGAGCGGGCGACGGACGCCTTTGAGGGCGCCCGGGCCAAGATCGCCAAGTTCATCGGCTCACCGAGCCCGGACCAGGTCGTCTTCACCCGGAACGGCTCCGAGGGTCTCAACATGATCGCCCACGGCTGGGCTCGCACCCGCCTCAAGGCTGGTGACGTCATGATCACCACGGCGATGGAGCACCACTCCAACCTGATCCCCTGGCAGGAGGCTGCCAAGGCGACCGGGGCGACGCTGAAGATCGTCGACCTGAACGCTGACGGCACGCTGAAGATGGAGACCTACGACCGCTTCCTCGCTGAGGGCAGCGTCAAGTTGGTCGCCTTCACCGGCGCCTCCAACGTCCTGGGCACGATCAACCCGATCGAGGAGATGACCGCCAAGGCCCACAAGGCCGGCGCCATCGTCGTCGTCGATGCGATCCAGATCGTCCCGCACATGCCGGTCGATGTGGTCAAGTGGGATGTGGACTTCATCTCCGTCTCCGGCCATAAGATGCTGGGCCCGACCGGCACCGGCTTCCTCTGGGGCAAGGCGGAGCTCCTCGATCAGATGGAGCCGACCTACCACGGCGGCTCGATGATCGCTGAGGCCCGCCTGGCTGGTGCCACCTGGGCGAAGTCCCCCGCCAAGTTCGAGGCCGGTACGCCGAACATCGGCGACTTCATCGCCCTTGGCGCCGCGGTCGACTACCTGACGGCCCTTGGCATGGAGAAGATCCACGCCTATGAGGTGGAGCTGACCAACTACGCCTGGACCCAGCTCTCCGCCATCCCCGGGATGCAGCTCTACGGTCCGAAGGAGCCCCGCACCGGCCTGATCTCCTTCAACATCAAGGGGATCCACCCGCACGACATGTCGGCCGTTCTGAACGAGTACGGCGTGGCGATCCGGGTTGGCCACCACTGCGCCCAGCCGCTAACGGAGGCCTTGGGCGTCCCGGCTACCAACCGGGCCTCCTTCTACCTCTATAACACCCCGGCCGAGATCGACCGGCTGGTGGAGGCACTCCTGCAAGCAAAGGAGTTCTTTGGCGATGTCGAGTGAAGCACAGCACCCGGTTAACCTGAACACGCTCTACCAGCAGGTGATCCTGGAGCATTACAAGAAGCCGCATGGCAAGGGCGCCCTCGAGGCCCCCACCATCACCAAATCGCTCCAGAACCCCACCTGCGGTGACAACCTGACCGTCTACCTCATCCTGGATGAGGCGAACAAGGTCGCCGACGTCAAGTGGGACGGCTCCGGCTGCTCCATCTCCATGGCCACCGCCTCCATGATGGCCAAGGCCGTGAAGGGCAAGTCACTGGAGCAGGTTGATGAGATCATGCATAAGGTCTACGCCATGATCAAGGGCGACCCTGGCGAATACAAGTCCATCGGTGAGCTCCAGGCGCTGGCGGGCGTCGCTAAGTTCCCCGTCCGCGTCAAGTGCGCCACACTCGCTTGGCACTGTGTCGAAGAGGGCGTTAAGGAATACAAGGGAGGGAACGACGTAAATGGCTAACGAGCCGTTGGATATCGTAGGTGAGTATAAGTACGGCTTCCACGACCCCGAGAACTATGTCTTCAAGTCGGAGAAGGGTCTGACCCGCGAGATCGTCGAGTCGATCTCCCGCTTCAAGAACGAGCCGCAGTGGATGCTCGACATCCGCCTGAAGGCGCTTGAGGTCTTCGAGTCGAAGCCGATGCCGCAGTGGGGCACCGACCTCTCGGAGATCGACTTCAATAATATCCGCTACTTCGTGCGTGCCTCTGACAAGGCCGAGCGGAGCTGGGATGAGGTCCCCGAGGATATCAAGAATACGTTCGATAAGCTCGGCATCCCCGAGGCGGAGCGGAAGTTCCTGGCTGGCGTCTCGGCGCAGTACGAGTCTGAGGTCGTCTACCACAACATCCGCACCGACCTTGAGGAGCTGGGCGTCCTCTTCTGCGACATGGACACCGCCCTGCGTGAGCACCCGGAGATCGTCAAGGAGTACTTCGGCTCGATCATCCCGACCGAGGATAACAAGTTCGCGGCGCTGAACACGGCTGTCTGGTCCGGCGGCTCCTTCATCTACGTCCCCAAGGGCGTCAAGGTGGAGATCCCGCTGCAGGCCTACTTCCGCATCAACACCGAGAACATGGGCCAGTTCGAGCGCACCCTGATCATCATCGATGAGGGCGCCTCGGTCCACTACGTCGAGGGCTGCACCGCCCCGACCTACTCCTCCGACTCGCTGCACTCCGCGGTCGTGGAGATCCTGGTCAAGAAGGGCGGCCGCTGCCGCTACACCACCATCCAGAACTGGTCGACCAACGTCTACAACCTGGTCACCAAGCGCGCCGTCGCCTACGAGGACGCCGCCATGGAGTGGATCGATGGCAACATCGGCTCCAAGGTCACCATGAAGTACCCGGCCGTCTACCTGATGGGCCCGCGTGCCCGCGGTGAGGTCATCTCGATCGCCGTCGCTGGCAAGGGCATGACCCAGGACGCCGGCGCTAAGATGTACCACTTCGCCCCGGACACCACCTCGCTCATCACCTCAAAGTCGATCTCGTCGAAGGGTGGTAACACCACCTACCG
>DATGYC010000061.1:0-1941 GCA_035298385.1 Symbiobacteriaceae bacterium | reverse complement strand
TCAATCCGCAGAGATCGAATCAGTACCTCGTCCCGAAGTCGCCATCATGATCTCTTCGATCTCATCCCGATCCAGCTCTTCCCGCTCCAACAGCGCCTGCGCAATCGCATGGACCGACGCCTCATGCTTCTGCATCAACTCGAAGACCTGTTGGAACTGCTGCTCCAGGATCTTCTCAATCTGGCTCTTCTGCTTTCCATCCGGCGTGGTCTGATTGAAGGCCAGGTTCGAGTAGAGCGAGCCCGCCATCCCCCAGACCCCGACATAGGCCCCCGCCAGCCACGTCGCATGTTTCAAGTCCGACGTGACCCCATTCATCTCCGTCTTCAGGACCAGCTTCTCCACCGCTCGGGCCGCCAGGGAGACCTGGATGTCGGCCAGGATCTCCTCCTTCAGCTCCGTCACCCGCTCCTCCAACGGCTTCGACTGGACGGCGCCCAGGAAGCTCGTGTAGCGGATGATCGTCGCCTTGATCGGCGGCTCCTGGGGCCGCAGGAGCCAGGCCGCCACCGCGTGCCCCGCCTCGTGGTAGGCGATCCGGCGGCGGTCATCCTGGTTCATCGCCCGGATCGGCTGGCGCAGACCCCACTCGTTGAACTCACGGGCTGCACTCCAGTCCTTATAGGTCGCCACCGACCGCCCCGAGAAGTGGGCGTTGACGACCGCCTCGTTGATGATGAACTTGATCTCCGCCGGCGAGTAGCCGATCGTATCACTCGACAGGCGGTCCAGGTTCAACTCCGGATCGTACGTTACCTTGTCGAGGTAGTACTGAATGATCTCCTTGCGCCCCTCGTAGTCCGGCAGGCTGACCAGGATCTTCCGGTCAAACCGCCCCGGGCGGAGGAGGGCCTTGTCGAGCGTCTCAGCCAGGTTGGTGGCGGCCATCGTAAAGACGACTGGCTGCTCGGCCTTGCGGACCCGCAGACCCAGCATGCGCAGGAGCTTATTCCACCAGCCGGTCTCCAGGTTGGGCGGATCCATCTGCATCAGCAGTTCGTTGAGCAGGTTCTGGCCGCCGCCGAACATGCCCATCGCACCGCCACCCATCCCGCCGCCCATGCTGCTGGAACGAGCGGTACCGATCGCATCGATCTCGTCGATAAAGACGATGCAGGCGCCCCACTTGCGGGCCTGCTTACGCGCCCGCTTGTAGAGCGACATCACCTTCATGGAGCCAACGCCCATCCACATCGACTGCAGCGACGGCGCCGAGAGGTACGCGAAGGGAACGCCAGCCTCCGAAGCGATCGCCTGCGCTAGGTAGGACTTACCCGTGCCCGGCGGACCGATCAGCAAGAGCCCGCGGGAGACCTCACCGCCCATCTGCTTGAACTTGGCGACTCCCCGCAGGAGGATCACCACGCGGCGAGCCAGTTCCAGCACATCCGGACTGCCCTTATAGTCAGCAAAGGTGACGCCCGTCTCCGTCGGAGAGATCCAGTAAAGCCGGCCCCGGCTGAGGAACCACATCAACACCACGAACTGAATCAGAGTAATCGCGATCATCATCGTCATCTGCAAGACGAAGCCGATGAAGGCGCTGATGCCCGCCAGGTTGCGCTCAATCCAATCCAGATTAAAGAGCAGGAACGTCACCGCCATGACCCCGGCGGCGATCCACTTCCAGTTGATACTGATGGTGCGAAGGAAGATCCGGAACCGCTGCCGGAACGACGCTCTTCGGTCGCTCTTCGTCTTGCCCATCGCCGGAAGCCCCCTCTTTACTTACAGACCGTCGACCGCCGGAGCAACTAAACTACTCTTTACCTATCCATACGTAAAAGAAGAGGAGAAGGTTCGACCTTCTCCTCTGCGTTATGAAAATGTAATCGACTATTTCGCTGGTAGCTCCGCCTTCAGCAGATTGACCGCTGTCTCAAGCTGGCGATCCGCCGTCGCCTCCGCCTTGGCCTTCGCCAGGACTGCCGCGTTCAGATG
>DATGYC010000060.1:0-7282 GCA_035298385.1 Symbiobacteriaceae bacterium | reverse complement strand
TGCCGATCCTGCTCCTCGGTCCAGAGGCGGAAGCAGAGGCCGGGGCCAAGGCGCCCGGCTCGCCCGCGGCGCTGATCGGCCGCGGCCCGGGAGACGGGGAGGGTCTCAAGCCGGGTCATCCCGGTTCGGGGCGAGAAGCGGGGCAGCCGCATCCGCCCAGCATCGATCACGACGCGGACGCCCTCGACGGTCAGGGAGGTCTCAGCGATGGCGGTGGCCAGCACGATCTTACGCTCACCGGGGCGCCCAGGGGCGATCGCCTCATCTTGGGCCTCGGCGGAGAGGGAGCCGTGCAGGGGGAGAACGCGGAGGCATGGAGCAGCGACAGCTGACGACGGCGCGGTAGTCGACGCACCACCAATCCCACGCTCGGCGAGTTGAGACTCGACCCGTCGAATCTCGGGCGTTCCCGGCAGGAAGACGAGGAGGTCCCCCTCCTCCTCCCGCAGGGCCCGCTCGATCGTCCGGACCACCGCCGGCTCGATCCGGCCTTCGATGGGGCGCTCCAGGAACCGCGTCTCGACCGGGAAGGCGCGCCCTTCGCTCACCAGATAGGGCGCCCCGCCCAGCAAGGCCGCGACCGGCTCGGCCTCCAGCGTCGCCGACATCACCAGGAGCCGTAGGTCCTCCCGCAGGAGCGACTGCGACTGCAACGCCAGGGCGAGCCCCAGATCGGCCTGCAGGGAGCGCTCGTGGAACTCATCAAAGATCACCAGCCCGACGCCCTCCAAGGCGGGATCGGACTGCAGCATCCGGGTCAGGACGCCCTCGGTCACCACCTCGATGCGGGTCCGCGGCCCCACCCGGCTCTCCAGGCGTACCCGGTAACCGACCGTCTCGCCCGCGGTCTCCCCAAGTTGGGCCGCCATGAAGCGGGCAGCGGCCCGAGCCGCAATCCGGCGGGGCTCCAGCATCAAGATTTTCATGCCGGCCAGCCACGGCTCGTCCAGCAGTGCAAGTGGGACGCGGGTCGTCTTGCCGGCGCCCGGAGCGGCGACCAGGACGGCACCGGTTCGACTCGCCAGGGTCGCCCGAAGCTCGGGGAGGATCTGTTCAATCGGTAGGCGCAACGGTGATCTCACCTCGTTCCCTCGATTATGACATGTCGGCGAGGCGACAAGCTAGGCAGTTTCAGCCATAATGGAAGCCAAATCGTCGCAGTACAGGAGGCACCCGGCGACAAGTAGAGCGAAGAGGACTGCACCGGGGTGGTGCAGCCCTCTTTTTGGTTGATTGATCCTACTGGCCCGAAGCCGTCTTCTCGCCGCCGACCTCTTCCCAGATGGAGATCTTGTTCGTCTCCTTCAGGTAGAGCGAGCCGACGATGAAGGTGATCAGTGCGACGCCGATCGGGTAGAAGAGGCCGGCGTAGATGTTCCCCGTCGCAGCCACGACAGCGGTGGCGATGAAGGGCGTGAAGCCGCCGAAGAGGCCGTTGCCCAGGTGATAGGGGATCGAGAGCGAGGTGTAGCGGATCTTGGCCGGGAAGGCCTCCACCAGGTAGGCGGCGATCGGGCCGTAGACCATGGTGACGAGGAGTACCTGCGCTAGGACCAAGGCGAAGAGCATCACGTTGTTGGTGCTGAAGGCCTTCATGCCCATGTAGATCGGGTAGTAGCTCAGAACGGCGAGTAGGTTACCAGCCATCATGATCTTCTTCCGACCGATGCGATCAGAGAGGCGCCCGAAGTAGACGAAGAAGGGCGTGCCGACGAGGAGCGCAGCGGCGACGATCGTGTTGGCGGTGACGAAGGGGATCTTCAGAACGGACTGCATGAAGGTGAGCGAGTAGAACTGGCCGGTGTACCAGACGACCGCCTGACCAGCTGTGGCGCCAAAGAGCGCCAAGAAGATCGCCTTCCAGTTACGGCCGGTCTCCTTCAGCGGGGAGGTGGAGGCCTTGCCGTCCTCCTTCAGCTTGGCGAAGAGCGGGGACTCCTTCATCCGGACGCGGATGTAGAGCGAGAGGGCGACGAGGAGCGAGGAGATCAGGAAGGGGATACGCCAGCCCCAGGCGCCGAAGGTGGCCTCTCCCATGGTGAGGCGGGTGGCCAGGACGACGGCAAGGGAGACGAAGAGGCCGACCGTCGCCGTGGTCTGGATGAAGCTGGTGTAGAAGCCGCGCTTGTTATCCGGCACGTGCTCTGCGACGTAGACCGCCGCCCCGCCGTACTCGCCACCGAGGGCGAGGCCCTGCAGGAGGCGGAGCAGAACGAGGAGCAAGGGCGCCGCAATGCCGATCGAGGCGTAGGTCGGCACAAGGCCGATGGCGGCCGTGGCCGTGCCCATGATCAGCATCGTGACCAGGAAGGCGTACTTGCGCCCCACCAGGTCGCCGATGCGGCCGAAGACGACGGCGCCGAACGGGCGGACGGCGAAGCCGGTCGCGAAGGTGGCCAGGGTCAACAACAGGCTGGCGGTCGGGTTGGTCTTGGGGAAATAAAGGGCGGAGATGAAGGGGGCCAGGGAGCCGAAGAGATAAAAATCATACCACTCGATCACGGTTCCGGCAGCAGCGGCGAAGATGATGGTCCACAGGTTCTTGGGCTCCTGCGAAGCATTGGCCTGCATGCGATCTCTCCTCCTAGACGGATGATGAGTGCCGGGGCGTATTTCGATAACTTAGATTTATTTGCTTATAATAGTACCAGGTATTAGTATGACTAGCAAGTATAATTAGAATTCCTCCTACGAATAACCAGAGCTTTCGGGATCCAGCAGTGCGAGCCCCGCTCCGTGCAGCCGCTGGCGCCAGCCCAAAAAGAGCCGACCCCTCCGCAGGGGAGGGGTCGGCTCTTCCTGTCACTGCCAGGCCACATCCGTAATCTTTGGCGCTCACTCCGGCACGAAGGCCAGCACCCGGCACCAGGCGGCCTCACCGCCCTTGAACCGGAACGGGAAGCAGCCCAGCCAGATCCGCTGGTCCAGCACCTCATCGATCTGCCCGCCGATGTTCTCGACGTGGAAGACCCCCTTCGGGAAGAGCTGGGTATGCGTCATCTGGTAGGACTCCGGCGGGAAGACCTCATCCAGATCCTTAATCCCCAGGTGGGCACAGACCTTCTCGCCTACATCCGGGCGCACCTGACGGATGACCGTATCGAAGGGATGGTCCGTCGACATCGCATCGATGGCGATCCAGCGGATGCCGCGGTCCAAGATCCAATCGATGAACGCCTGCTTCGGCCCCGGCTGGTTCAGGAAGTAGCGGGGCAGGTCCGGCTTCGTCTCGCCGCACTCGCAGGCGCACCACTGCTCGTTGTAGAGCCGGTGGAAGCCGGTGTGGATGACCAAGATGTCGCCCTTCTGGATCTGGATGCCCGTCCGGCGCTCCCACTCCTCGAAGTGCTCCGGGCCGTAGAGGTCGTAGTCGCCGACGCCGAGCTTGGTCAGGTCGACGACGACAGCCGGGCCGAAGAGGGTCTCGGGCGGGATGCCGGCGACGTCGGGACCGGGATCGTAGAAGTGCCAGGGCGAGTCGATGTGGGTCGAGAGGTGGAGCGTGGAGGCGATGTGCTGGGCGTTGACACCTTCAAAGGCGATCCGCTTCACCCACTTGATCGTCGGGCCCTCATAGCGGGCGAAGGCCGGTGAGTCGGTCGAGAAGTTCTGGGAGAGGTCGAGGACCCGGACCTTGGACAGATCGAGGAAGTTCTGCATTCTTCGTCTCCTCCTTGGGTTGGGATCGTCGCGATGGTTCTGGGGTTTTGGGGCAGGGGCAGTTTTTTAACACAGATTACACAGATTACACAGATTTTTTTGATAGGCACCGTGCCGGTAGTGACCACTGTGTGCCACGCCATCTCTATCGCCGCTTCTAACTCACAGGGGACTCCCTAGAGCATCTGTGTAATCAGTAAATCTGTGTAATCTGTGTAAATAATGACCGGAAGGACCGACAGGGGGTTCCCTTAGAGATCTGTGGGTTCCGCAGTGACTCTACAGTGACTCTACAGTGACTCCACAGTGACTCCACAGTGATTCCACAGTGATTCCACAGTGATTCCACAGTGATTCCACAGTGACTCCACAGTGATTCCACAGTGACTCCACAGTGATTCCACAGTGATTCCACAGTGATTCCACAGTGATTCCACAGTGATTCCACAGTGATTCCACAGTGATTCCACAGGGACTACACAGGGGCTCTGGATGGCTCTACGACTACCCATCCCCCAAGGCGGGTAACGCCTCAACAGCCTCCGGGTTCTCCAGGGCGGAGAGGTCGCCGGTCGGGCGCCCCAGGTAGGCGGCCTTGATCACCCGACGCATCACCTTCGCGTTCCGGGTCTTGGGCAGGGCGCCCACGAAGAGCACCCGTTCAGGTGCAAGCGGCTTGCCCAGGTGGGCGGCAACCAGGTCCCGCAGTTCAGACTCGGCGGCGCTCCCGTCTGGCTTCAAGACGACGAAGGCGTGGACCACCTCCCCCTTCACGGGGTGGGGAACCGCGATCGCTGCCGCCTCGAGGACGGCGGGATGTCCCACCAAGACTGATTCATACTCGGCTGGGCCCAGCCGCTTGCCTGCAATTTTGAGCGTATCGTCCGACCGACCATGGATCCACCAGTGGCCCTCCGCATCCCGGGAGACCCAGTCGCCGTGGACCCAGACCCCGGGGAAGCGGGACCAGTAGCTCTCCCGGTAGCGCTCGTCGGCCTGCCAGAAGGAGCGCGTCATGCCGATCCACGGTACTCGGAGGGCGAGCTCGCCCACCACGCCGGGCGGCGACTCGTGGCCGGTCTCGTCCAGGACGGTGGCGCCCATTCCGGGAATCGCCCAGTTGAAGCCGCAGAGCTTGATCGGGCGGGTGACGGTGCAGCTGAGGATGCCGCCAGAGGTCTCGGTGCCGCCCGAGTAGTTGACGAGCGGGCAGCGTCCCCCACCGACATGCTCGAAGAACCAGCGATAGGGCTCCGGGTTCCAGGGCTCTCCGGCCCCGCCGATGATGCGGAGAGCGGAGAGATCGTGCTTGGCCGGCCACGCACTGCCCTGGGCCATCAGGGAGCGGATGATGGTCGGGGCGACGCCAAGGTGGGTGATCCGGTGGCGAGCGACCATCGCCCAGATGCGGTCGGGCTCGGGGAAGTCGGGCGCCCCGTCGTAGAGGAAGGCGGTGGCGCCAAGGAGGAGCGAGCCGAGGATCAGCCAGGGGCCCATCATCCAGCCGAGGTCGGAGAACCAGAAGAGGCGCTCGCCGGCCTGGAGGTCGTAGCAGTGGGCGATATCTTGGGCGGCCTTGAGCGGGAAGCCGCCGTGGACATGGACGGCGCCCTTGGGGCGCCCCGTGGTACCGGAGGTGTAGATGATCAGGAAGGGATCCTCGGGGTCGAGGTGCTCCATCAGCGAGGGCAGGGATGGAACGGTCGCACCCACCACCTCGCTATACCAGACGTCCCGCCCCTCCGTCCACGGCACCGCCTCCGCAGTCCGCCGGACCACGACGACTCGCTCCACCGTGGGCGCCGAGGCCAGCGCCGCCTCAACGGTCGCCTTTAGCGGGACCGGCTTCCCACGCCGGACCAGGCCATCGGCCGTCACCAGGAAGCGCGCCCCACAGTCCGCCAACCGCCCCGCCACCGCCTCCGGGCCGAAGCCGGAGAAGACGGGGACGGCGATCGCGCCGAGCCGGGCTACCGCCAGCAGAACGGCGACCGCTTCGGGGATCATCGGCAGGAAGAGGCCCACACGGTCACCGTTCACCAGCCCGAGCGCCCGCAGGCCGTGCGCCAGCCGGTTCGACTCCGCATCCAACTGGGCGAAGGACCAGGTGGCGGTCTCGCCGGACTCGCTCTCCCAGATCAGGGCCGGAGTGGAGCGGCCGACCTGCTTGGTCACAGACTCGTGGGCGATGTTGATCCGGGCGCCCCGAAACCAGCGGGGATGGCTGATCCCCCCGCCCAAGTCGAGGATCTGCTTGGGCGGCTCGAACCACTCGATCGCTAGCTCCTGCAGGACCTGCTCGGTAAACCAGGCTGGATCTTGATCAGCCCGTACCGCTAACTCTTCCAATGAACCAAGGCCAGCGCGGGCCAGGAACTGGGTGATCCGGGCGCCCTTGATCCAATCCAGCGTAGGCTCCCAGACGATCTCGGACATCGACTCACCCTCCTACTACCGCCTCGATCAGCGCTGCCGCCCCTAGCAGGGCCGCGTCGCCACCGGCATGACCCATCAGTTGAAGCCCGACCGGCAACCCCGCCGGTGTCCGCCCACAGGGGAGGCTGAGCGCTGGCTGGCCGGTCACGTTCGCCGGTGCGACGAACCGAGTCAGCGCATCTGCCACAGCCTCTTCGCTCCCGCCCTCGTAGGTCCAGATCCGCTGTGCCAAGACCGGGGCCGGGATGGGCTGGGTGGGCGTGAGTAGGAGATCGACGCCATCCATCGCAGCCGCCATCGCCCGACTGTAGCGGGTCCGGAGCTGCTGGGCCAGCAGGTAGTCACGCGCCAGGATGAACTGGCCGAGCTCCAGCCGGGCCCGCACATCAGGCGGGTACTCATCAAGGCGGTCCAGGTTGCCGGCGTGGACGGTGGCGCCCTCCGCCAGGGTCAGGATCCGGCTGATGAAGTGGCCGAGGTCCAGCGAGGGCAGGCTGACCGGGACGATCTCGACACCGACTCCCTGCAGGCGGGTGAGTGCCGCCTGAAAGCTGGCGGCGACACCCGGGTCGATCGGACCGCTCAGCCACGACTCCGGCAGACCAAGGCGGAGCCCCGCCAGTCCGGCCTTCCCTGGCGCTGGTACCCAGCTCACTTCGCCGGACGCCTGCCGACTGACCTGACCCCATCCCGCCGAGCCGCCACCATCGGCGATGGCCGCGAAGAGCAGGGTGACATCGGCGACGGTCCGGCCGATCGGGCCGGCGTGGTCCAGGGAGTGGCTCAGCGGCAGGATCCCCGCCCGGCTGACCTGGCCGAAGGTCGGCTTGAAACCGACGACGCCGCAACAGGCGGCGGGAATCCGGAGGGAGCCAGCGGTATCCGTCCCCAGGGCGCCCGGCACCATCCCAGCCGCCACCGCCGCCGCCGAGCCCCCACTGGAGCCGCCCGGCGAGTGGGCGGGGGCGACCGGGTTATGGGTCGTGCCGTGCAGTCGGCTCTCGCAGGACGTGCCGTAGGCCCACTCGTGCGTCGCTGTCTTGCCGAGCAGGACGGCCCCCGCTCCTTCGAGGCGGGTCGTCACGGCTGCATCACTCTGGGCGATCGCCGTGGCCCGCATCGGCGAGCAGGCGGTGGTTGGCACCCCGGCGAGATCGATCAGGTCCTTCAGGGCGACCGGCAGGCC
>DATGYC010000059.1:0-12403 GCA_035298385.1 Symbiobacteriaceae bacterium | reverse complement strand
CTGAGCCGTGCGCGTCTGCCGATTCCGCCACGTCCGCATCTATATAAGGAAACTGGTGTCGGCGGCGGGACTTGAACCCGCACGGTCTCCCATACGCCCCTCAAACGTACGCGTCTGCCAATTCCGCCACGCCGACATCTTGTTTGCTCGCAAACCAGTGTTTAGACCGTGTTTGCTTCGCTCTTTACGAGGGGGGGAACAGGTACTAACTTTATCAGCTTCCTGGTCGATCGTCAACACTCTAGGCGTAGATTCTCTTATGCGACAACGGGCATGGTCAGGGGAGGGGGGCGCCCCTCCCCTGTTCCTCCATGCGCGGTTATCCCTTACCCAGAGTAACGAACTGATACCCCTTGTCTCGCAGCGATTTGATCAGCGTGGGCAAGGCATCAGCTGTGTGCTGGTGCGTGTCGTGCATCAGGATATTCGAGCCCGGTGTCAACTGCTCCAGGACCGAGTCAACCACCTTCTGCGGGTCCTTGTGGCCGTTGCTGTCCAACCTGTCCCAGTCGAGCGAGCCGTTCGACCAGGTCGTCACGGTCAGGCCGAGTTCCTTGCAAAGAGCCAGCAGGTCCTTGTTATACGAGCCAAAGGGAGGCCGAATATAGGTCGGCGTAATTCCGGTCAACTCTTTGACCTTGGCAATGACCGGCACGATCTCCTTACGCTGTTCCGCCTGGGAGAGCGTCGCCAAGTCGGGATGCGTCATCGTGTGAACAGCGATGATGTGACCCTCAGCCGCGATTCGCTTCAACATGTCTGGTGCCTGCTCGATGCCATAGCCCGTCACGAAGAAGATCGCCCGGATCTTCTCCCGCTTCAGCACATCGAGGATCTGCGGCGTAACGTCCTTGGTCGGGCCATCATCGAAGGTAAGCATGGCGACCTTTAGGCCGACAGCCTTCGGGTCATCCGACTTCATTGGGTAGCCAATATCCGACTCGTACCAGCCCATCGCTTGGATCGGATCGACCTTGGGCGCAGGTGGTTGAGCCGGTTCAGTCGTCTTAGGAGGCTCGGGAGTCGTTGCGGCAGGGACCGAGGCAGGAGGCTGCTGCGGTACCGGCTGGGGCTTCGTCGTACATGCCGCCAAAAGGGCCGCGAGCAGGAGAAGGGGGAGCGTCTGTTTCTTCACGGTCGTTAGCTCCTTTATTACTGAAGGCCGTTGACCGAGTCCAATTATGTGTCACCCTCAATTCTAATCCTGCACGTTAGACCCGTCAAAGGGGCGCCCCGGTTCCCAATTATTTACCGTTGTCCCGCAAAAAAGTCACGGATTCGCTCCGCAATCTCCATGTTCATACCCGGAACCCCCGCGATCTCCTCCAGGCTCGCCTCCCGGATGCGCTTTACAGATCCAAACTCCTTGAGTAACGCCTTGCGGCGCACCGGCCCGATACCCGGAATCTCCTCGAGACGGGACTTGGTCGCTGCCTTGCGGTGCAGCGCCCGGTGGTAGGTGATCGCGAACCGGTGAGCCTCATCTCGGATGCGCTGGAGCAGATAGAGCCCTTGCGATCCCCGTGGCAGGCGGATCCACTCCTCCCGCCCCTCCTCGCAGAGGAGTTCCTCCTCCTTGGCTAGGCCGAAGGTACGGAGGTGCTCCACACCCAGGCTACGCATCGCATCCCGGGCGTAGGCGAGTTGGCCCTTACCACCATCGATAATCAGGAGATCGGGGAAGGCGGCGAACTTCGCCTCAGAGTCTCCCCACTCGACCGCCTCCTCGGCGACCAGTTCCATTCGCCCTTCCTCTAGGTCGCGGACACGCCCTTCCATCATGGCCTCTCGTTCAGCCAGGCCGCGCTTGAAGCGCCGGCTTACGGCGTCAGCCATGTTAGCGAAGTCGTTATTCTGGTCCCGGACCTTAAAGCGGCGGTAGTCCTCCTTCTTCGGGCGCCCCCCTTCGAAGACGACCATGGAGGCGACGACCTCCGAGCCCTGCACATGCGAAACATCGAAGCACTCGATCCGGTAAGGCAGGCGCTCCAGGCCCAACGCCTCTTGCAACTCCCGCATGGCGCCATCGGTGGCGGCAAGCTCTTGCTCTCGCTCCTGGCGGCGCTCAGTCATGCCCTCCTTGGCGTTGGCGGTCACCATCTCGATCAGTTCGCGCTTATCGCCCCGGCGAGGCTGGCGGATCTCCACCTTGCTGCCTCGCTTCTGGGCGAGCCAAGCCTCCAGTATCTCGGGCTCTGACAACTCTTCGCTGACCAGGATCTCCTTCGGAACGAAGTCGGTCTGGTTGTAGTGCTGCTCGATAAAGGCGGCCAGGATCTCGGGTCCGCTCATCTCATCAGCACCAGCCATAATGAATCGGTCTCGCCCGAGGACCTTGCCCTCGCGCACGAAGAAGACCTGGACCGCCGCCTCGTCATGCCCGCGGGCGTAGCTAATCGCATCCAGGTTGGCCAGGTCATGCAGGAGCACCTTCTGCTTCTCCGTTACCTTCTCGATCGCAAAGAGCTGATCTCGGAGCTCCGCGGCCCGCTCGAACTGCAGGTCCTCGGCGGCGGCCTCCATCCGATCACGGATTCGGCCGGTCACTTCGTCACTGCGCCCCTCGAGAAAGGCGCCCAGGTCCTTGACCGCCTGGGCGTAGGCCTCATGCTGGTCGAACGAGGCGAGACACGGTGCAAGGCAGCGCCCAATGTGATACTGCAGGCACGCCTTCGGATGCTTGGTGGGGTCGTTGCAGGTCCGGAGAGGGAAGAGCCGGCGGGAGAGCTTCAGGGTCTCCCACATTGGTTGTGTAGAGGTAAAGGGCCCGTAGTAGCGGGCGCCGTCCTTCTTCATCGTGCGGGTGACGACGATTCGTGGCCAAACCTCATTCGTGGAGAGCTTCAAGTAAGGGTACTGCTTATCATCCCGCAGGCGGATGTTGTACTTCGGCTTGTGCTTCTTGATCAGGTTCGACTCCAGGATCAGCGCTTCGATCTCACTGTCGGTTACGATGTGTTCGATCGAGGCGATCTGCGTCACCATGGCGAGGACCTTGGCTGTCAGGTTGCGCGAGGACTGGAAGTACTGCCGCACCCGATTCTTCAGATTGATCGCCTTGCCCACGTAGATGACCCGGCCCTCGGCGTTACGATAGAGGTAGCAGCCGGGCCGGTCCGGCAGCAGCTTCAACTGATCATCCACGTTCACCAGACTCACCTCGCCCTTATTTTACCACAAGCAAAGAACCCCGCCGAAGCGGGGTTCGCTTAACTTTTCGACATCTGTTGAAGGGCGCCCTTGCTCCAGCGGTAGATCGGAATAGACGCCTCGCCGTTCTCACCGTTCGGACGGAAGCCGATCCGGCCCGAGACGCCTTGGTACCGAGTCCGTTGCGCGATCCACTTGGCGAGTGCCTCACCATCGGGCACCTGTCCCGGATGGTCCGCTCCCCAGGCTACGAGCCCCTCCAGAATGAGCATGGCAGAGTCATAGCCATAGGCGGACAGGCCGGCCGTCGGCTTGCCCAGCACCGACTCAAAGTGCGCCGTAAAGGAGCTTGGCGGAGCGGTGACGGGATAGGGGAAGAGCATCCCCTCGGTCACCGCCGGCGGCAGCGACTCAAAGCCGCGGTCTGCGAGTTCCGCACCTCCGGCCAGGGGCCAGGGACGCCTCTCCAGCAAGGCAAGGATCCCGCGCAGCGTACCTGCGTTACCGCCGAAATAGATCAGGTCCGGATTCCCCTTGCTAACTCGCGCGTAGAGTTGCTCGGGCGTCAGGTCAGGGCTGAGGCTGACCTCATCGGCAATGCGTAACCCATCAGCCTCAGCGAGGGTCGCAAAGAGCCGTGTCCGTGCTCGCCCCAGGGCTGTACCGTCATCGAGGAGGACGACGTTCTGAACCTGCTGCTGCTGGCGCAGGGTCTCAAGCAACCGCACCATCTGCTCCTGCACAGCTGGCACAAGACGGAAGGGTGGCCTCCCCTTACCCGCAAACGGCGCCTCCGCAGGTGAGGCCGGGATGATGTGAACCCTCTGACTCCCGGCCAGACCCGCATAGACCGCCTCACTTAGGGGGTTGGTCAGACTGCCGATCACACCAACTACGTGCGGATCCGCCGCAACGAGGCCCGCCTGCTCTTTGGCCTGATCCGGATTGCCCGCGTCATCCAGACGGCGGAGAGAGACTTGGTATCCTACCCTTTGCAACTCGGCCTCCATCTCCCGGAGAGCGAGCGTCGCCCCATCGGCTACGTCGGCGCCCCAGACTCCGAGCAGACCAGAGAGCGGGGTGATCGTCACAAGTTGTAGGGCTGTCTGCGTGCTGGCTACTGGCTGGGTGCAGCCTCCTGGCGTCGGCAGAGCACTCCACTCGTGCAGCCGTTGGCCGGACTGCTTGAAGGGAATCGCGTAGCCATCACCGGCCTGGGTCCCGGCGACCAGAACGCCGAGCGCCTTGCCTGTCTGACGGTCGACTACGGGTCCGCCACTCATGCCCGGAACGGCCTCAACGCCCTTGAGTTCGGTGAGGTTCTGCAGGTAGCGGCCATCGACCGAGATGGACAAGCCGACGCGCTTGATCTCGCCACGTTGCTCAACAGGATCGTTACCCGTGACTAGGTGGGCGACCGCCACATCCGTACCGATAGTGGGAGGCTCTAGGTCAGCTACTGGTAGATAGGCGCGGGGCGCCCCCGGTGTCGCCACCCGTACCAGGGCGATGTCGAGCAGGCGGTCCATCCCTAGGACGGTCCCCTCATAACTCCGGCCGTTCTGGTCCAAGAGCGTGACGCACTGACCACCCTCAACGACATGCGCCGCCGTGACCAAGTGCCCACTCCGATCGATGAAGAAACCGGTACCCTCGCGGCTACCGCCCGCTCCCTTGGGCTGTACCCGCAACACGGCCGCCCAGGGGTCATCCTCTCCCTCGGCGGTCGCGGACAGCGGTAGTGGTTGGAGTTGGAAGCCGCCGGTCGGGGCGCCCCCGCTCTGATAACCGGAGCGGTACAGGAAACCCCCTGTAGCGCCGATCACAAAGACGACCAGGGTCGCCAGCGCGACGATCCACCCGGCTACCTTCATTGTGGGTCGAGACCTTCGCCTAGCTGAGCGACCCTGAATTCGTTCAGCGCCGCAGACCGGACAGCGATGGAGGGCGGCGTCGATTGTGCCGCCACAGGTTGAACAGCTTTGGTAAACTGGCACAAACGTCGCCCCTTGAACTTTCTCTTGCTTCGCTGATTCGTGATGGAGGGAACAAATCCTGCCAGTACTTTAACGAACAAAGGGGGCGTCCAGCAGGACGCCCCCTTTGTTAAACCTCTACTGTCTGAAGCTGGCGCTGCCGCTCCATATGGCGATTGAGGAACTGCCCCGTATAGCTAGCCTCCACGGCGCAGAGCGCCTCAGGGGCGCCCTGACCGATGATCTGACCACCCCGGTTGCCGCCCTCCGGCCCCAGGTCGATCAACCAGTCAGCCTGCTTGATCACGTCCAGGTTGTGCTCGATCACCAAGACCGTGTCGCCGTTCTCTACCAGCTGCTGGAGAACCTCGAGCAGCTTGTGGACGTCCGCGATATGCAGGCCGGTCGTCGGCTCATCCAAGATGTAGATCGTCTTGCCTTTGGAGCGCCGGGAGAGTTCAGTCGCCAGCTTCACCCGCTGGGCCTCGCCGCCGGAGAGCTGGGTCGCGGGCTGACCGAGCGTAATGTAGCCGAGGCCCACATCCGCCAGCGTCTGCAGCTTTCGATAGATGCGGGGGATTGGCCGGAAGAACTCGACCCCTTCCTCGACCGTCATGCCCAGGACCTCTGCGATGTTCTTCCCCTTGTAGCGGACCTCCAGGGTCTCCCGGTTGTAGCGGGCGCCCTTACAGACCTCACAGGGCACGTAGACGTCCGGCAGGAAGTGCATCTCGATCTTGATGATGCCGTCGCCCTTGCAGGCCTCACAGCGGCCGCCTCGGACGTTGAAGGAGAAGCGCCCCTGCTTGTACCCGCGCAGCTTCGCCTCCGGCGTCGAGGCCATCAACTCACGGATCATGTCGAAGACCCCGGTGTACGTCGCTGGGTTGGAGCGCGGTGTCCGGCCGATCGGCGACTGATCGATATCGATCACCTTCTCGAGGTGCTCGAGGCCGTGGATCGCCTTGTGGGCGCCCGGCCGCTGGCGGGAGCCGTGCAGTTCCTGCGCCAGGCGCTTGTAGAGGATCTCGTTGATCAGGGTCGACTTGCCCGAGCCTGAGACACCGGTCACGACGGAGAAGAGGCCGAGCGGCACCTTTAGGTCGACATCCTTCAGGTTGTTCTCCTGGGCGCCCTCCACGACCAGCCAGCGATCCCCCGGCTCCCGGCGCTGGGCCGGAATCGGGATCTGCTTGCGGCCCGAGAGGTACGCGCCGGTCTGAGAGCCCTCAGTCTTGAGGATCTCCTCCAGCGGACCCGAGGCGATGATCTCGCCACCGTGGACGCCTGCCGCCGGACCAATGTCGACGATCCAGTCGGCGGCCTCCATCGTATCCTCGTCGTGCTCGACGACGATCAGGGTGTTGCCCAGGTCGCGCAAGCGCTTTAAGGTGCTGATCAAGCGCTCGTTGTCCCGCTGATGCAGACCGATGGAAGGCTCATCGAGGATGTAGAGGACCCCGACCAGGTGCGAGCCGATCTGCGTCGCCAGGCGAATCCGCTGGGCCTCACCGCCGGAGAGGGTGCCAGCCGCCCGGGAGAGCGTCAGGTAGTCCAGGCCGACGTTGACCAGGAAGCCGAGCCGCTCGTTGACCTCCTTCAGGATCTGCCGACCGATCGCCATCTCGCGCTCGGTCAGGTCGAGGGCGCCCAGGAACTCCTGCGCCTTCTGCACGTCCATCCGGGAGACGTCGGAGATCGAGATGCCACCGATCTTGACCGCCAGGGACTCCGGCTTCAGGCGGGCGCCCTTACAGGCCGGGCAGGGCTTGGTGGTCATGAACTGCTCCACCATCTCGCGAATGTAGTCACTGGTGGTCTCCCGATACATCCGCTCGAGCGTTTTGACGGCGCCCTCATAGACGGCCTCATAGGTCTTCACCTGGCCGTACATATTCTCGTACTTGAACTTCACCTTGGCATCGCCGTAGCCGTGAAGCAGAATATCGATGAACTTCGGGTCCTGATCACCCAGAGGCACATCCGTCTTGATCCCGATGGCGGCGCAGAGCGACTCCAGCATGGAGAGGAAATAGGTCTGCGTCGTCGAGTGCGCCCAAGGGAGCATCGCCCCCTCGTCGATCGACTTGGTCGTATCGATCATCAGAGTTGGATCGATCTCATTGTTCTGGCCCAGACCGGTACAGACCGGGCAGGCGCCGAACGGATTATTAAACGAGAACATTCTGGGCTGCGGTTCGTCAATAGAGGTACCGCAGTCCGGGCAGGCGAAGTTCTGGCTGAAGAGGAGCTCCTTGCCACCAACTACATCGATCGTCACGATGCCGCCGGCCAACTTCGTCGCTGTCTCGATCGAGTCTGCCAGGCGGCGGGCGATCTCTGGCTTCAGCACCAGGCGGTCGATCACGACCTCGATCGTATGCTTCTTCTTCTTGTCCAAGGCTGGCGATTCCGGCGTGACGTCCTGGATCTCGCCGTCGACCCGCATGCGGACGAAGCCGCCCTTGCGGATCTCCTCGAAGACCTTCTCGTGCTCGCCCTTACGACCACGCACGAGCGGGGCGAGGACTTGGATGCGCGTTCCTTCCGGCATGCCCATGATCACATCGACCATCTGCTCCACGGTCTGTTGCGAGATCGGCTTCCCGCAGCTGGGACAGTGGGGGCGCCCGACGCGCGCAAACAGAAGGCGCAGGTAATCGTAGATCTCCGTGACGGTGCCAACGGTCGAGCGCGGGTTGCGGGAGGTCGTCTTCTGATCGATGGAGATAGCCGGGGAGAGCCCTTCGATCGCATCGACGTCCGGCTTATCCATCTGGCCCAGGAACTGCCGGGCATAGGCGCTCAGTGACTCGACGTACCGCCTCTGTCCCTCAGCGTAGATCGTCTCAAAGGCAAGCGAAGATTTACCGGAGCCCGAGACACCCGTGAAGACAACAAGCTTCTCGCGGGGAATCTCGAGGTTGACGTTCTTGAGGTTGTGTTCCCGGGCGCCCTTGACCACAATCTTGTCCTGTGCCATACCGCAACCTCCAGGCGCTACCAAATGATCCCTCTCGGGGAATAGACGAAACGATTGTATCACTACGAACATATGTACGCAAGGAAACCGATTCCAGCAAGATCGATTCCATAGAAGCAGGAGTTGAGTCCACCGCATGGTCTCCTATGTCCAAGGGCTCTACCTGCAGTTTCGACGATTCCCCCCGGTGATTAGACGCTTCTACGTCGCCGATATTTGGTTTGCGCTATCCCGAGCTATCTTCGGTGCGATCTTCAACCTGCATCTACTCATTTCCGGCAATCCTTACAGCGAACACGTTGGGGATTCTTGGTCTACTGATCGCCCAGGTGAATGAGGCTCCCCTTCTGGCGGCAGAGGTTGAGTCCGCTGATCGCCCTGCAGTCTTCAGCTTGATGATGGTCAACTTCATGTTCTGGAACATCGTTGGCACCCAACTGAGCGGCTTCGCCGTCAAATGGTTTGGAGCAGGAGTAGCGGCGCCGTACATGCCTGCGTTGATTCTGTCGGGTTTTTGCGGCATGATTACGGGAGTGCTACGCTTTCGCTTGCCCTTCCAGAAGGGCACCAGGCGTGCAGAGCGAAGTCGTTCCTATCGCCCGTCACGCATCGCACTCTCCCTGGCGGTTGTCAGCCTCTTTAGTGGCGGGTTCACGACGCTGATGATGGGATTCGGCAACGTGATCTTGGCCAGCCGGTATCACCTGAACGAGGTAGCGGTCGCTACGATCCTGACGGTTGCAAATGCGGCTGGGTGGGGTGGAGCTATCCTAGTGCCAGGACTCTCCCGCCGCCTTGGTGTCAACAGACTCATCTTCGCCATCATCCTGGCTCAGGCCTTGCTCTTACCCATAATGGGCTGGATTAGTTCTCCCACGATCTACCAGGGAACGTTCTGGCTCCGCGAATTCTTGGGTACAATGCAGATGACGGTCTGGGGCGCCTTCGCTATGGAAGTGGCGCCCGAGCACGAGCGTGCCACGGTTAATGGCTTTGCAATGGTCGGGCGCAGCCTGGGCGCCGCCTTTGCCGCGCAGGCCTTTGGCGTAGCCTTGGCGGCGGGGGCCTATCCAGTCGCCTTCTCGACTGCCGGTGGACTAGCCCTGTTGGCGGCTCTTGCGCTCTTCCTGTTCTTTCGGCCGGTCCGTTATCTGCGTGCCGGTCATGATCTGTAAACATTGCGCCCTGATACTGATGGAGGGTTCTTTCTGTCTGAACTGATTGAGGTCATTGGCCCGAATGGGCGCCCCTTGACGCCATGTGCACCTGACGTGGCTGCCCGGCAGGTCCGGCTTCACCGTGCCCACTGGGTCGGAAAGCGCCGGATCCGACTCCGCTTTGATCCCTTTGCGTACCGATACATCCGGCTAAAGGTCCTAGAGCGCGATAAGTATATCTGCTATTGGTGCAGTAGCCCCGGCTTCACCATTGATCACATCATTCCCTGGTCCAAGGGCGGGCGGACTAACCTGGCGAACTGCATCTGCGCTTGTGAGAAGTGCAACGGTGCACGCGGGGACAAGCCGGCGGAGGAGTTTGCCGCTGAACTCGATGTTCCCCCACCCGCTGCGGGCTCGGCCTTCGAAGCGCCCGTACTGCCTATGCCCATGCCGAAGCCGGCGCTCTCGATGCCGTCTAGGGGCGCCCTGACTCTTCTGCCGAGGGTCGCGACCGCCGCAGCGGTCGAAGTCAGCGAACCTTTCAGCCCACCACTAGCTGACCTACCGGAAGAGGCAGAGTTACTGACTACTGGCCGAGCACGGCTACTGGCTAAACTGCTTGATCGAGACCTCTTCACTCCGCCCCGGCACCATCTACGCTAATCACAAGGCCCTCCTCACCTGAGGAGGGCCTTGTTGTATGGCGAATTGGTCTGTACTACCCAACGACGACCACTGGCTCGCCTGCCTGTACCATCCCCGTTCGCGTCAAGTGTGGCTCCCGCCCCTCCAGGTTTACGAATACAACAGGGGTAGCGAGCGATGGCACCTTATCGCGAATGGCGTCCAAGTCCACCTCAAGCAGCGGTTGGCCAGCCTTAACTGTTGCACCTTCCTCGACCAGCGCCTTGAATCCCTCGCCATTGAGCTTCACCGTGTCGATCCCGACATGGACCAGAAGCTCGATTCCTTCCTCAGTACGAAGCCCGAGAGCGTGGAGGGTCGGGAAGACTGTGACTACCACTCCGCTTACCGGGGCAACAACCTTCCCCTCTGTGGGAAAGACGCAGAAGCCATCGCCCATCATCTTCTGTGAGAAGACCTCATCAGGCACGTCCGAGATCGGCTTGACCTCACCGGCCATCGGCGAGATAACTGTGACTGGCTCCGGCAGATCACAGGCTTGCGGCGACGTTGTTTTGTTCGCCTCCCCGTCCTGGGCAGGGATCGGTTGTTTGCCTTCCATCAAGCGCTTGATCTGCTCTTTCAGCAGATCGCTCTCCGTCCCGAAGACCGCCTGCATATTGTTGCCGACCTCCAAGACCCCGGCGGCGCCCAACTGCTTCAGCCTAGCCACGTTGACCTGCTGCTTCTCTTCGACCGTCACCCGCAACCGTGTGATGCAAGCGTCAAGTGCTTGAATGTTTCCCGGTCCGCCGAAAGCGGCCAGCACCTGGGCGGCCTTGCTCTCTCCGGCTACACTCTTTGACTCCTCTGTCCGGACCCCAGATGCAGGGAGGACCTCACGGCCCGGTGTCGGCAGATTCCACTTACGAATCGCCCACCGGAAGCCAAAGTAGTAGATGACGGACAGGGCGAGACCGACTGGGATGACCAGCAGAGGGCGTGTTGCCAGGCCCCAGTTTAGGACGTAATCAATGAAGCCGCCGGAGAAGGTGAAGCCATGACGAACGCCCAGCAGATCCAGAGCAACGAACGAGAGGCCGGCAAAGATGCAATGGATCACGAAGAGAATGGGGGCGACAAAGGCGAAGGAGAACTCAATCGGCTCGGTGATGCCCGTAAGGAAAGAGGTGAGGGCACCAGATACCATGATTCCGCTAATCTCCCGCCGCCGCTCGGGCCGTGCTTCATGGATCATCGCCAACGCAGCTGCAGGCAGTCCGAACAGCATGAAGGGGAAAAGCCCCCCCATAAAACGGCCGGCGGTTGGATCGCCCGCAAAGAAGCGCGTCATATCACCGTGCACCACCGCACCGGTTGGCGTCGTAAACGTACCAAACACATACCAGAACGGCTGATAGAAAATGTGGTGCAGCCCAAACGGTATCAAAATGCGCTGACCAAAGCCGAAGAGGAACGGACCCAGCGCACCAGAGTTGAGTGCCGCGCGGCTGACGACATCGATACCGGTTTGGATGGGTGGCCATATGTAGCCGAACAGAACACCAAGGATGAGGCTAGAGACAGCCGTAACGATCGGCACAAAGCGCTTACCGCCGAAGAAGCCTAGGTAGGGCGGTAGCTTGATGTTGTGGTAGCGATTGTAGAGCAGCGCGGCGGTGGTGCCCACCACAATGCCAGAGAACACCCCCATATTGATGTTGGGATTCATCTGCTTAAGCACCGCGATCAGTACCAGATGGCCAGTCAGACCTGCGAGTGCTGCCACACCATCGCCGCCAGCCAAACCCAGTGCGACGGCAGCGGCGAAGAGGACAGGAAGATTCTCAAAGACGGTGCCGCCAGCATTCTTAATCAATGGGATGTTGAGCAGATCCTTGTCACCAAAGCGGAGTAAAAGGCCTGCTGCCGGCAGGACGGAAACCGGGGTCATCAAGGCACGTCCGATTTGCTGCAGATAGCCGAAAGCTTTCTTCAAATAAGGCTCTACCCCTCTCCAAAGTGCATCTGGTGTAGAATGCCCGATAAGATCCGTAGAAACACAGCTTGAGAAGGACCCCCTGCAATCTGCCGAGCCTGCTGTTTCTTTGGGGCCGAGTCGTCGCAGGTTCCGTTGCCGTGCACCTGTGCGCTTCCAATCTTTCCAGAGGATTTGGCGCAGACGTCTCCGGAGCCACTCGTCCAGAGTCTGAAACGGTGTCTTTGCATCCGAGAGGGCGAAGTAGCCCTTGCCCTTGGCTAGCGACTCGTCGCCCGCAGGGGACTTTCACCCCCAAGTCAGCACCCATACTGGGCGCAAAGCAAAAGACCCCTGCTTACGCAGTGGTCTTTCTAAAGGATTTGGGCGGCGTCCAATCCAGATGAGAGGGGGGAAGAACTCATCCCCCCTCTCAAACTCCCCCCCGCCCTGGGTGGTCCCGTCGCCGGTTGTGCCGCCTTGTCAGCACAACCGGCTCTGCCCGAACATGCAAAAGACCCCTGCTTACGCA
>DATGYC010000058.1:0-1586 GCA_035298385.1 Symbiobacteriaceae bacterium | reverse complement strand
CTCGATCCGGCCCAGCTTGACCACCACTCGGCCACATGGACCGCCGTTGGCGAGTACAAGCTCGCCCCGGACGCTACCCGCTTTGAGTTCTACGAGGCCTCGATGGCGCTGCGAATCGGGCTAGGGGTTGCGGCTCGCTATGCCCTGCAGTGGGGGCTCCCGGCGATCGAGGAGCGGGTGGTGGGACTCGCCGCCCGTCTGCGTACCAATCTGAGCGCCGTTCCAGGCGTCACCGTCCAAGACAGGGGCGCCCGCCTCTCCGGCATCGTCACCTTTACCACGGAGCGCCACAGCCCGATTGAACTGCGGGCGCAGCTCCGGGCACAGGGGATCCACATCTGGGCGCCCGGCGCCGTCTCGGGCCGGCTTGACCTGGAGTCCAAGGGGCTAGAGCAGGTGGCTCGGGCCTCGGTTCACTACTACAACACGGAGGCTGAGATCGAGCGCTTCTGCGGCGCGATCGAACAGCTCGCCTAGGAGGATTCCGTCGATGCTTGGACCGATCACCCTCAATGGTTCGCACATCCGCCTTGAGCCTCTGCGCCCCCACCACTTCGCTGGCCTCCTGTCCGCCGGTCAGAACGAGTCGATCTTCACGCACCTCTCTGCCCCGCTCAACACCCCTGAGGCGATCGATTCGTTCATCATGGCCGCCCTCAGTGCCGAGGTGAAGGGGGAGGAGTACGCTTTCGCCGTCGTCCGGCAGTCGGACGGCGTGGTCCTCGGCTCCACCCGCTTTATGGATGTCGTCGAGCCCCAGAAGAACGTAGAGATCGGCTGGACCTGGTACATGCAGGAGGTCTGGGGGACGGCGGTCAACCCGGAGGCGAAGTATCTGCTCCTCTGCCACGCCTTCGACACCTGGGGCGCCAAGCGGGTCTGCTGGAAGACCGATGAGCGCAACGTGCGCTCCCAGGCGGCGATCAAGAAGCTGGGCGCCCAGTACGAGGGGGCCTTCCGCAACCACCGCCGCCGCCGGGACGGCTCCTGGCGTAACACCGTCTACTTCTCGGTGATCGACGCCGAGTGGCCGGGGGTGAAGACGGGGCTTGAGACCCGGCTGGCGGGGTACGGGGAATGAGTACGCGCAAGGTTGGCCTAAAGCTGGGGCACTTGCAGCCAGGTCCGCATAACGCCATCACCGATGTACCCGGCGTGCGGGTTGGTCATTCGACGCTGATCAAGGGCGATGGACCGCTGAAGCCGGGTCAGGGCCCGGTCCGGACCGGTGTGACGGCGATCCTGCCCCACGGCGGCAATCTCTTTGCCCAGAAGGTCCGGGCGGGGCTCTTCGTCCTGAACGGCTTTGGCAAGGCGATCGGGCTGGCGCAGGTGGCGGAGCTCGGTACGATCGAGACGCCGATCCTCTTGACCAACACCCTGAGCGCCCCACGGGTGGCCGACACCCTGATCGATCTGATGATCGAGCAGAATCCGGGGATCGGGATCACGACCTCGACGGTCAACCCACTCGTCGGGGAGTGCAATGACGGCTACCTGAACGATATCCAGGGGCGCCATGTGACCCCGGCAATGGTCCGTCAGGCCGTCGCAGAGGCAACAGAAGGCCCCGTCCAGCAGGGCGC
>DATGYC010000057.1:0-3271 GCA_035298385.1 Symbiobacteriaceae bacterium | reverse complement strand
CGAACGATCTGGACATCCAGACCCTGACGATCCTGGAGGAGTTCCTGGATGGCTTCCCGGGCGTCGTCGTGGCGGTCTCGCATGACCGGTACTTCCTGGACCGGATGGCGGAGCATCTCTTCGCGTTTGAGGGCGAGGGGAAGATCCGGCATTTCATGGGCGACTGGAGCGACTATGCTGCGGCGCGGGTCACGGAGCGGGCGGAGCAGAGCGCGGGCCAGGGCCGACCTGGGGCTGGGGCGGCGCAGGGGGCGCCCGCCCAGGCAGAGTCTCCCGCCCGTGAGCGTTCGAAGCAGCTGAAGCTCTCCTTCAAGGAGCAGCGGGAGTGGGAGACGATCGAGGAGCGGATCGCTGGGCTGGAGGCGGAACTGGCCCGCGTCCAGGGCCAGATGGAGAGGCACGCCACCGACTACGGCAAGCTGGCAGAGCTGACTCGGGAGCAGGATCGAGTCAGTGCAGAGCTGACCGCTGCGATGGATCGCTGGGCGGAGTTGGCCGAGTTGGTCGAGGCGATCGAGCAGGCTAAGGCGAAGTAGAGAGATTGTGGGCAGAACTTCAAATGAAAGAGCCAGCTGAGATAGCTGGCTCTTTCATTTGTTACAGACCGGTCGGGAGAGAGTAAGTACCCGGTCCACAAAATCGATTGAACCCGCACACGCAGCCTGTGTTTCAATATAACGGCAGTATTGATTTTTGTTAATATATATCATATTGTGTTGATATGAACTAATTGATTGGAGGGAAAGTAATTGGGCCTGGACGATCTCAATGGCAAGCCCGTCTTTTTGGTAGCGCATGATAACGCGTACGTTACAGCGGAATCTGAGATGTGGCATCATCTGTGGCATAACCGCTACATCTCCACAAAAGAATACAACCACCTCGAACCCAACATGTGGGAATGCTTCGAGTTGAGGAAGTACAAGGACAAATGGACGTTACGCCTAACCAATCCCGGCTTTACTTATTGGTCTGCCGAGCCATCCGGTGTTGTTGTGGCCAATAGTGATTCAGCTAATGACTGGGAAATGTGGGACATAGATGTGGTGGAGAACAGGGATGACAGAGGCTATGTCGTCACGTTGAAGTCGCACCACGGCAAATATCTGTGTGCCGAAGCGGGCGGCGCCATTGTGGCAAATCGGAACACGGCCGGCACCTGGGAGAGGTTTACGTTGTATGAGTTCCATTTTCAGGCGCCAGGATTCCGTTCGTAATAGCCAGATTTATTGCGTGGAAAGCCGGCCGCCCTACACCAAGGGCGACCGGTTTTTGGCTTTTGCTGTCACAAGATGGTCGACGGCGCATCAGCCGGCGATCATCTGCAGTGCCAGGCGCTCTCATGATGATTCTCGCAGCACGAGCCGAATGATGACGTCGGAGTCGTCAGCCGCCTCGCCATCGTTATATCGACCTGGGTCAACAACTTCGCCAGCCCGAGTCCGAGGGCGATCGCTCCACCATACAGGGCCGTCTCAACTGCCAGCCTGCTCGCCTCTGGAAATCGCCCAGCAAGGGCGGCCAGATGTGCCTGATAGGCGATGGTACCGGGCACCATGGGGATGATGGCGGGGATCACTAACACCGCCGCCTCATCCTGCTTGACCAGAGCCCAGCCGCGACAGAGCAGACCGATCACGAGGGCGGCAGCAAAGGTCCCCAGCGTGGTCGTTAGTCCTACCTGGAGGCTGACGAGGTAGATCATCCAACCCAGGGCGCCAGCCAGACCGGCTGGTATCAACTGCCTGCGGGGGACCTGAAAGAGGATGGCGAAGCCAAAGGAAGAAAGGAAGGCGGCGATCGCCTGCAGGCTCATTTGCTCGTCACCAGCCAGTCGACAAGGAGTACCCCAGCGGCCAACGGGGCGGCAGCGCAGACGGTCTCTGCCACCCTTCCAGCAGTGGAGATCAGGTCAGCCGCTAGGAGATCTGCCGTGATGGACTCGCTTAGAATTCCCGGCACGAAGGGCACCACCCCGCCCGCAGCGATCACTCTTGGGTCGAGGCCGGGATCGAGTCGAGTCAAGAAGAGGGCGCCCAGCATCGCCACGGCGCCCGCCGTCAGGTGCTTCAGCCATCGGGGTGCGAGTAGGGAGGCGAATGCCTGAGTCGCTGTTGCTAGGGCAACCACGGACCAGAAGACGTCGAGCGTGCTCACGGTTAGCAAGGCGATTCCGCCCGCGGCGATCGATGCAGCGGCCGTTCGTAGCCAGGCTGGGTAGGGATCGGCCATCACAGCCACCGCCTGCAACGACTCCCACAGCGGCGCCCCTCGCAACTGGCCGGACGTGACCGCCCGGCTGAGGGCGCCCAACTGGCGCAGCCGGCCAAGGTTGCGTGATCGGCTCTTGATCCGGTCCGCATACAAGACCCGGCCTCGATTTGTGGCCAACTGGATCGACCAGGGGGTGACGCGGACCTTGCCCCCCTGAACCCCATAGCCGTCGAGGATCTGATGGATGGCCCGCCGAACGGAGGGCAGGTCGCTGTCACTACGGAGCATCAAGGAGCCGAAACGGCCGGCGACGGCAGCCGCGTCGCTGTCCGCCATTGTGGCCGGCTCTCTGCCCACGACGGAGGCCGCCCTATTGAAGGCGGTCGTTGCCGGGGAAGGAGAGCGTCTCGCCATCGGCTGGGATCAGGACCCGGTCCACGAGCCCACGCTTGGTCAGGTCGGCCCGCAGCCCCTCCCTGGTCAGCAGGCAGTGGTTGATCGTATCCATGTGCGTGGCGATGACCGCGGCCTCGGGCGCGGTGGCACAGACTCGGGCGATATCCAGGCCATCCATCGTGATCGGCGTACCGACGAGGTACTGGGCGGCCCCCGCATTCACGACGACGACGTCGGGCCGGAAGGTCTCCAGGCTCTCCCGCACGGCACCGCACCAGACCGTGTCGCCAGCGATGTAGAGGACCGGCTCACCGGGCGCCCGCAGGACGAAGCCGGAGACGGTTCCCATCTTCTGGCCGATGAGGCCGATGCCATGCCTGCCGTCTGTGCGGATGAACTCGATCCCCAGGTGCTCGGAGGCATCGGCAAGGGGCAGGACGGTCTGGAAGCCACGCTCGCTGAGCTGCTGGGCATCGACGGGCTGGCAGAGGATCGGCAGAGCCTTCGGGAGCAGGGCTGCTGCAGCCTCGTCGAAGTGGTCGCGATGGAGGTGGGACAGCAGCACCGCGTCCACCCCGGCGAGGAGCTCGTCGACGGGGATGGGCAGCGGGAGCATGGGGATGCGGCTGTGGTTGGCGGCGTTCCCGACGGGATCCATGGC
>DATGYC010000056.1:0-4197 GCA_035298385.1 Symbiobacteriaceae bacterium | reverse complement strand
AGGATGAAGTGGCCGCCGTGCAGGACCTCGTCGATGGCGGCGCTCAGCTCAACGGCCAGACGCTCGATCTGCCCGCTCAGATCCAGGAGCGGAACCCGCATGCCCTTGCCCCCCCTTCAGCGCCCTCGTCGCCGCCTCGAGGACCCGCACGACCTGCGCCCCGTGGGCGCCATCGATCAACGCCGAGCGGGTCTGGGACTGCACCGCTGCGATGAAGTGCTCAGCCTCCGACGTCAGGGGCGCCCCGCCACCCCGGAAGAGTACCTCACTTCCCGCGTCGTGGTGACGAAGGGCGGGCGTGATCCGCTTCCGGTGCAGGGTGACGGACTGCTCGCCCTCATCGAAGCTGAGCATCCCTTCCGTGCCGATGACGACTAGGCGGCGGCGCTTCTCGGGCCAGAGCCAGGCCGCATGCAGGTGGGCCTGCGCCCCATTCGGAAAGCGCAGGTGCAGGTGGAGATCATCCTCGATCCCCACCTGCAGAACCGCCTGGCCGGTCGCAGCGATCTGATCGGGCGCCGCCCCCAGCAGGTAGAGCTGGACCGCCACATCGTGAACCCCGAGGGACCAGAGGGCGTTCTCGACAGAGCGGGCGGTGCCCAGGTTGAGCCGTTCCTGGTGGAGGCTGACGACTCGCCCGAGCTGCCCGCTCTCCAGATACGCCTTGATGAACGGCATGGCAGGCTGGAAGAGCAGCAGATGCCCGACCAGCAGCAGGCGTCCTTGTGCTTCGGCGAGGGCGACGAGCGCTTCGGCCTCCGCACTTTTGAGTGCGAGCGGCTTCTCGACGAAGACGTCCTTGCCCGCCAAGAGCGCCGCCCGCGCGAGCTCGTAGTGGCTCGGCACCGGGGTGGCGATCACCACGGCGGGAATCGGGGCGCCGAGTAGCTCCCGGTAATCCAGGTAGAGCGGAACCCCCGGGACGTCCGCGGCGATCCGTTCGTGCAGGGCTGGGTTCGCCTCCGCCACACCCCCCAGCGCCTGCAACGCGTGGAAGGTGCGGACGAGGTTCTGCCCCCAGCGGCCAGCGCCGATCACGCCAACCTGCGGTCGCTCTTGCATAGGCTGATTCCTTTCCTAGAGCTTCACGATCTTGGCGCAGGCGCCCACCACGCCCTTCGTGGCGTTGCGCGTATCCAGCACGATCGGCGCCACGCGGCAGATAGCGTCATAATCGACAATGGCGTGGTCGGTGGTGATCACCACCGCATCGCTCGCCTGCAGGCGTTCAGCGGTCAGGGCGACGGACTCCAGTTGCCCCTTGAACCAGCCCTGCGGCTGCAACGCGGGTACATAGGGATCGTGGTAGAGGACGCGGGCGCCCTCCTTCTGGAGCAGTTGGATCACCTTCAGCGCCGGTGACTCCCGCACATCCGGGATATCACGCTTATAGGCCACGCCCACGATGAGGATCTCGGCGCCCCGCAGCGGCTTGCCCGCCTCCCCCAGCACCCGGACCAACTTCTCCTTCACAAAGGCGGGCATCGTCTGGTTGATCGTACTGGCCAGTTCGACGAAGCGGACGGCGAAGTCATACTCGCGCGCCTTCCAGGCCAGGTAGTGGGGATCGAGCGCGATGCAGTGACCGCCGACGCCCGGGCCGGGCCAGAAGGTCTGGATCCCAAAGCCCTTGGTCGATGCCGCCGCTACGACCTCCCAGACGTCAAGCTCCATCCGCTCACAGAGCAGCGCCAGCTCGTTGACCAGGGCGATGTTGACCGCCCGATAGGTGTTCTCGAAGAGCTTCGTCAGCTCGGCCACGGTGGGGGATGAGACCGGGACGACCTCGGCGACGATCTGCGCATAGAGGTGTTCAGCGAGTGCCAGACAGGCCGGGGTGCACCCACCGACGACCTTGTTGGTCGTACGGGTTGTGACAAGGGTGTTCCCCGGGTCTACCCGCTCGGGGGAGTGGCAGAGGAAGAAGTCGGTGCCGACCTGTAAGCCAGAGGCGGTCAGGCGCGGCAGAAAGAGTTCCTGCACCGTCCCCGGGTAGGTCGTGCTCTCGACCGCAATCAGTTGTCCGGGCCGCAGGTGGGCGGCGATCTGTTCGGCGGCCGCGGTGATGGCCGTCGTATCGGGGTCTTTCGTCTGGGTCAGGGGCGTCGGGACGCAGACGAGGATCAGGTCCGCCTCGCCGAGGCCCGCAAAGTCGTTCGTAGCCTGGAGCATGCCGCTCTGCACGAAACGAGCCAACTCGGACCCGGCCACATCAGGTATGTAACTCTGGCCGGCGTTGATCAGGTGGACACGCTCCGGATTCGTATCGATGCAGTGGACGGCGAGACCGGCCGAGGCCAGCGCTACAGCCAGAGGGAGACCCACATAGCCGCTGCCGATGATCGCCACCGCTGCCGACTTAGCCAGAAGCTTCTCCTTCAGCGCTTCGCCAGCCGGGCTGAGCTTGAGATTGAAGGCCCGTTCCAACTCGGCCACGGTGGTTCCACCTTCCTGTCTATACGGAGGTCGGGGGGAGGTTGCGACTCCCGCTCCATACCTATGGCGCAGGCGCTGGGGTGGTGTGCTCCGCGGGCCGGTCCGGCGCGTCGCCAAGGAGCCGGACCGGCAGGCCCGCGGCCGAGGTCCAGGCGGGGATCGAGCGGTTGACGAGGCTGCCGGCGGCCACCATCGCCCCCTCGCCGATCTCCACGCCCGGCACCAGGGTCGCGCCCGCCCCGATGGCGGCCCGGCGGCGGATGATCGGTCCCTGGTAGTGGGCCGCTTGCCCTTCCGCCCGGCGCCCCATCGTCGGGTCGTTCGCCATGCCTACCTGCAGGGAGATGAAGACATCATCCTCGATCAGGCAGTCGGCGGTGACGTGCGCGAGGTCCATGATCTTCACCCGCTTGCCGATCAGTGCCCGGCAGTTGACCGTCACGCCGCGCCCGATGATCGTCAAATCACCGATCGAGCAGTTCTCGCGGATCGAGGCGAGGTCGCCAACGAGGACCTCCTCGCCCAGTGCCGTCCCCGCATAGAGCACGGCGCCCGCGCCGATGACGCTGCCGGCACCGATGGTGAGGGGCGGCAGCAGCCTCTCCGTGGTGCGCCTCAGGCTACGAGTCCCCTGCGGCGGGCGCCCCAAGACGGCGTTGTCAAAGATGGTCACACCGGGGCCGACCGCCGTCCCCGCATGGAGGACTACGTTGGCGCCAATGCGGCTCCCCGCCCCGATCTGAACGCCCTCGTGCAGGACGGCGTTCTGGCCCAGGGTGACGTCCACCCCGATCTGACACCCGGCGCCCACAAACGGCTCTGCCATCTGGCGCTCCCCCCTTTATCCGGTTGCCACGCTATGGCGAACCGGTGGATCTGGTGCACTGGCCCGCATAGAGTAGGACGATTGACCGCACCAGTGGGCAGAAAGGGTGTGCACCGGTGACGCGAGCAGAGGTCTTAGAGATCCTCCGGGAAGCGGTCGAGGCGACGAACGCCTTCCATGGCGAAGAGCGGCTCGTCTTTGCGCTAGAGACCCCACTCTTTGGGCCGGGCGCCAGCCTGGATTCGCTCGATCTGGTCTCCTTCCTAGTCGAGGTCGAGACGCGGCTGGCGGTCTTTGGGCTTGAGTCCCCCCTCTCCGATGATCGGGCGATGAGCCAGGCCCGCAGCCCCTTCCGCACCATTGGCGCCCTGGCGGAGTTCATCCTGCGCGTGGGGGACGGGACGCATGACTGAAGAGGCCGTCGTCCTGATCACAGGGACGAGCCGAGGGATCGGGCAGGCGCTTGTCCAGCACTACGTGGCGCTGGGCTGCCAGGTGGTGGGGTGTAGCCGGGGGGCGTCCACGCTGGATCTGCCCGGGTATACGCACCACCAGGTCGACGTGACCGATGAGGCAGCCGTCGCTCGCATGATGCGGGAGGTGGCCCGTTCGCACGGGCGCCTGGACGTCCTGGTCAACAACGCCGGCATCGCCGCCATGAATCACGCCCTCACCACCCCGGGCGCCACGGCGGAGCGGCTGATGGCGACGAATTTCCTGGGCGCCTTCCACGTCGCCAAGGCGGGCGCCAAGCTGATGATCCCTCGGCGCTACGGACGCATCATCAACCTCTCGACCGTCGCCGTACCGCTGCGGCTGGAGGGCGAGTCGCTCTACGCCGCGTCCAAGAGCGCCCTCCTGACCTTCACGCAGGTGCTGGCGAAGGAGGTGGCCCGCTTCGGGATCACCTGCAACGTGGTCGGCCCCGGACCGAT
>DATGYC010000055.1:0-2911 GCA_035298385.1 Symbiobacteriaceae bacterium | reverse complement strand
CCGACGAAGATCAGGATCATGCGCATGATCACGGCGCCGATGATGCCCCAGGAGAGGGCGAGGCGCTGCTGGGCGCCCTTGACCCCGAACGAACCGAAGAGGACGGCGATGACGAAGAGGTTGTCGACGCTCAGGGCCTCCTCCAGGGCGTAACCGGTCAGGTACTGCATCCAGGGCTCCCGTCCGTACTGCAGGTAGACGTAGCCGCTAAAGAGCAACGCCAGCGAGATCCAGGCGGCCGACATTATGCCGGCCTCCTTCAGGCCGATATCGTGGTGGTCCTTGTTGAGTACGAAGAGGTCCAGCCAGGTGGCCAAGAGAACGAAGCCGAGAAAGGCAGCCAACTCTACCGGATGATACATAGACATACGTTTCTCCCTTTCATATAAGGACCGCTTTTATAGGCATAAAAAAGAGGGACACAAGCAATCCCCAGGTTCAAAGAGAACCCAAGGTCTTGCTGTGCCCCTCCTACAGACGTAGGTAGAGGGGTGGCACCCGCCGGGGCCGACGGCCCGTAGTGACGGCAGGGCGCCCGGCTTCGCAGCCGTTCGCTACTCCCCTTGTATTTGCTTGAATGAGCTTAACAAAAACCAGGTCTTCTGTCAACCGAGATCATCGTTGCGCTTCTATTGCTCCATCGTCTAAACTATAGATAGAAAGTGCGGATCGTGAAGGGAGATGGAGGGGACCGAATGGCTAAGAAGCAACCGACCAAGAAGCAGTCATCCGAGCTGACGACCTGGCTCTTCGGCATCGGCGCTGTTGTCATCTTTGGTGGCGTCGTTGCAGGTGGCATCTATCTGAGCATTTCCAGCGGGCCTGAGAAGTCGGCTGCGCCGCCGAAGCGGACAAACTGCTCGGGCTCGCCGGTCCTCAAGACCGAACTGCCCGGCGTGGTACAGTCTCTGTGTGAAGGCCAGCAGCATGTCGACGACGGCGTTCGTGTTACCTACCATACCGATCCGCCCACCTCGGGCAATCACTGGGCTGGGGCGACCCCGCCGGGCTTCTACGCCCCGGGTCAGAACGAGGCCTTGTTGCTACCCGAGCGGTTGGTCCACTCCCTGGAGCACGGCAACGTGGTGATCTACTACGATCCTTCGGTCATCGCCGCCGATCAGCAGGAGAAGCTGAAGGCGCTGGCCCGGAAGTGGCCAGGCAGCTGGGATGGCGTCGTCGTCCTTCCGCGTACCGATGCGGCCAACCCGCTCATTGCGACGGCTTGGGAGTACACCCTGAAGCTGAAGAGCTGGGATGAGGATCAGGTCAACAACTTCGTCCGTGAGTTTGCGGGGCGTGGCCCGGAGAACCCGATGCGCTAACCAGGAAGCAGAGCGGCTCCCATCCTTCGGGGTGGGGGCCTTCGCTTTTCGTGCCGATCCGAGAGCGCCGCCGCAAATACTCTTGCAATTCCGTTGGTTTACCACCATCATACTTGGTAGAACCCATCCCCATGCGCTTGGACCCCGGGAGACGGGGCCGAGACGAGAAAGGATGTTCCTAGATGCAACCAAAGCGACGGCTGACGGTACCGGATTGGCGTGCCCACAAGGCCGCGGGCGACAGACTCTCCCTGGTGACCGCCTACGAGTTCACGGCAGCCCTGCTCGTGGATCAGTCCCCGCTCGATGCGATCCTCGTCGGTGACTCCCTGGGCATGGTGATGCTCGGCTACAGCGGGACGACCGGGGTGACGATGGCCGAGGTGCTCCACCACCTGCGCCCCGTGGTAAAGGGCGCCCCCAACACCTTCGTGATCGCCGACATGCCCTTCGGCTCGTACAACGCCTCGATTCCGGAGGCGATCCGGAACGGCAGCGAGCTGATCAAGGCCGGGGCCGATGCGGTGAAGCTCGAGGGTGGCCTCCCGCTGGTCGAGACAGTCCGGGCGATGGTCCAGGCGGGCATCCCGGTGATGGGCCATATCGGCATGACCCCGCAGACGGCGGGCGCCCTGGGCGGCTGGAAGGTCCAAGGGCGGGATGCGGCGGTCGCGCGGGAGTTGATCGAGGGCGCCATGGCGCTCGAGGCCGCCGGGGCGTTCAGCATCGTCCTGGAGCTGGTCCCCACGCTCCTGGCGACCCATATCAGCGGGCAACTCACGATTCCAACGGTCGGGATTGGGGCTGGGAACGGCTGTGACGGCCAGGTCCTGGTCTGGCATGACATGTTCGGCCTCTATGACCGGATTCAGCCCCGCTTCGTCAAGCGCTACGCCGAGGCAGGCGAGGCGATCAAGGCAGGGTTGGCCCAGTACGATGAGGAGGTCCAGTCGGGCGCCTTCCCGGGGCCGGAGCACTCGTTCAAGATGAAGCCGGAGGAGCTGGCGGCAGCGATCCGGGGGGAGCAGGTGCTGCGTTGAAGGTTGGGATCTTAGGGGCCGGGGCGCTGGGATCGTTGCTGGCCGCCTATCTGACGAGGAGCCAGGCCGCGGAGGCGGTCTGGCTCCTGGCGCGCTCGCCTCGGCCCGGGACGGTGACCGTCGATGATTGGATGGTGCCGGTGACGGTTGTGCATGAGCCGGTAGAGCCGGTCGATCTGCTGATCGTGCTGGTGAAGAGCTATGACACCCGGGCGGCGCTGGCGTGGGCGGACCGGGCGATCGGGCAGGGGAGCATCTTGCTGACGCTGCAGAACGGGCTGGGGAATGCGGAGGTTCTGGCAGAGCGGGTGGGGCCGGGGCGAGTCCTGGCCGGGACGACGGCGCTGGGCGCCCGGCTGGTGGAGCCGGGGCGGGTGAGCCTGGGGGGAGTGGGGGAGACGGTGATCGCCCCGTGGGGGATCGCGGGACAGGACGCACAGGTCTTGGGGGTCGAGGCTTCTGGTGCCGGGGCAGGTGCCCTGGCAGATGGGCTAGAGACTCCGGCTGAAGGGCCAGGGGCCTCGACGGCTAGGCTGGCGGCTTCCC
>DATGYC010000054.1:0-5610 GCA_035298385.1 Symbiobacteriaceae bacterium | reverse complement strand
GGATAACGAGACCGAGGCGCAACTCTGGTCCCGACTCTTCGCCCACGAGGGTGCGACGGCGCTCTGCGTCTCGAACCGGCGGGCGGCGCTGGCCCGGGCGGATCAGATCCTCCTGCTTGAGGAGGGCGAACTGGTCGCAGCGGGTTCGCTTAATGAGTTGCTGGCGACGTCGCCGGCGATGCGGGAGCTCTGGGCTGCCGTGGCGCCGGATGCTGAGTTGGTCAGTGCATAAGGAAGAACGAGGACGGATCGCCATGACCCGTCCTCATCTTTTCGCAGGCTGAAACCGCAAGTCGGCGGAAGAGGAGCCGAATCGAAAGAGCTGCGCAGCGCCTTCGCCTCGATCTGGCGAATACGCTCGCGCGTCACCCCAAAGAGGTCGCCGACCTCCTCGAGGGTCCGGGGGCGCCCGTTCGAAGGGCCCATCCCGTTAGGGCGGCGCGGCTAGGCGGACCCTGCACCGACAGGTCAATCGAGGGCTGGAACTTTTTTAGGTTCCAGCCCCCTTTTTGTTCGCTTGATACCGAACTCGCGCCCAGTCGTTTACGTATATAAGGGTGAAAGGCCTGAGGACGCTGGTCGAAGAGGCGGGCAGACGAGCGTCGTTGGGATGCCATAGGCTCAGGGGCCGAATCAATAAACTTTCCTGGAAAGGGTTCGATCAAGATGACCGACGAGAACTCGACCAAGCTGACCCCGACCGAGGGCGCCCCGGCATCACCGAAGCAGAGCGTCAAGAAGAACGTCGCCGCCTCTGCACAGGAGCCCTCCGAACCGCGCGCCATCCCATTCCCCTCCCCCTCCATCCCGCGGGAACCGGTGGAGGAGCCGGGCGAGGACGAGGAGGATGGCCTGGTCTTAACGGATGCCGACTTCGCCAGCGCCGTCGGCCACGAGGAGACCCGGATCCTGAAGGCCCAGAACGCCAAGCAGGCCTCCGCCTGGGGCCAGGGGCCGGGGCAGATGGAACTCCTCGTCGAGGGCGTCAAGCTCGCCAAGTGGGCGGCCAAGAAGGCTGGGACTCCGATGTCACAGATCGATTGGCTGATCGCCAAGGCGCTGCCGGAGGCCAACCTGGTCGTCGTGGCGCCGGCCTTGGAGGGGGCCAAGGGCGCGATCGAGGCACGGACCCGTAATGGCGCGCTGCACTTCAACATCTCGGATATCCTGCGGGCCGCCAAGATGGAGATTTCCTCGGGCTACCGGCACCTCTACCCGGTCAAGCGGGTCGCCGAGAGCCCGATCGGTCCGGCGATCGCCATCAACCTGGGCGCGAAGCCGCTGGATACCAAGCGGGTGGAGACAAAGAAGAAAAAGAAGGCGTAATGGGAAGGGCGCCAGCCCCTTGCGGAGGGGGCTGGCGCCCTCCGTTGACACGTTCCGTACGTGCGGGTACGATTGAGATTAGAAAAGGGAATAGTCGTTCTTTTTATCTGTCCAGATGATGGGAGGATGACCAAGTGCGCGAGGTTTTACAGGTCAGAGCGTTATCGAGCTATCCGGAGGAGATAGGCCGGTGGCTATGGGCGATGCAGTATGTTCGGGGCAAGACCTTGTGGATGGTCGAGGGGCTCGATCAAGCGCTACTTGACTGGGAAGGGCCGGACGGCCAGGAGAACTCCATCGGCTCGTTGCTCTACCACATTGCCGTAGTCGAGATTGGATGGCTCTTTACGGACATCCTAGGGCAACCATTCCCGCCGGAAGTCGAGCGTGAATGCACCTTCGACATGTGGACCCCCGAGGGTCGCATGGGGCGTGTCCCCAACGTTTCACTGGCAGATCACCTGGGCCGGCTCGAACGAATCCGCTCGATCTTCCTGGAGAGACTGCGTGGCATGACGCTCGACGATTGGCGGCGCCTGCGCTCGCCCGAGGGCGAAGACTACGACGTGACGCCCGAATGGGCGATCTTCCACCTGGTAGAGCACGAGGCCGGGCACCAAGCCCAGATTAGCACCTTGAAACGGCGTGCCCGACACTTCTTCGGGAAAGATCCATCACACCCACAGCCTGAATAAACCCCCTTGCAAAGCGAAATGCCGTCTACGGCCAGGCTACTGCTAAGCTCCTGCTAAGCTCCTGCTAAGCTCCTGCTAGGCTACTGCTAGGCTACTGCTAGGCTACTGCTAGGCTACTGCTAGGCTACTGCTAGGCCACTGCTAAGCTCCTGCTAGGCTCCTGCTAGGCTACTGCTAGGCTACTGCTAGGCCACTGCTAAGCTCCTGCTAGGCTACTGCTAGGCTACTGCTAGGCCACTGCTAGGCTCCTGCTAAGCCACTGCTAGGCTACTGCTAAGCCACTGCTTCGTCCCCAAATCAAGGAGCTCCCCCATGCGCTGGGGGAGCTCCTCTTCTCGCTTAGGCCATCTTCACCGGCGAGACGATCTCCGCCGGGTTCAGCCCCAGCTCGATCTGCCCGATGAAATCGAGGGCCATATCCTCGCTCGGCGGCTGAATCGGCGCCGTCGCCGCATCCCGCATCAGCCGCTCCAGCCCGACCGAACGGCTCAGCGCGCTGATGCCGCAGGCGACCGTCGCATACTGGACCGCCTTGCTGACCGCCTTACCCGTCAGGTACTTCGCCTTCATGAACGCCTCCATCGTCGCCAGCGACGGCCCCATCGCCATGTGCATCTCCGTGGCGTTCCGGCCGACCAGGCGAGCCGCATCCAGCTCCGCCGCCACCTCCGCCACACGGCGCCGGACATCCGGGTGGTAGCTCATCGGCTGGGCGTACCCCTTCGCCACGCGCTCGCTGGAGAGTTGCTTCATCTTGTTCAGGATCGCCACACCCACGCCCAGGTAGACGTTCGTGTAGGCCCCGTAGGACCACGGCCCGTTGGCGCCCAGGAAGGACTGCGCCCAGTGGTCGACGGTGTAGAGCACGTTCGCGTCCGGCACAAAGACGCCGTCGAGCGTCACCGTGTTGCTGCGCGTCGCGCGCATCCCGATTGGATCCCAGAGATCGGCGACGGTGATCCCCTCGCCCTTGGTCGGGACGAGTAGGGCCGTAGCCGTCATCGGGTTCGCCGCCCCCTCCGGCTTCACCCACATGAAGGCGAGGTCACTCGCCTCCCACATCGTGGCGAACCGCTTCGTGCCAGAGACCCGATAACCGCCCTCGACACGCTTGGCCACGGTCTGCATCTGGAAGGAGCCCCCAAGGTGGCTGGAGGAGCCGGGCTCCGAGCCGATGCCGCAGGTCAGCTTCCCCTCGCCGATGACCAGCTCCGCAACACGCCGCTTGGCCGACTCGGGAACCTCCTGATCCTCAAAGGTGATCCCCATGTTCATGACGTGCATGTTGAAGGAGAGCGCCGTGGAGGGGCAGCCCTGCGCCAACTCCTCGGCAGCGACCGCCCAGCCGAGCAGACCGGCGCCCATGCCGCCATACTCCTTGGGTACGGTGATCCCGTAGAAGCCCGCCTCCCGCAGGAGGGCGTAGTTGGCCATGGGCGCCGAGCGGTCGGCGTCATGCTGAGCGGCCCGCTCCGCAAAGCTGGCGGCCAACTCCTTGGCCTTGGTCTGGATCTGGCGTAGCGCCGGGGTCAGGTTCGTATCTAGCATAATGTAAGACTCCCCCTATGATTTTGGTGGTTACAATAACGGAAACGAGTGATCCCACGGAATTCGGTCACGCCCTGTGCGATTTGTCACGATCACCTCACCCTGTCGCAGCAGGATGGCCTCCGCCGGGCGCCGAACGCTACTTGGAACGATTATTCGATAGGAGATTCAGCCATGAGTGCCACCTTCATCCATGAGGCTACCCTTGCGCAACTGAACGCCGCCCTCGAATCCGGCGAACTGACCGCTGAGAGACTCGTCCTCGCCTACCTGGAGCGGATCGCCCTAGTTGACCCGCAGTTGAACGCCGTCCTGGAGGTCAACCCGGACGCCCTCTTCATCGCCCGGGCACTCGATCAGGAGCGCAGCCTCCACGGCCCGCGTGGACCGCTCCACGGCATCCCCGTCCTGCTAAAGGACAACATCGATACCGGGGACAAGCTCCACACCTCAGCGGGCTCGCTCGCCCTCGCGACCTCCCGGGCGCCCCAGGACGCCTTCGTCGCTGCCCGGCTTCGGCAGGCCGGCGCCGTCATCCTGGGCAAGGTGAATATGACCGAGTGGGCCAACTTCATGACCCAGGGAATGCCCTCCGGCTACTCCTCCCGGGGCGGCCAGGTCGTCAATCCGTACGATCCCGCCTTCGACCCCGGCGGCTCCTCTGCCGGCTCGGCCGTCGCTGTGGCGGCCAACCTCTGTGCCGTCGCCGTCGGCACCGAGACCTCGGGTTCGATCCTGGACCCCGCCTCGAACAACGCCATCGTCGGGATCAAGCCGACCGTCGGCCTGATCAGCCGGACCGGGATCATCCCGATCGCCTTTAGCCAGGATACCGCCGGCCCGATGGCCCGGACGGTGACCGATGCCGCGATCCTCCTCGGGACGATGACCGGGATCGACCCGGCCGACCCTGCCACGGGGGCGAGCGAAGGGCGCTCCTACACCGACTACACCCCCTTCCTCGACCGGGACGGCCTGAAGGGCGCCCGCCTGGGCATCGTCCGCAAGGCCTACTTCGAGGATGAGCTAACCGAGGAGCAGCAGCGTCTCTTCGCCGAGGCGATCGAGGTTCTGCGTCGCGAGGGGGCGACGGTCGAGTGGGTCGAGATCGAGTCGTGCCGGGACGGCTACTGGCGCTCGAACGTCCTGCTCTACGAGTTCAAGGCGGCGCTTGAGGCCTACTTCGCCTCGCTTGGGCCCTCGGCGCCCGTCCGCACGCTGGCCGAGCTGATCGCCTTCAACGAAGGGCGCCCGGCGGCGGCGCTCAAGTACGGCCAGACCTTGCTGGTTGCGGCTGAGCGGACCCGTGGGACCTTGACCGAGCCGGCCTACCTCTTGGATCGCCTGAAGGACCAGCGCCTCGCTGGGCCTGAGGGGATCGATGCCGTCATGGCAGCGCACAGGCTGGATGCCATCCTCTTCCCCGGCTCCTTTGGCGCCTGGCTCCCGGCGCGGGCAGGGTATCCCTCGATCACGGTGCCGGGTGGCTACACCAGTGCGAACCACCCGCTAGGGATCACCTTCACCGGCACGGCTTGGTCGGAGCCGACCCTTATCCGGCTTGGGTACGCCTTCGAGCAGGCGACGAAGCTACGGCGCCCGGCCTCAGCGTGAGGACCGCTACCCCCACCAGGGCTCCGCGGGTGGATTCAGCAGAATTTTTCATTCCACCTACGTGACGGAATGAAAGTTCGTGCCAAAATCGCTCCCGCGGCTCGTAGAATGCGCCAAAAGTCCTAGTTCTAGGGGTGTTACTCCCTTGTTTGGTTCGCTTTTGGCAGACGTTTTCAGTCTTCTCAGAGCGGTGACTGAAAGAATCTGCCAAATCCCAGCGAAAGGGCGCCAGCACTGGCGCCCTTCCTGCTTTTACGGGACCTATTGTTACGGAACCCATTCCAACTGGCTTGGATCGGTCAAGAGGATCCCACCCTCCACCACCAAGAAGGGCTTCGGGTAGGCGCTGGCCCCCTTGACCGTGAACCGCTCACCGGCAGCTACCGTCCGCTGGGGCGCCCCCATGATCCAGCTCCCCGAGCGCTCC
>DATGYC010000053.1:0-3345 GCA_035298385.1 Symbiobacteriaceae bacterium | reverse complement strand
GAGAGGGTGAAGAGACGATGTTAGCCCCGAATGTGAACACGGTCAAGGATGAACTGGCCCTCGCCTACTCCACCGTGACCAAGGTCGACGCCTTCGCCTACGCGGCGATCGGCACCGCCATCGGCAAGCTCTCCCCCGACCCCGACTGGCTCGGCCCCATCCGCAACGAACTCGCTCTCCTGGCCGGCGCCGGTGGCACCTGGCAGCTGAAGAAGCCCCAGATCTGGACCCCCCTCCTGACTCAGTTCCCCGACTACTACACCCTGCTCTCCGGCTTCGCCGACGTCGCCAAGGAGATGGACAAGCAGGCCTGGCTCGAGGCCCTGGGCGCCCTCAGCGACTCCCTCACCCGCGCCGCCAACGCTAGCCGGGCCGCCGAGCGGGAGTTCGTCCTGCAGGTCAACAACCTGAACAACGTCGAGACCGTCTTCAGCTCCAGCTTGAACAAGGCCTGGGCGGCCCTTTCCGCTGAGGAGGAGCAGATGGTCGCCCTCGCCGAGCAGGTGGGCGCCCTGCAGGAGCGGCTCGCCTCGCTAGAGACCAACCTGACCGCTGGCGCCATCTCGAGCGGCAAGAGCTACATCCAGTCCTCCGTCACCATGGCCTACTCCCTGCTCACCGCCGCCTCCTTCAGCGTCCCCTACCTCTCCATCGCCGGCCTGCTCTTCACGGTCGGCAAGGAGGCCTATGACCTGATCGTCACCGACAATCAGATCAACGAGACGATCGTCAAGATCGGCGATCTGCGCCTCGAGATGTCCGAGGAGGCGCAGGCGGCGGCGATGACCAAGGCGATCATCCAGTTGATCAACGCCTTTGACAAGAGCCTGGCCCTCGTTGGGCGCCAGCTCCCCGCCCTCTCCACGATGTGGGCCAACGAGAACGAGAAGGTCCAGGAGGCGATTCACGCCCTCCAGGCCGGCGCCGTCCCGAGCCAGATGATCGACCTCGTCTCCCTGCCCTCCGCGGTCGCCACCTGGCAGACCCTCTCCGAGTTCGTCACCAAGCTGCTGGCGACGCCGGCGATGGGGCGCCCCGTCGCCCTCGCCACGAGCCAGCCCGGACAGAGGTAGCAGACCCACCACCTGAAGGAGGAGACCCCCATGACGAATCCCCAGACGACCCCGACGACGCCGAGCACCAACGATACCACCGCCACCGGCTTCGCCGCCCTGCAGATCGTCACCGCTGCCTGCCACGGCATCCTGAACACCTCGTTCACGGCGCCCAACCCCAAGCCGACCTGGTTCGACGGCCTCGCCAAGGATCTGGACGCCGCCAAGGTCCTGGCCAAGCAGTGGATCGATGATATCGCCCCGCAGATGACCGCCAGCGTCCCGACCCACGTGATCGACTACGGCACCACCTACGCTGCCATCTCCGAGCAGATCGTCGACCTGCTGACCAAGAACCCGACCGCCAAGGGCAAGGATAACCCGGTCATCCAGCAGGTCTTCGCCCTGATCCAGGCGCTGGAGCAGGAGCTGGGCGGGATCATCACCGAGGTGAGCGGCACCCAGGGCCAGCTCAAGACCTGGGGCGATGCGATGCAGAAGGCGCACGATGACCTCTTCAATGGCGCCGCCAACATCCAGTCGGCCATGACCGACCTCTCCACCGACATCGGCAAGATGAACAGCGCCATCCAGGGGCTGAAGGATCAGATCGCGGGTGAGCAGACCGCCATCGCCGTCAGTGCGGCCGCCATCGGCGTCGGTCTGTTCATGCTCGTCGCTGGCATCGCCCTCGCCTTCGTCACCTTCGGCGCCGGTGCGGTCGTCGCTGGTGTCGGCGTGGCGGCCATCGTGGGCGGTGCCGTCACCTGGGGCGTCATGCAGGACAAGATCAACAAGCAGTTCGATGAGATCGCCAAGGATCAGAAACGCCTTAATGATGATCAGCGACAACTGGTCGCCCTGCAGGGCCTCTCGCTCTCGGCCAACACCGCCGTCAGCGCCACGGCCACAGCGACGAGCGCCCTCTCGGACGTCAAGGTGATGTGGGCCGTCTTCCAGGGCGAGCTCCAGGGCACCCTGGACAAGCTCGAGAAGACCGACATGGAGCTGCAGGCGATCGTCAACAAGGCCTTCGTCCTGGCCGCCCAGAAGGAGTGGAACCTGGCGGTCGACTTCGCCCAGAAGCTGGTCGGCATGAACGTGCCGGTCGACACCAAGACCATCCCGATCGGCGCCTAAGCGCATGGCCGCCCTCGTCACCACCCTCAATGCGGCCACGGTCGATCAACAACTCGCCACCACGACCAGCACGCTGGACAACCTCTCGGCGGCCTGCCAGGGGATCCTGGCGACGAAGCTGGCGCCCTCGTCCAGCCACTGGTACGGGACGCTCAGCAGCGACCTCCAGCAGGTGCAGGGCGTCGCCCAGCAGTGGCTGAACCAGTACGCCACCCAGATGCGCGCCGAGGTCCTCACCTGCGTCGTCCACTGCGGCCAGGCCTTCGGGGGCGCCCGGGAGCAGATCGACCAGCTCTTCGCCCAGGCCCAGCAGGATCCGACCGGCGTCAAGGCCGGCCTGCAGGCCCAGTTCACGGCGCTGCAGCCACCGACCCAGATGGTCGCCCACACCGTCGCCACCTATGAGGCGGCACTGAAGTCCTGGGGCCAGCGCCTCCAGCAGGCGCATGACCAGATGAAGGGGACGGTCAAGCAGATCCAGGATGAGCAGGCGAGCCTGCAGGCAGCGATTGCGGGCCTGAACGCCCAGATCAGCTCGCTACAGGCAGAGATCATCCGGGACCGGCAGACGATCGCGCGAGCGAAGGCGGAGCGGGATAAGGGGATCGTGGAGACGATCTTCGGCGTCCTCTTCGCCCCCTTCACTGGCGGACTCTCGCTGATCCTGGCCGGCATCGGGGTCTCCTCGATCGTCGAGGCGGAGTCCAAGGTCGCCGCGATGCAGCAGACGATCGAGCAGTACCAGATGCGGATCATCGCCAGCCAGCAGAACCTGACGCAGGATCAGGCCCAGGTCGCGACGTTGCAGGCGCTGCTCTTCCCGGCCGGGATTGCGCTCAGCGATACGGAGACGGGCGCCCAGTACCTCGACTCCATCCGGACGAGCTGGGAGGCCTTCTTCCAGGAGCTGGGTGGCGTGATCACCAAGATCACCAACGCCCAGAACGCCTCCGCGATCATCGTGGAGCAGGCTTGGTGGGGCGCCGCCTGTAAGGAGTGGGACCTGATCGTGACGGGCGCCCAGGGGATCATCGGTCAGTCGCTCTCCACCCGCTCCGTCACCTGCACCAACTGCCAGGTCCCAGTGATCCGGGTCGTCCCGACGGGGAGCCACCCGGCCTTCCCGTCCGACCTGAAGGAGACGGTCCTG
>DATGYC010000052.1:0-2625 GCA_035298385.1 Symbiobacteriaceae bacterium | reverse complement strand
GGAGTCACCCCGTTCAAGCCCGCCCTTCAGATCAAGCGAGAGCTTGGCCTCACCCAGCTTGACCGGATGGGCGCCAACGAGAACCCGCTCGGCCCCTCACCGAAGGCGATCGCTGCGATGGTCGCCGCAGCCCAGGAGGCCCAGTACTACCCGGATGCCGGTTCGTGGGACCTCCGCCGGGAACTGGCTAGCCGCTTCAACTGGCCCGTTGAGGGGATCGTCGTGGAGGCAGGGATCACGGGGCTGCTGCGGGTCTCGGTCGAGGCCTTCTGCGAGCCCGACGCCGCCCGCGTTCTCTACCCGTGGCCCTCCTACGCGAACTATCCGCTCACTGTGCTCCCCTTGGGCGCCACGCCCGTCCCGGTGCCGGGCAAGGGGCTGGAGCCCGACTGGGACGGGATCGCGCGGGAGGCGCAGACCGCTAAGTTGGTCTGGCTCTGTAACCCGAACAACCCGACCGGCCTGCAGTATGGCAACACGGAGATTCGCTGGCTGCTTGAGCGCCTGCCGGCGGGCTGCCTTCTGATGGTCGATGAGGCCTATCATGAGTATGGCGACCAGGCCAGCGCCATTGAACTCTTGCGCGAGGGGCACTCCATCGTCGTCATGCGGACCTTTGCCAAGGCCTACGGGCTGGCAGGGCTCCGGGTCGGCTATGGGCTGATGCCGCCGGCGATCGCTGACTGGTTTAATCGGGCGCGGGAGCCGTTCCAGGTCAGCTCGATCGCGCAGGCGGCGGCCCTGGCTGCCTTGGACGATCAGGAGCACCTGGACCGGTCGATCCAGGTCGTGCGGGAGGGACGGGCGTTCATCGCCGCCGAGTGCGCCAAGCTAGGCGTCACGGCGATCCCTTCGGCGTCGAACTTCGTGCTTCTCCACGTTGGGACGGACTGCCGGCCCTTGGCGGGCGCCCTCCTGAAGCAGGGGATCATGGTGCGAGCGACGGACGATATCTTCGCCCTGCCCGGCTACCTGCGGGTGACTGTGGGGACTCGCGCGATGAATGAGCGGTTCGTAGCGGCGCTCTCCTCCCTGCTGGCCTAGGAAGGGCGGGGGCGGCGACTGCTCTGGGTAGTCCCAGCGCGCCAAGTGAAGCGGCGTGCGCTGGTAGACAGCGGGGCGCCGACGAATCTGCTCTAAGCGAAAGGGAGAAGCCACTGTTGGCTTCTCCCTTTTGCGCTGTGCGGCTACCCCCGAATCGTAGCCCAGTCGAGCCGAGCCAGGACCTGAACCAACTGCTGGAGCCCGGGCACCAGAGATGGGATCTCCAGGTACTCGCCCAGCGTATGGGCGCCCATCCCGATCCCCGACCCGATGCAGACCGCCGGGATCCCCAGGGCGAACGCAACGTTGGCGTCGGTCGAGGAGATCGAGAGTTGCGGCTTGATCCTCATGCCGGTTAGGACATCCACGGCGAGCTTGACCAACGGATGGTCCTGCCGGAGGGCGCCCGCTGGCCGGTCGCCAACGGTCGTGATCTCAGCGGTGCAGCCCAACTCAGTCGCTGTCCGCTCGAAGATCCGCACCGCCTTGCCGACGAGCATCTCCAGTTCGGCTGTGCCAACCGAGCGCATATCGATGAACGCCTCAGCCTCCTCGGCGATCGCATTGATCGAGGTGCCACCCTTGATCGTGCCGATGTTGAGCGTGGTCTTGGGCTCCTCGGGGACCGGGAGTGCAGCGAAGCGGGCGCAGGCCGTTACCAGGCCGTGGATCGCACTCGGATTGCCGAAGTCGCCGAAGGAGTGGCCGCCAGCGGCCTTGTAGTGGACTCGTAGACGACGGCTCCCGACGCCGCCCCAGACGACACCGCCCACGTTGCCATCATAGACGACGACCGCATCGACCTTCCCCTGCCAGTCCGCCATCAGCTGGCGCATGCCCCGCAGGTCGCCCAGACCCTCCTCGCCAACCGAGGCAGCCAGAATCAGGTTGCAGGGAAGCGCGTACCCCGCTTGGTCCAGGGCCGGGACCAGGTTGATCAGGGAGGCAAGGGCCATTGAGTTATCCGAGATGCCGGGGCCGTAGGCGCGGGCGCCCTCGACGCGCACCCGCACGTCCGTCCCGGCGGGGAAGACGGTATCGATATGGGAGACGACCATCACCGTGGGGGAGCCCTCGGCTCCGGGGCGCCGACCGGTCACGTTGCCCAGGTGGTCGATGTGGACCTTCTGCAGCCCGATCGCACGGAAGCGCTCAGCGATGTAGGCGCTCCGGGCCCCTTCCTGGAATGGGGGCGCGGGGATCTCGGCGATGCGAATCGTCTCCGCAAGCAGCTCGTCGGCGCGGGCTGTAACGGCTGCGAGAACGTCTTCGATAGACATGGGGGCGCCCCTCCCTTGGACTCATGTGATCTGTATCACCTCTATTTCGTCGTGCGAAATATCGATCCTGCGTGGGTAGCTTGTTTTGCTTAAAGGAATTTGCAATGGCGTCACCAGCATGTTGGCTTGCTTACTGCTGGTTGGTTGCTCGAGCAAGAATGGCGCCCCCCTCAGGTGTGAGGGGGGCGCCATTGTCTGGGGCTCGATCCGGTGGGTAGCCGGCCTAGGGGCCGGGCTTGCTCACCTTGACATAGAGGCCGAAGATATCGGTGCCTACCGCTCGATCAACGGTATCTGAGAT
>DATGYC010000051.1:0-7214 GCA_035298385.1 Symbiobacteriaceae bacterium | reverse complement strand
GCCGATCAGGCTGAGGCGGATCGTCTCCGCAAGGATTTCGAGTCCAAGATCAATGAGGCCCAGCGCGAGGCCCAGTCGATCCTGAATCAGGCCACCAAGGCGGCTACGAACGCCAAGGAGCAGATTGAGGGCGAGGCCCGTGCCAAGTCTGCTGAGCTGATTGAGAATGCTACCAAGACCATCGAGCGCGAGAAGGCGAAGGCTGTGGCCGAGCTGCGCGGCGAGGTCGCCAACCTGGCCGTGCAGATCGCCGGCAAGGTGCTCGACAAGAACCTGAACAACGAGGAGCAGAAGCGGCTCGCTAATGACTTCGTTGATAAGGTAGGGGAGTAAAGATGGCACATCAGGCCAACTTGGCGGTTGCCCGCCGGTACGCCCAGGCCCTCTTCGAACTGGCGCAAGAGAAGGGTCTCATGGACCAGGTTGACGCTGAGCTCGGCTCGGTGACCGCAGCGATCGAGGGTAATGCCCTGCTGAAGGCCGCCATGGCTGACGTTCTGCTCCAGCCGGCGGTCAAGCAGAACCTGATCGAGAAGCTGTTCGCATCCCAGGTCTCGGAACTGGTGAAGAACTTCCTCTACCTCGTGGTGCGCAAGCGCCGCGAAGCGCACCTGGCGGCGATCTACCAGGCCTACCTGGACCTCGCTAACGCGGCGCGCGGTGTGGTGGAAGTTGAGGTCCGGACTGCGGTGGCGCTCGACAACGAGACCGCTACCCGCCTGGAGTCGAACTTGGTCGCCAAGCTCGGCAAGCAGGTGAAGTTCAAGACGCAGGTTGCCCCGGAACTGAAGGGCGGCCTGGTCGTGCGGGTGGGTGACGAGTTGCTTGACGGCTCGGTCGCAACCCGCCTTAAGCGCCTCCATGAGCGTCTGATCAGTTCCAACGCAGAGTAACAAGGGGTGAAACCGCGATGAGCATCCGGCCCGAAGAGATCTCTGCCATTCTGAAGCAGGAGATCGAGAAGTTCTCCACCGAGATCGAGACGACCAACGTCGGCCGTGTCATCCAGGTTGGTGACGGCATCGCTCGTATCTACGGCCTCCAGTCCGCGATGGCTTCGGAACTCCTCGAGTTCCCGAACGGCGTCATGGGCATGGCCTTCAACCTTGAAGAAGACAACATTGGTTGCGTTATCCTTGGTCCGTACACGGACATCAAGGAAGGCATGGAAGTCAAGCGTACCGGCCGTGTCGTCGAGGTTCCGGTTGGCCCGGGCCTCGTCGGCCGTGTGGTCAACGCTCTCGGCCAGCCGATCGACGGCAAGGGCGCCATCGACTCGAAGGAGTTCTACCCCGTCGAGCGCAAGGCCCCGGGCGTTATCGCTCGTAAGTCGGTTCACGAGCCGCTGCAGACCGGCATCAAGGCGATCGACGCCATGACCCCGATCGGCCGTGGCCAGCGTGAGCTGATCATCGGCGACCGTGGCACCGGCAAGACCGCCGTCGCTCTGGACACCATCCTGAACCAGAAGGGCAAGGATGTTGTCTGCATCTACGTCGGCATCGGCCAGAAGGCCTCGACCATCGCCGGCATCATCAAGACGCTGCAGGACAACGGCGCGATGGACTACTCCGTCGTCGTCTCCGCCACGGCGTCTGACCCCGCCCCGATGAACTTCCTCGCCCCGTACGCGGGCGTGGCCATCGGCGAGTGGTTCCTCAACAACGGCAAGCACGCCCTCATCATCTATGATGACCTCTCCAAGCACGCTGTGGCGTACCGCGAGATGTCCCTGCTGATGCGGCGTCCGCCGGGCCGCGAAGCCTACCCGGGCGACGTCTTCTTCCTGCACTCCCGCCTTCTGGAGCGTGCTTGCAAGGTGAACGACGATCTCGGCGCTGGCTCGCTGACCGCGCTGCCGATCATTGAGACCCAGGCGGGCGACGTCTCGGCCTACATCCCGACGAACGTCATCTCGATCACCGACGGCCAGATCTTCCTGGAGACCGACCTGTTCAACGCGGGCGTTCGCCCGGCCGTTAACGTCGGTATCTCGGTCTCTCGCGTCGGTGGCTCTGCTCAGGTTGACACCATGAAGCGTACCGCCGGTACCCTGAAGCTGGACCTCGCGCAGTACCGCGAGCTGGCCGCCTTCGCCCAGTTCGGTTCCGATCTGGACAAGGCGACCCAGGCCCGCCTCACCCGCGGCCAGCGCCAGGTTGAGATGCTGAAGCAGCCGCAGTATGCGCCGCTGCCCGTCTCCCTGCAGGTCGTTTCGATCGTCGCCGTCTCCAACGGCTACTGCGATGACCTCCCGGTCGAGCAGGTCCTGCCGTTCGAGAAGGAGCTGCACACCTACTTCAAGGCCAACCACGCCGACCTCCTCGCTAAGCTGGAGAACGGCAAGTGGAAGGAGCTCGAGGGCCAGACCAAGGCGGCTATCGAGACCTTCAAGAAGGGCTTCGGTCAGCGCGCTGCCGCCAACCAGTAGGGTGGTGAGCAAACGTGGCTGAAAACAAGAAGGCAGTACAGCGACGCATCAAGGGCTTTAAGTCCACGATGCAGATCACCAAGGCGATGAAGATGATGTCGGCGGCGAAGCTCCGTAAGGCGCAGCAGTCCGTTCTGGCTGCTCGTCCTTACGCCAAGGAGCTCGCCAAGACGCTCGCTCGGCTGGTGCAGGGTGGCGCTGGTAAGAACCACCCGCTGCTGGCTCAGCGTGAGGGTACCCGCACGGTTGCATACGTCGTTGTTACGGCGGATCGCGGCCTGGCTGGCGCCTTCAACATCAACATCATCCGCAAGGCGCAGGCGGCGTTCCGTGAGGACGCTCGCGGCAAGAAGCTGGTCACGATCGGGCGCAAGTCCCGTGACTTCTTCAAGCGTCGGGGGATCAACCCGGTCCTGGAGTACGTCGGTCTGGGCGAGGAGCCCTCGTTCATGCAGGCTCGGCAGATGGTCGCCCAGCTCGTCAACCTCTACCTTCAGGGTGAGGTCGATGAGGTCCGGCTGATCTACACCGAGTTCGTGAATGCGGTGAGCCAGCGTCCGGTCGAGGTTCAGCTCCTGCCGGTCGTCGCCCCGGAGGGCGCCCCGGAGACGACCACGGACTATATCTACGTCCCGAACGCGGAAGAGGTCCTGAACACGCTGGTGCCGCGGTTCGCTGAAGTCGTCTTCTACCAGGCTCTCCTGGAGTCGAAGGCCTCGGAGCACGGCGCCCGCATGACGGCCATGGGCAACGCCACGGACAACGCGAAGGAAATGATCGCGAAGCTCTCGCTGGCGTACAACCGGGCCCGTCAGGCCGCGATTACCCGTGAGATCTCGGAGATTGTTGGCGGTGCTGCGGCCCTCCAGGGCTAGGCGCGCTTTGTAGGCAATAAGGGCGGGGGCCGTTCGGCTTGGTCCCCGTCACAGGAGGCGACAGACGTGAGCAACGGCAAGATCCTGCAGATCTTGGGCGCCGTTATTGACGTGGCGTTTGCGGACGGCCAACTGCCGGCCCTGAACAACGCTCTCGTCATTAAGAACGGCGGCGAGAAGGGCAGCATCAACCTGACCCTTGAGGTTGCGCAGCACCTTGGTAACAACGTAGTCCGTACCATCGCAATGGACTCGACCGACGGCCTGCGCCGCGGCGAGACCGTCGCGGACACGGGCGCCCCGATTGCTGTCCCGGTTGGCGAGGCGACCCTGGGCCGCATCTTCAACGTCCTGGGCGACACGATCGATGAGGCCGGTCCGGTGGCCACCTCCCAGCGGGCTCCGATCCACCGCCTCGCCCCTGGCGTTGCGGATGTCAACCCGGCTACCGAGCAGCTCGTCACGGGCGTTAAGGTCATTGACCTGCTCTGCCCGTACGCCAAGGGCGGCAAGATCGGCCTGTTCGGCGGCGCCGGCGTCGGCAAGACCGTTACGATTCAGGAGCTGATCCACAACATCGCTTACAAGTTCGGCGGCTACTCGGTATTCGCCGGCGTTGGCGAGCGCACCCGTGAGGGCAACGACCTCTACCACGAAATGCGTGAGGGCGGCGTTCTCGACAAGGTTGCGATGGTCTTCGGCCAGATGAACGAGCCGCCGGGCGCCCGTATGCGCGTCGCCCTGACCGGCCTCACCATGGCGGAGTACTTCCGCGATGAGCAGGGCCTGGACGTGCTGCTCTTCATCGACAACATCTTCCGCTTCACCCAGGCCGGATCCGAGGTTTCGGCGCTGCTCGGCCGTATGCCCTCCGCCGTTGGTTACCAGCCCACGCTGGCCACGGAGATGGGCTACCTGCAGGAGCGCATCACCTCGACCAAGAAGGGCTCGATCACGTCCGTCCAGGCCGTCTACGTGCCTGCTGACGACCTGACCGACCCGGCGCCTGCGACCACCTTCGCTCACCTTGATGCGACCACGGTTCTGTCGCGTGACATCGCGGCCCTGGGTCTCTTCCCGGCCGTTGACCCGCTCGACTCGACCTCCCGCATCCTGGACCCGAACGTTGTCGGCCGTGATCACTACGATGTCGCTCGTGGCGTTCAGAAGGTCCTCCAGCGCTATAAGGAGCTGCAGGACATCATCGCCATCATGGGCATGGATGAGCTCTCGGACGATGACAAGCTGACCGTTGCGCGTGCTCGCAAGATCCAGCGCTATCTCACCCAGCCGATGTTCGTGGCTGAAGCCTTCACGGGTACCCCGGGTGTCTACGTTGACATCAAGGACACCATCCGTGGCTTCCGTGAGATCCTGGACGGCAAGCATGACGACCTGCCGGAGCAGGCCTTCTACATGGTCGGCACTATTGAGGCGGCCGTCGAGAAGGGCCAGAAGATGCTCTCCGAGGTGAAGTAAGATGGCAGGCGAGATGTCGCTGCGCATCATTACGCCCGAGGCGACGCTGATGCAGGGTGTGCAGACCGATGCGGTCGTCGTCCCTGTCGTCGAAGGCCAGCTTGGTATCCTTTACAACCATGCGCCGATGGTCTCGACCTTGGGCCTTGGTGTCCTGCGCTACAAGCAGGGCGCCCAGTCCAAGAAGATCGCCATCAACGGCGGCTTCCTGGAACTGTCGAAGAACCAGATCACCATTCTGGCTGACTCGGCCGAAGAGGCGGATACGATTGATATCGCCCGCGCCAAGGAAGCGAAGGCTCGTGCCGAGAAGCGGCTGCGTGAGCGGCATGCTAATTTCGACCGGGTCCGTGCCGAGGCGGCCCTACGGCGGGCTATGAACCGCCTGAAGGCTGCCGGCATCGAGGAGTAATACGGAGGGCGTCCCCTTGCGGGGGCGCCCTTTCTGTCGCTATCTTGACGCGGTGGAGCACCTCCTGCTCCGCATGACAGAACGGGTGTTCTGTGGTAGACTGACGTCAAATAGTTCGGGAGGCGTTCAGTCAATGAAGCGTAGAGGGGTCGTACTGGCCACGGGGTTGATGATGTTCGGTCTGCTGACCGGGTGCGGGTCCCTATCGTTCAGCACGCCCCATCCTACGGCCAATCATGAAGCGCCCAGGCCTGCAACGACCGCCAACCTGACGATGGTGGACGTGCTACGCGTGGTCGATGGTGACACGATTGAGGTCATGTTCCAGGGGAAGAAGGAGGATATCCGGTTCATCGGGGTTGATACGCCCGAGACGGTTCACCCCTCTAAGCCTGTCCAGCCCTACGGCCCAGAGGCATCCGCCTTTACGAAGGCGCAACTGACTGGGAAGCAGGTTGGTCTGGAGTTCGATGTGGAGCAACGAGACAAGTACGGTCGCTTGCTCGCTTATGTCTGGCTCGGTGATCAGATGTTCAACCGCACACTCGTTCAGGAAGGGTATGCGCAGGTCGCCACCTTCCCGCCCAACGTGAAGCACGTGGATGAGTTCACCGCACTCCAGAAGGAGGCGCGGGCAGCCAAGCGGGGGCTGTGGGGGCTTGGAGCGGCTACGCAGCCTGACGCCAACACAACGGCTACTGCCAGCGGCGGGACCGGGGCGCCCCCGGCGCAGTGGTCACCGAAGGACGGCCAGTGTCTCTGGGGCGGCAACGAGCAGATCAAGGGGAACATCAGCAGCACCGGTGAGAGAATCTACCATTCCCCTGGCCAACGCAACTACCAGCAGACCGGTGCAGAGGCCTGTTTTGCCACGGGAAAGGATGCAGAAGCGGCTGGCTACAGAGCCTCCAAGCAATAGAAGACAGATGGCGGTGGGCACGAAGCCCACCGCCTCTTTTGTTTCGTTTTCGGCGTGCGGTCTCTGCCGGTGCGTCGCTCCGCCGGGCGCCCTGGTTGGCATACTCGCATCCAGTCTCAATAATCATCCGCACTGATTGTCGGTTTGCCTACCCTGCGCTATACCTGGTCCGACTATCAGAGGGGTGAGTTACCCAATCCAAGGCGCGGGCATAGAGTGGTAACGGAGAACCATCTCCTCAGTCAGGGAGGTAACAGAGTTGGCGCTATTCAGGGACAAAGTCTCACGCTTTGTCGGGAAAGTCGTGCGGCTCGGGCGCCGCGGTCCAGATGCCAACACGGGGACGATTGCGCGTGTGCATGATGACTATGTCACCCTCGTCACCGAGGACGGCACCCTCGTGCACTACCAGCTCCGCCACCTCAAGAGCATCAGCGAGATGGTCAATTCGAGAGGGAGCACTCGCAATCTGCCCATGAGGATGATAAGTGGGCTTCCGCCATCGTTTGCTAGGCTTGTTGGCATGATGTTCGGGCACAAGGTTCAGGTCTATGATCACGGTCCAGAAACAACCACTGGTCTTGTCTTTGGCTTAGGAGATGATTTTCTCGTGATCACGACGTCGCCCGACGAGCTTGTCCACTTTCCAATCTTCCATATTCGGAGCATTCGCCTGGCTAAGACCAAGGACCAGGAGAATTCGGATGCAATGGATCGGGAGAGAGGCTTGTTAGCTTCAGCGCAAGGCGACGGTAAGGGCGACGGCAAGGGCGACGGCAAGGGCGACGGTAAGGGAGACGGTAAGGGAGACGGTAAGGGAGACGGCAAGGGCGGTGGCAAGAGCCACGGCAAGGGCGGTGGCAAGAGCCACGGCAAGGGCGGTGGTAAGAGCCGCGGCAAGAGCCACGGCAAGGGCGGTGGCAAGAGCCACGGCAAGGACGGCGGCAAGAGCCACGGCAAGGGCGGTGGCAAGAGCCACGGCAAGGGCGGTGGCAAGAGCCACCCAAGCAAGAGCCACCCCGGCAAGAGCCACCCCGGCAAGAGCCACCCCGGCAAGAGCCACCCCGGCAAGAGCCACCCCGGCAAGAGCCACCCCGG
>DATGYC010000050.1:0-2841 GCA_035298385.1 Symbiobacteriaceae bacterium | reverse complement strand
GGCATGATCTTCGAGAAGTCCTCCACCCGCACCCGCGTCTCCTTTGAGGTCGGCATCTACCACCTCGGCGGGACAGGCCTCTTCCTCTCCAAGAACGACCTGCAGATCGGCCGCGGCGAGACGATCCATGACACCGCCAAGACCCTCTCCGGGTTCCTCGACGCCATCATGATCCGCACCTTCGCCCACCAGACCGCTGTGGACCTGGCCACCCATGCTAGGGTCCCGGTCATCAACGGCCTGACCGACCTCGCTCACCCCTGCCAGGCCCTCGCCGACTACCAGGCGATCCTGGAGCAGAAGGGCCGCCTCCACGGCCTCAAGATCGCCTACGTGGGCGACCCCAACAACGTCACCAACTCGCTGATGATGGGCGCCGCCAAGCTCGGCCTCCACTTCACCATCGGCGCTCCGTCCGGCTATCCGGTCAACGACTTCGTCTGGAAGCGGGCAAAGGAGGAGGCCACCAAGACGGGCGCCCTGCTTGAGATATTCGAGGATCCCCGCGAGGCCGTAGAGAAGGCCGACGTGATCTACACCGACGTCTGGACCTCGATGGGCCAGGAGGCCGAGTCGGCCATTCGCCTGCAGGCCTTCCAGGGCTACCAGGTCGATGACGCCCTCGTCCGCTACGCTCGCCCCGACTACTCGTTCATGCACTGCCTCCCCGCCCACCGAGGCGAAGAGGTCGCAGCCAGCGTGATCGACGGCCCCAACTCGATCGTCTTTGAGGAAGCAGAGAACCGGCTCCACGCCCAGAAGGCGCTGATGGTGGCCGTTATGCAGGGAGAGCACTACACCCATGGCTAAGCAGAAGATCGTCGTCGCCTACTCCGGTGGCTTGGATACCTCCATCATTCTGAAGTGGATCGCCCAGAACTACGACGCCGAGGTGATCACCTTCACCGCCGACATCGGCCAGGGCGATGAGCTGGACGGCCTCGAGGCCAAGGCCCTCGCCACCGGCGCTTCGAAGGCCTACATCGAGGACCTGCGCGCCGAGTTCGCCCAGGACTTCATCTACCCGATGTTCCAGGCGGGCGCCCTCTACGAGGGTCAGTACCTGCTGGGCACCTCGATCGCTCGCCCGCTGATCGCCAAGCGCATGGTCGAGATCGCCCTCGCTGAGGGTGCCACCGCCATCGCCCACGGCGCCACCGGCAAGGGGAACGACCAGGTCCGCTTCGAGCTGACCGCGGCTGCCCTCGCCCCGTCCCTGCAGGTGATCGCGCCCTGGCGCCTGCCCGAGTTCCGTGCGCAGTTCCCGGGCCGTGCCGAGATGATCGCCTACGCTGAGGCGAACGGCATCCCCGTCAAGGCCTCGGCCGCCAAGCCCTACTCGACCGACCGCAACCTCCTGCACATCTCCTTTGAGGCCGGCATCGTCGAGGATCCCTGGTTCGACCCGACCGCTCCGGAGCACAAGGGGATGTACGTCCTGAGCGTCGATCCCCAGGACGCCCCGGCTGAGGCTGAGTACGTCGAGCTGACCTTCGAGCAGGGCAACTGCGTCGCCGTCAACGGCCAGGCCCTCTCGCCGCTCGCGACGATGGAGCTGCTCAACGAGATCGGCGGCAAGCACGGCGTGGGCCGGATCGAGATGGTCGAGAACCGCTTCGTCGGCATGAAGTCCCGCGGCATCTACGAGACCCCTGGCGGCACGATCCTCTTCACCGCCCATCGCAAGCTCGAGTCGATCACGATGGACCGCGAGGTGATGCGCCTCCGGGACTCGCTGATCCCGAAGTACGCCGAGATGGTCTACAACGGCTTCTGGTTCGCCCCCGAGCGCCTCTGCGTGCAGGCCCTCGTCAGCGAGTCGCAGAAGACCGTCACCGGCACCGTGCGCCTGAAGCTCTACAAGGGCAACGTCATGGGCGCCGGCGTCCAGTCCCCGCTCTCGCTCTACAACGCCAACATCGCCACCATGGAGGCCGACCACGGCGCTTATGACCAGGGCGACGCCACCGGCTTCATCCGCCTGCAGGCCCTGCGCCTGAAGGTCGGCGCCGGCGTCCACGAGGGCAAGTAGATGAGCAAGCTCTGGGGCGGCCGTTTCACCAAGTCTACCGAGGCGCTTGTCGAGCAGTACACCGCCTCGATCGGCTTTGATCAGCAGTTGGCCGAAGAGGATATCGCCGGTTCGCTCGCCCACGTGGCGATGCTCGGTAAGTGCGGCATCATCGGTGCGGATGAGGCGGAGACGATCGCCGCCGGACTGAAGGCGGTCCGCGAGTCGATCCGCTCTGGCGAGCACACCTTCGACGTCGCCGATGAGGATATCCACATGTCGGTCGAGCGGGCCCTGATCGAGCAGATCGGGCCGGTGGGCGGCAAGCTGCACACCGGGCGCTCCCGGAACGACCAGGTCGCGACCGATATGCACCTCTACGTCCGGACCCAGACCGTCAGCATGGTCAAGCTCCTGCAGGCGCTGCAGGAGGCGCTGATCGGCCAGGCGAAGGCGAACATCGATACGATCCTGCCGGGCTACACCCATCTGCAGCGGGCGCAGCCGATCCTGCTGGCGCACCACCTGATGGCCTACGTCTGGATGTTCCAGCGTGACATCTCCCGCCTGCAGGACTCGCTGAAGCGGGTCAACCTGCTGCCGCTGGGCGCCGGTGCGATCGCTGGCACCACCTTCCCGATCGATCGGCAGTTCGTGGCCGCGCAGCTCGGCTTCGACGGGGTCTACCCGAACTCGATGGACGCCGTTAGCGACCGGGACTTCGTGGTCGAGTTCCTCTCGATCTCGGCCCTGGTTATGACGCATCTGAGCCGGCTGTGCGAGGAGCTCGTCCTCTGGATGTCGACCGAGTTCGGCTTCATCGAGCTGGA
>DATGYC010000049.1:0-1561 GCA_035298385.1 Symbiobacteriaceae bacterium | reverse complement strand
GCCGTCCCGGTTGGCGACCCAGACCTGTGGCCCCTTCGGACCCGTCTGGGTGTAGAGGATCTGCTTGTCATTGGGCGAGACGAGGAGGCCTACCCGCCCTTGCCAGAAGGGGGCCAAAGGTGTTACGGTAGCCGTCAGGGGATTCGCTTCAAACCAAGCGCCACCAGAGGCTTGGACCAGTAGCTGGCCCATTGGGGTCCAGCCGCCAAGCGCGGTCGCTGCTTGGGTCTGGGTGGACGGCGCGAGTGCGGTCTGACCAGCCTGTGGCCCCAGCGGTTGCTGGGCAGCCTGCCCCGTCTGATTGCCCGCTGCCCCCTGCGGGGTGGACTGACCGTTTGGGGTGACCGTGGTCAGCTCGATCTGCCAGAACCAGGCGCCGTCGACCCGGACAGCCCAGGCGCCCTGATCGGCCAGGGCTGCGCGGAAACGGCCATCCGGCGAGGTGACGCCCTTGGCGAGCGCCTCAACCGTCGCAGGGCTCGGGGGCGCCGCATAGAGTCCAAACGGGTTTGCGCCGCTTAGCGGGGAGGGTTCGCCCACCGCCGGCAGGGGCGGATAGCCCTCCCGGACATGCGCTTTGACTGTGGGGGTCTCATCGGTTACAGGCGGAGTGGCAGATCCGCAACCCACCAACAGCAGGAGCAGGATGCTACATCCACCGATCTTCTGGTACCATCTCTTCATCTACTGCTAACCTCCTAGGCGGAGATCATCGTCTAATGGAAGGGGACTCTCTCCTTGGCTGATGGGCAACCATCGCAAAGCCCGCGGAGGGTGCCCACCACCACCCTATCATAGAACAGCAGGCGCCGAAAGGGTCTTGCCTGCCGAGAAGAGGGAGCATCATGAACCTGCGGGGACTCGCGGCGATCTGGCTGGGGAAGGGCGTTGTGACCGCAACCCGGCTTTCGGGGCGCGGGGGCACGACGTTACCGGGGCGCCTGGCCCGACGCCTGGATCCGAACCTGCTTCGTCGCCTGGCCGCTCAGCCGAAGGGCGGGGTGATCGCCGTCACCGGCACGAATGGCAAGACCACGACGGCCAAGCTCCTCTCAGCGATCCTAGAGGCAGATGGTCAGCGCCTAACCCACAACCGGGCTGGCGCCAACCTGATCACCGGACTGACGACCGCCTTCCTGCAGAACGCCACGTGGACCGGGCGGGTGCGAGGGACGGCCGGTCTGATGGAGATTGATGAGGCGACGATGCCCCAGGCCTGCAAGGAGATCCGACCGAAGGCCGCGATCGTCACCAACTTCTTCCGCGACCAACTCGACCGATATGGCGAGTTGGAGCATACGGTCAACTTCGTCGGTCGGGGGTTGGAGCAGCTGGCGAAGGGCGCCAAGGCCGCCCTGAACGCCGACGATCCGAACTGTGCCCGGCTCGGGATGCGCGACGGCGTCCTGCCGTTCTACTACGGCATCGAGGCGGATGGGATCGGTACGCAGGAGATGAACCAGACCTCGGACGCCAAGCACTGCGTGCGTTGCGGGGCGCCCTACGATTATGCGGTCTACTACTACGCCCATCTGGGGCGGTACGCCTGCCCGAGCTGCGG
>DATGYC010000048.1:0-30333 GCA_035298385.1 Symbiobacteriaceae bacterium | reverse complement strand
GCTTGGGCCGGATCGGCCAGACCGAGCTTCTTCTGCGCAACAGCCAGGTCGTCCAGGGCGACCAGGGTGAGGGCTTCAGGACCGCCGCTAGCCGCTTTCAGGGCCGCCAGCCGGGCCTCCGCCCCTGCGGGGAGGGGGGCGCCCGTCGGGCCACCCAGTAGCCTCGCCTGTAGCTTCAGCCGCTGGGCGGCGCCCAGGATCGTCTCTGCCCCGAGCGGGGCGGTCCGGCCAGGGAGCATCACCCCGTGGACCGTGGGCGGGGCCCCGGTCAGAAGGGTGGCGAAGGTAGCCGCGGGCGTCAGCGGCTCTGTCCCCGTTAGCGTGAGCCGGGCGCCCCGGCCCACCAGCCACTGCAGGGTTGGCATCAGGCTGGCCTCTCGGGGGCTCAGCCCTTCGATCGAAAGCCAAAGGACCCGCCCGGTGAGGGCGGGAGTGGTTGCAGCCACCGGCTGAACGACCGGTGGCGGGTTGAAGTTCGTTAGTTGGGCCCAGGTCGAGCGGGTCGACTCGGCGCCAGCCCAGGCGGCGCCCAGCAGGAGCGAGCCAAGCAGAATCAAGGCGGGGCCACGGCGCACGGGCGACACCTCTTGTAGGGAGTTTACAGGACGCTTTATCCAATACCTAGGCGGTCCCTTTTCACTTCGGGCAACGGAAGAGGATTCCCTGCGCCCCCGCAACGAACTCTGTAGCTAAAGGAGTGTGTTCCGGACGTGGAGCAACGAAAGGCGCTACAGCAGATCCGACAGGGCGAGATCGCCCCGGTCTACCTCCTGTACGGTCAGGAGTCCTTTCTGGTCAATGAGGTCGTCCAGGCGCTCAAGGCGGCGATCCTGATGCCTGAGACGGCCGACTTCAACGAGTCGGTCCATCAGCCAGGGCCCGACCAGCTAAGCAGCGCCCTGCAGATGGCCCAGACCCCGCCCTTCTTCGGCGAGCGGCGCCTCGTCTGGGTGAAGGAGGCCCCCTTCTTCAGCGCCAAGCGGCGCAAGGGGGGCGCCGAGGAGTCCGATGAGGAGGAGAACGAGGAGAAGGGGGCCGGTGCCGGTGGCGAGGAGGCGCTCCTGCGCTACCTAAAGGAGCCCATCCCGTCGACCTGCTTGGTCTTCGTGGTCGGTGAGACCGTGGACAGCCGGAAGAAGACGACGAAGGCGGTGGGCGCCCGCGACGGTCTGGTCGAGTGCCAGTCCCTCAAGCCGGACGACGCCGTCATGTGGGCGCAGTCCCGCGCCACCAGCGCCGGCAAGAAGCTGGCTGGCCCAGCCGCTTCGCTTCTCGTGGAGAAGCTGGGGCCTGACCTGCGCTTGATCGACATGGAGCTACAGAAGCTGGCCCTCTATGTAGGCGACCAGAAGGAGATCGACCGGCAGGCGGTCGACCTGCTCGTCAGCGGTGTGGCGGAGACCGAGATCTTCCGCCTGACCGAGGCGGTCATGCTGAAGCAGCGCCCTCGGGCGATGCAACTCTTGGACCAAGTCCTTCGGCAGGTCGACCACCCGCTCCAGGTGATGGCCGCCCTGACCAACCGCTTCCGGCAGATCCTCCAGGTAAAATCGCTACAGGCCCGCTACCTCCCGCCTCGGGAGGCCGCAGGCCTGATCAAGATGCATCCGTACGTCTACGAGAAGATGAGCGGCTCCGTCAAGCAGTATGAGCGGGACGAGATCCTGACGGCGATCTGCCGCCTCTTGGAGGCCGACCTAGCGATCAAGTCCGGCGCCGAACCGCGACTGACGCTGGAGGCACTCGTTGTCGAGTTGATGGGGGTCTAATCGACCACCCAGCAACAAAAATAAAAAACAAAAAGTCCACCTGCTTGCAGGTGGACTTTTCCGTTTGCTATTGCTTAGGCCTGAGCCTTAGCGAAGGCCTTTGCCAGGCGGCTCTTCTTACGGGCCGCGGTGTTCTTATGAATAACACCCTTCGAGGCAGCCTTGTCCAGAGCGGCGAAGGCAGTGCTCAGCTGGGCGGCAGCGATCTCCGTACCCGCGGCCTCGCGGCACTTGCGGAGCGCCGTCCGGAGGCTGGACTTGACCATCTTATTGCGCTCATTCCGCTTGACGGCGAGCTGGGCGCGCTTCATAGCAGACTTGATGTTAGCCAATTATCCTCACCTCCAACACACGCATTATATCACGCGTCGCACTCTCATGCAAGCATCAGTAGGCACGTGTCGTCACTACTGCTTGCTTTCCGCATACAAGGGTATATCATCTTTGATACCATGATGTCAATCCGTTCGTCTTACTTAGCGGGGTGATTGCTACTTGCGATATCTATTTCGGCGCCTTGTGGCGCTCTCCCTCGTCGGGGGCGCCCTTGCTGGTGTCGGCTTCGCTGGGTACAAACTCGGTGCCGTTACGGAGAGTGAGTCGCTCTGGCGCCCAGAGACCTGGCGGGCCGCTTTTAATATGCCCAGAGATACCAGCCCGCCATCCATCGGCTTTTGGCTGACCGGTTGGCATGTGGACTACGATTCTGATTCGACCGCTGTCGTCGCCCGTGAATCGGAGGGGCTCGACCAAGTGATCCTGTTCGGCTGGGGCTTTGACAAATCTGGCAACGTAACCGGCCAGGACCCGTTCCCCATCAAGGGGATGACCGGTCCCAAGAAGCGGGTCCTGCTCTTTGGTAATTTCAATACGGACGGCTTTAGCGCAGACCTAGCACACGCGATCGTCGCGGACCAGCAGGTCGGCCAGCGGGCGATCGATGGGATCCTCGCCAAGGTCCGAGACTTCGAAGGTAGCGGTATCCAGATCGATTTTGAGGGGGTCTACCTCTCTGATCGGGATGGCTACACCGCTTGGCTGAAGCGGTTGGCGGCGGCCCTGCACAAGGAGGGGCTGACCCTCTCGGTCGCGGTCCCAGCCAAGCAGAGCGACAATCGCAACGGCTTTGGCGGCGAGATCGACTACCCCAGCATCGGTCAGGCGGCTGACTTCATCTACCTGATGGCTTATGATCGACATTACCTGGGCGGCGAGGCTGGACCGGTGGCGCCCTTGGACTGGACCGAGGCGGTCGTCCGCTACGCCGTCGGTGTTATTCCCTCCCAGAAGCTAATTCTAGGCGTTCCGCTCTTCGGTTATGAATGGGTCGAGGATTCGGCCCAGAACGCCTCCTACGGGGGCGCCTTCCTGACCAACCGGGTTGCGGAGGCGGGCGCCCAGGCAGCCTGGGACCCAGTGGCCGCCGAGTACCACGCCGAATGGCAGTCCCCCGAGGGAAAGCGAGTCGCCTGGTGGGGCGACGAGCGTAGCCTGGAGGCGAAGCTCCACCTGGCCTATCAATACAACCTGAAGGGAATCGCCCTCTGGCGGCTCGGGCTGGAACCGGACCGCTGGTGGCCAAACCTGCACCGCTTCAAGCAGGCCCCATCCAAGTAGAAGGAGGTACCACCCATGACGCTGACGGAAGTGGCAGAGAGTCTGGCGGGTCGGATGGAAGCGACAGTCGTCCCCGGTGAGGACCGCTGGTCGATCAAGGTCGAGGGTAAGGGGTACTATTTCGTTGTTGGCACATTCTTTGGTGGCTGGCAGTCAACACTCTACATCCCGGACCAAGCCCCTCTCACCTTCTATGGCGAGACCGCTGAGATGTTAGAAGCCCGCATGAAGGCGAAGCTCTCCGGGCGGGATCACCAGTTCTAGTTTTGACTCCTAGGGCAAAGGCTGCGGCTACCACGCCCCCGAATTCGTCCTCCGTAAGATTCGGGAGGCGAGGTGATGGACGTGGTTCCTGCTACGTATCCGATACCGATCGTCCGCTCAACGATGGCTGAACTAAGGCGATCGCTGCAGGCGTTCCGGGACCGCCAGAGAGGCCGCTATGCCATCTGGGTGGAGGAGTTGCAGAGCGGCCAGACGATCGACCTGGACGCTCGGGAGGGGCTACCGGCCGCTGCGGTCTACCATCTCTTCTTGGCGGCCTACTGCGTGGCCGAAGCGAGCGCTGGGCGCCTAGACCTTAGCCGGCTGGTGACCTATGAGCCCGGTGATCGGACCGCGGGGTTTGGCCGCCTCCAGCAGGCAACCTTCGGCGAGCGGTTCAGTCTGGGCCAACTCTGTCAGTACGCCATCGTCGATGGTGATCTGACCGCCGGACGGCTCCTCCGCAAGGCGCTGGACCCGGCTGCTCTCCAAAACTGGGCAACGGAGATAGGGCTAGATGGATTTGAGCTCGAGCAACTCTCCCCCCGGCAGGCGGGCGCCCTTCTAAGGCTAGCCATGCGGTTGGCTGAGGGCGGCGTCGCACACGGGGGCATGCTCCTAGAGTGGCTCTTGACCACTCGACATGCGAATTGGGCGCCTCGCTTCCTTCCCTGGTCGGCGCCCACGGCGCACCTGACGGGTGCGCTCCCGCAGCACTTGCATGACGTGGGTGCCATCTTCCTTCCCCGGGGAGCCTATCTCCTGGCCGTCATGTCTGACTTGAGGGCCGATCCCCGGTTGGGTGTTGGCATTGATAACCTCGCCCAGATCGGTGGGATCGTCTATCGCCACTTGCGCTTGGTGGAGGGGATGCTGGGGCGCATCGTGGCCTGCGGAAAGCAGCTCTCTCTGCCCCGGCCCGTCGCCCTGCTTGACGGCAAGCCGACCCTAGATGCCACCGGTGCGGCGCTCGCCCTGGGCGCCCGATTGGAGCAGGATGCGTTGACGGGGAGCGTCACCTTGACCCGGGGCCTTCAGCGGGTTACCTTAAGCCAAGACGTTCCAGTCATGGGCGGGACAGAGCGACCCCTGCCCTTTGCCCCCTTCACCTTTGAAGGGGAGCTGATCCTGCCGCTGCTGCCGGTGGCTGCCGCCCTAGGGCGGCGACTCGACTGGGATGCCGAACGAAACCTAGCTCATCTGCACGGTTGATGCGTCAATTGCACGAGGAGCGCCCCCCGCGGGGCGCCCCTTCTTTGCGTGATATGCATCACCATTCAAAAACACTTGCCTCAGCCCTAGGCACAGAGTAAAATGATCTGCGATAAGTCAAGGGCTGTTGTGTAGGAGGAGACTGAACTAGCATGGACGAGTCCAAGACCGTAGTGCTCTCGCCTGAGGGCCTTGCGAAGCTTCAGGAGGAGCTTGACTACCTCCGGAATACAAAGCGTAAGGAAGTCGCGGAGCGGCTGAAGGAAGCCCGGTCCCACGGTGACCTCTCCGAGAACTCCGAGTATGATGACGCCCGCAATGAGCAGGCCTTCGTCGAGGGGCGTATCGCCACCCTTGAGAACACCCTGCGCAACGCCAAGGTCATTGAGGATGCCGGCCATAGCGACGAGGTTCGCCTCGGTTCGCACGTCGAGCTGCTCGACCTGGAGTATGGCGACACGCTTGAGTACAGCATTGTCGGCTCCGTGGAGGCTGACCCCTCCCAGCATAAGATCTCGAACCAGTCCCCGGTTGGCCAGGCGATCCTGGGCAAGAAGAAGGGTGACGTTGTTGAGGTTGATGCCCCCGCTGGCGTCATCCGCTACGAGATTAAGAACGTTAAGTAAGCGCACATAACGGACAGCACCCCACCTGGGGTGCTGTTTTGCTTGGTTGTCATAATGCAGTGCTATGTTGAATAGACCTTCTAGGAGGCTTATTGAGAGGGGGGAGGGAGAGCGTGAGACCTGCCGCAAGGCCGTTTGTCCTCGCATACCTCTTCCTAATCGCCCTGACTCTGGGGGTGATGGTCCGGCGGGCGCCCCAGGACGTAGCGGCCTCCACCGTCGCCCGCGTTCAGAGCGCGTCGCAGCCAGTGAGCCCCGTCCCGACCCAGACCACGCCTACCCCAAGGCAGACTCCGCCTGAGCAAGAGTCGGCGTCGATCCATGATCAGGGCTCGGCCTTGCCGACCGCGGCGCCCCGAACACCAGCCTGGTTAGAGATCTTCCGGCCCAGTCAGCGAACCGCGCTCCAGTTGCTGCGGGCCAGCCTACCCTTCTTGGTTGAGGCAGACGGCAAGAGCCAGGAGCAGAAGGTCGCCTTGCTCGTCTATCGGACAAGCCCTGGGGAGGGGGCGCCCAAGACCTTCCTGCAAAGCCTCTTTCCCTTTCTGCGGGAGGAGACCCCTACCGTCCACGTCCCGCCGGTAGCGGTTAAGCCTGACAAGAAACCCCCCAATCCGAAGGTGGAGCCCGAGCAGCCTAAGCCTGCACCGCCCCAGCCCCTGGTCGGAATCTATCACACCCACGACTGGGAGTCCTATCTCTCGGAGTTCCCAGGGCTAAAGCTGAGTGCAGTCGAAGACCTAGATCTGATCAGTTCCGAAGACCATCAGAAGAAGACGGTGGTCGACTTAGGGCAGAAGCTTGCGACCCTACTCAGCCAGCAAGGCGTTGTCACGGTCCACTCGGAGCAGCGCCACCAGCGTTTGAAGTATGAGAACGCCTACCTGCTCTCTCGGATCACCGCTGAGCAGATCCTGAAAGAGGAGCCAACAACCCGTGTCTTGATCGACATCCACCGGGATGCAGCCTGGAACTACACGCCCGTGGTGAAGATTGCCGGGCAGGAGGTCGCCCAGATTCGCTGCATTATCGGCGGCACGAACGCAGGCTGGACCGCTAACGAGTCCTTCTGCGATCAGTTGATGGGTAGACTAGAGAAGCGTTACCCAGGCCTCACCTTGCCGGTGCTCGTCAAGGAGGATCGCTACAACCAGGACCTTCTCCCCGGAGCGATCCTCCTGGAGATCGGCTCGGCCACCAACAGCTACGCCCAGGCCGAGCGAGCGATCACCCTCCTGGCCACCGGTCTGGCTGATCTGGTCTCAGCCAAAGAGGTCCCATCGCAATAGCAACGCCCTCCCAGAGCGGGAGGGCGGCCTCTTTCTTTACATCTGGGCCGGGGCGGCCTCGGCATGTTTCAGCATCAAGAGATCCAGCGCAATCGAGAGCATATGCGGTGGGATCTGGGCTGCCGCCGCTCGCCGGATCAGGGCGGCATAGGCGGGCGCCCACTCCTCAGGCATCGGCGGTTCCGCCTCCTGATCGATCACGCCAGCTTGGAACCAACTGAGCGGAATGCCCGTCAGCTTGGCGAGAGATTTGGACAGGCGTTGCTGCTCTTCCTCCGTCAAGCGGCTCGCCTGCCAGTGTTGAAGCAGGGTCGCCCCGTTCGAGAACGAGAGTCCAGCGTTGCGAATCACCCGCTCCCACGAGAAGTCGTGGGCAAACTCCGTTGCCAGAAAGTCCAGGACCATCTGGGTTCGTGCATGCGGCGTCAGGAAGTACAGCCGGCTCCGCTCCCCCGAGGAGAGCCGCTGCAACGCCTCTTCAAAACTCTGCCTCGGGTCACGACCCGTAAGCAGGAACTCCACCCGAACGCCATACCCGTCAGCAACCTTCTTGAGCGTAGAGTGGAACGAGCCGGAAACCTCCCCCTTCTCAATCCGCGCGATCGTCGTATGGGAGACCCCCGTGCGAATGGAAGCCTCCCGCAACGACTCGCCATGCGAAGCCCGCAACTTAGCAACACGTCGCCCTATCTGCATACTCGATCCCCCCTTTTTGCTCTCGTACACAGATGATGTGAGGCCAGTATATCTCACAATATTCTAAACGTCAATTTATCAATGTAAAGATTCCGACAACATATTGTCAACTTTTTGCAAACATAAAGTCGCATACTTGAAGTAAGCCCCGCCCCCCCTCACAGGGAAGAGCCAAGGAAACACCAGAATGGCTAGGTGCTCTTGCAGAGTAAAGCTAAGGAAACGCAAGAATGAGCCGGGTGTGACTCAACCTGAAGGCTATTCCTAGTTGCCGCCGCAGAGGGTCTCGGGTACCTCCGAGCGACCTTCAGGTCAACATCTACACCCACGTTGGAACAAAGACCTGCGGGAGCGAGAGGGGTACCCGAAGCCCGGCACGCGGCGGCGCCCACAGGGGAACCCCAAACTCCGTTGAGTCGGACCCAAGCGAATGGTATAATGATGCGACATAGTTTTGACGGGAGAGACTAACCGACCATGGTGGACCAGAAGCGTATTCGGAACTTCTGCATCATCGCCCATATCGATCATGGGAAGTCGACGCTGGCTGACCGCCTGATCGAGTATACGGGCGTTCTTACTAAGCGCGAGATGGAAGACCAGGTCCTTGACAACATGGAACTGGAGCGCGAGCGCGGCATTACGATCAAGGCACAGTCCGTCCGGATGGCCTATACCGCCGATGACGGCCAGGAGTACATCCTGAACCTCATCGATACTCCAGGCCACGTGGACTTCACCTATGAGGTCTCCCGGGCGCTGGCCGGCTGCGAGGGCGCCCTCCTGGTCGTCGACGCCGCCCAGGGGATCGAGGCCCAGACCCTGGCCAACGTCTACATGGCCCTGGAGAACAACCTGGAGATCATTCCGGTCATCAACAAGATCGACCTCCCCTCCGCCGATCCTGAGAAGGTGAAGAAGGAGATCGAAGAGGTGATCGGCCTGGATACCTCGATCGCCATCATGGCCTCCGCTAAGGCGGGCATCGGCATGAAGGAGATTCTGGAGGCCGTCGTCGCCTACGTCCCCTCGCCCTCCGGCGATCGCACAGAGCCGCTCAAGGCGATGATCTATGACTCCTTCTATGACTCCTACCGCGGCGTTGTCAGCTACTTCCGCATCTTCGAAGGCAAGGTGAAGAAGGGCGACAAGATCCGGTTCATGATGACCGGTAAGGAGTTCATCGTCGACGACCTCTACGTCTTCCGGCCCGGCTTGATCCCGGTCGATGAGCTCTCGGCTGGTGAGGTCGGCGCCCTCTCGGCGGCGATCAAGGAGGTCAAGTGGGTCCGGGTCGGCGACACGATCACCGGTGCCGACTACCCGGCTGCACAAGCGCTCCCTGGCTACCGCAAGGCGACCCCGATGGTCTTCACCGGTCTCTACCCGGTCGATTCGGCCGACTACGTTCGCCTGCGCGACGCCCTGGAGAAGCTGCAACTAAACGACGCATCGATCACCTTCGAACCCGAAACCTCGGACGCTCTGGGCTTTGGCTACCGCTGCGGCTTCCTAGGCCTCCTGCACATGGACGTCATCCAGGAGCGACTCGAGCGGGAGTTCGACCTCGCCCTGATCACGACCGCGCCGAACGTGATCTACAAGGTCAACCTGACCAATGGCGAGCAGATCACGATCGAGAACCCGGCCGCCTGGCCCGACACCGCCACCATCTCTACGGTGGAAGAGCCGATGGTTAAGGCGCAGTTGATCAGCCCGTCTGAGTACGTCGGCACGCTGATGGAACTCTGCCAGGACCGCCGCGGCATCTTCGTCAACATGGACTACCTCAACGAGAAGCGGGTGGCGCTACACTACCGCCTCCCGCTCGCTGAGATCATGTTCGACTTCTTTGACCAGCTGAAGTCCCGCTCTCGCGGCTATGCCTCGTTCGATTACGAACTGGCCGGCTACGAGGAGTCGAAGATGGTCAAGATGGATATTCTGCTGAACGCCCTCCCGGTTGACGCCCTTTCGATCATCGTCCACCGCGACAAGGCCGAGAAGATCGGCCGCATCCTGGCCGCCAAGCTGAAGAAGCTGATCCCGCGGCAGATGTTCGAGGTGCCCATCCAGGCGGCGATCGGCAACAAGGTGATCGCGCGTGAGACGATCTCTGCCATGCGCAAGGACGTTCTGGCCAAGTGCTACGGCGGTGACATCAGCCGGAAGCGCAAGCTGCTCGAGAAGCAGAAGGAAGGCAAGAAGCGCATGAAGTCGGTCGGCTCGGTCGAGATTCCGCAGGAGGCCTTCATGGCCGTCCTCTCGACCAACGACGAGGACGAATAGCGGCTGCCCAGCCGAGAGGTACAGGGGATGGCGTCGCTGCCAGCCCCTGTTTTGTTGAGGGCCCGTCCCCCTCTGTACGGTGTTCAGGAGGGATCTCACGTGAATCCGGTCTCGCTCTACGTGCACATTCCGTACTGTGTCCAGAAGTGCGGCTACTGTGACTTCAACTCCTACGCCGGGTCGAACCCGGACGACCAGGTCGGCTACGTACAGGCCCTTCTGGCGGAGATGGCAGCTTGGGCCGAACGTCCTGAACTTCAAGGTGCCACCTCCGTAGGGCAATCTCCTGCGGAGCTAAAACCGCACCGTCCTCGGAGATTGCCCTACGTCCCCACGATCTTCCTTGGTGGCGGGACGCCCACCTTGTTGGCGGCTGATCAACTCGCCGCCGTCATCCGGGGCTGCTTCACCCACTTCCAGGTCGCCCCCGAAGCTGAGGTGACGATCGAGGCGAATCCCGGCACGGTCGATCTGGAGGGCGAGAAGCTCGCTGCGGCCTTCCAGGCCGGCGCCAACCGGGTCTCCTTCGGCGTCCAGGCCTACCAGCCCCACCTGCTCCAGCGCTTGGGCCGGATCCACTCCCCAGCTGAGGTGGAGGCGGCGGTGCAGGCCGCCCGCCGGGCAGGCTTCACCAACATCAACCTAGACCTGATCTACGGCCTACCGGGTCAGACCCCCGCTGACTGGGCCGAGACGCTCGACTGGGCGCTCTCCCTCGGCCCAACCCACCTCTCCTGCTACTCCCTGATCGTCGAGGAAGGGACGCCCTTCTGGGTCGAGGAGCAGGCAGGCAAGCTGCTCCTGCCGCCCGAGGAGGCGGAGGAGGAGATGTTCAGCCATGTTCAGGAGCGGCTGGCGGCGGCGGGTTTTAGGCACTATGAGGTAGCCAACTGGGCCCGCCCAGGCTACGAGTGCCGTCACAACCAGGTCTACTGGCGGAACGAGCCCTACCTGGGTCTGGGCTGCGGCGCCCACTCCTTCCTGCCCCTGGCGGCGCCCCTTGCCAACCTAGGGCCTCCCCGCCCCCGGCTGACCGCCTCACGTATCCAAGGTGGCGCTCAGATTGAGACGGCCCCCGGTCGGGGTGGCGAGCAGTACCGGTTCTGGAACCTGAAGACCCCGGTTGCCTACCGGGGCGCCCTGGAGCGCGGCGCCCTGCCGGTGGAGGCTGGCGAGGTGATCGACCGCCAGGGTGAGATGGCTGAGACGATGATGGTCGGCCTCCGCCTGCGGGACGGGGTGAGCAATACCCGCTTCCAAGACCGCTTCGGCGTTAGCATCCAGTCGGTCTGGGGCGAGACGATCGCCCCCTTCCTCGCGCAAGAGTTGCTTGAGTGGGAAGGGGAGAACCTTCGCCTGACCGACAGAGGCCTTCGACTTGGGAACCAAGTCTGGCAAGCGTTCGTCAGCTAGATAGAGAAACGCACAGTGGAAGGCGGCTCGATAGACGATGGAGATTGAGATCCGACTCAACGTCAATCTGGCGATCCAGGGTGGACCCGCCGCCCTCTTCGCCAAGATTCTGGCCCGGCCGAAGCTGGCCAACCTGCCCACCGGCCCTGTCCGCGCCTATGAGATGTTCGATGTCTACTACGACACTCCCGACCACCTGCTCGCCAAGAACGGCGTTGGGCTTCGCCTTCGGGTGAAGGGCCAGGAGGCCTTCGTCACCATGAAGCGTGGGGGTAGCCAGAACGGCGCCCTCACCCGTCGTGAGGAGGTCGAAGAGCCCCTCGACCAGGCCCGGCTCGACTGGGTCATGAGCCTGATCAAGGAGTTCGTCGGGGAGGGTCCTTTCCCAGTAGCGGCCTTCGCCAACGGCAAGGAGTGTGGCGGTCTCGTCCCCTCGCTGGAGATTCGACAGGCCCGCACGGAGATCCATGTTGGGGATTTCGCAGTCGTCTCCCTGGACGTCGTCGAGTATCCGAACGTCGTCGCCTCTCCGTTCTTCGATCTGGAGGTGGAGGCGAAGCAGGGGAAGATCAGTGAGTCGATCCTCCGGGAGATCGAGCGCGAGCTCTACGCCTTGGCGGATGGCGATCTACGGGCCTCCCCCGTCTCCAAGCTCCAGCGTGGCCTGAACTTCAAGCGGCGCCCTTCCTAAGCGCCAAAAAGCACCCTCCGGTTCGCCGGAGGGTGCTTTTTCGTGCCTTTATGCCTTCCAGGGCATCAGTCGTTGCTCCAGTTTGTACAGTCCTGTGTTCATTCCCAGGACGACCACACCGAGGATCATGAGCCCGGCGAAGATGCCGGTCGAGTCCAGGTTCCCCTCCGCTAGGGCGATCCGATAGCCGAGCCCCTTGCTGGAGCCCAGGTACTCGCTTACCACGGCGCCCGCTAGGGCGAAGCCGACGGAGGAGCGCAGGCTGGAGAAGACCCAGGTCAGGCCAGAGGGGATCAGTGCATGGCGCAACAGATCCCAGTGGTTGGCGCCCATCACCCGGAGTCGGTTGATGAGGCCCTGATCGACCTCCTGCAGTCCGGAGAGGGTGCCGACGAAGACGATGAAGAGGACGAGGGAGGCCGCCATGACCGCCTTGGACGTTAGCCCAAGCCCAAACCACAGCAGGAAGAGCGGGGTAAAGACGACCCGCGGCATGGCGTTCAGCATCTCCAGGCCGGGACGGATCACCTGATACAGGAACGGGCTGTAGTAGCAGACCACCGCCAGAGCGAAGCCAGCCAGGGCGCCGACCACAAAGCCGATCACCGTTTCGCTCAGCGTCAGCATGATATCCCGGTAGGTGTAGATCGACTCCAGCCAGATCACCAAACGGTTCAGGATCAACGTCGGACGGCTCAGGAGGAACTGAATCTTCGGGGTGGAGCGGGCCGCCCACTCCCAGCCCAGCAGACCGACCACGGCCAGGATCAGTTGCAGCGATGCAACAAGCAGGCGTGCGGGGTTACGGGTGATGGACATGAGCCCGCAGCACCTCCTCCCGCAGATCGGTCCAGATGGCGCTGTAGAGGTCCTGGAACTCCGGTGTCAGCCGGATCAAGGAGAGATCGCGGGGACGGGGCAGGTCGATCGGGTAGACAGCCCGGACCCGGGCCGGGCGGGCGGTCAGGACGACGACGTAATCGGCCATGCCGATCGCCTCTTCGAGGTCGTGCGTGACGAGGAGCACCGTGTTCCGATCCCTTTGCCATAAGGTAAGGAGTTCGTTACCAATAAGGATACGGGTCTGAACGTCTAAGGCTGAGAGCGGCTCATCCATAAGTAGGAGTTCCGGGTGATTAATGAGTGAGGCAGCGAGGGCAGCTCGCTTGCGCATGCCGCCAGATAACTGGGAGGGGTAGGACTGGGCAAATCGGCTCAGGTCGGTCCGCTTCAGCCAATCGGCCACTTCGTCTTGGATCTGGTCCGGCTTCAGCCCTTTCAAGGTGAGGGCCAGTCCTACGTTCTGTGCGACCGTCTTCCAAGGCAGGAGACCGTCCTGTTGGAGTACGTACCCCACGTTTGAAGCGAGTCCTTGTAACGGCTTGCCATGTAGGATGACTTGGCCCGCCGAGGGGGGCATGATGCCGGAGGCCATGTGAAGCAGGGTCGACTTGCCACAGCCGCTGGGGCCGACAACCGCCACGAAGGAACCGATCGGGATCGTCAGGGTCAGGTTCTCTACCGCTGGTACAGATTGGTCTGCCTGCTGATAGCGGTACGAGACCGATTGGAAGGTGAGCAGGAACTGCTGTTGGTGTGCAGACGGAAGACCAGCAGTCCGCAGTGATTGGATCATCTTACCCCTCCTATCTTCCTGATAGTTCCATCTTAGACGAATGTTGTATTTTTGTAAAGACCTGCGTCATTTTTCTGGAATTATAAGTATCGTCCAGAACGTATCGAACTTTATCGTAAAAGGTCTCGTTTATATAGATAGAAGGATTGGAAGGAGGTCGGGGTGTGAACGAGCGTCTGGTAGAGCCCGTGCCGGATCGCCTTGCATCAAACGTCGGAAGGGGGTGCCCAGTGCGGGTCACCCTGCTTGACGCGAGCACGCAGGAACGGGCTGAGCGGTTGATGGGGATCCTGATGGACCGTAGTGGCTCCGAGCTTCAGGTTGAGTGCCTACCCGGTCTGCAGGCCCCGGTTATAGCCGCTACGGCAACCTTGGAGGTCGTCGAGCAGGGGACGGTCTATTGGGCCCGCTGTGAGTTGACCGGCGAGGCTTCAACGTTGTCGATTCATTTACAAGGGCCGTTCCAGGTCGGACACCGCCGCCGTCATCCTCGCCTGGACGTCAAGCTGCCTGTGCAACTCCTCCTTGAGGACGGTGGGCTCGCCCCTGCCGAACTGCGGGATCTGAGCGCGGGCGGGGCCTCGTTCCAGACCGAGACGATCTGTACGGTGGGCGCCCCGGTCCGCCTAGTCCTCTCGCTCGGCTCCGGTTTCTACCTGCGGGACCTGTCCGCGGAGGTGGTCCGCGTCAATGAGCGGATCGGTGGTTATGTCGTAGCGGTCCAGTTCCAGGCAGATTCGGCCCAGATTGCACAGCTTGAGCAGTGGCTGAACCGCCAGATGGCGGAAGGCGGCGACGGCCGCCCGTCGGCCGAAATCTGAGGAGGCGCAGGATAAGCATGAGCCCGAAAACCTTATTTGATAAGATCTGGGACGCCCACCTGGTCCATGCCGAGCCGGACGGACAGGCCCTACTCTACATCGACCTGCACATGATCCATGAGGTGACCTCCCCGCAGGCCTTTGAGGGGCTGCGCCTCTCAGGGCGGAGCGTCCGCCGGCCGGACCTCTCGGTCGCGACGATGGATCACAACGTCCCGACCTGGGAGCGCTCCATCCCGCTGACGGATCCGGTGGCGCTGCAGCAGTTGGACGCCCTCCGGTCCAACTGCCAGGCGAACGGCATTACCCTGCACGACCTGCATGACCCCACGCAGGGGGTCGTCCACGTGATCGGACCGGAGTTGGGGCTGACCCAACCGGGCAAGACGATCGTCTGCGGTGATAGCCATACAGCGACGCACGGGGCCTTTGGCGCCCTGGCCTTCGGCATTGGTACCAGCGAGGTTGAGCACGTCCTAGCGACCCAGACGCTCTGGCAGGGGCGCCCCAAGACGATGGCGATCCGGGTCGACGGCGCTCTCCCGCCTGGGGTGACAGCCAAGGACCTGATCCTGGGGATCATCGGCCACCTCGGGACGGACGGGGCGACCGGCTACGTGATCGAGTACGTCGGCGAGGCCTTCCGTTCGCTCTCCATGGAAGGGCGCATGACGGTCTGCAATATGTCGATCGAGGCGGGCGCCCGGGCAGGGATGATCGCCGCGGATGATGTGACCTTCGCCTACCTGAAGGGGCGCCCCCATGCCCCGCAGGGCGAGGCCTGGGCGAAGGCTGTCGCCCGCTGGCGAACCTTCACCTCGGATCCCGGCGCCGTCTACGATCGGGAGATCGTGCTCAAGGCCGCCGACTTCGCCCCGATGGTCACCTGGGGGACGAACCCGGGCCAGGTCGTCCCGGTGACAGGGAGCGTCCCCCACCCGGATCAGTTCCCGACCCCGGTCCTGCAGCGAGCCGCCTGGGACGCCCTCCGTTACATGGGCCTGGAGCCTGGTGCGCCCATGACCGCCATCAAGATCGATCGGGTCTTCATCGGCTCGTGTACGAACGGCCGGATCGAGGATCTGCGGGCGGCGGCAGTGGTGATCCAGGGGCAGAAGGTCTCGCCTAGCGTCTACGCAATGGTCGTGCCGGGTTCGGCGGCCGTGAAGCGGCAGGCCGAGGCGGAAGGCCTGGACCAGATCTTCAAGGCGGCGGGCTTCGACTGGCGTGAGGCAGGCTGCTCGATGTGCCTGGCGATGAACCCGGATGTCCTGAAGCCGGGTGAGCGCTGTGCCTCCACATCGAACCGGAACTTCGAAGGGCGCCAGGGCGCCGGCGGCCGGACCCATCTGGTTAGCCCGGCCATGGCCGCTGCTGCCGCGATCCACGGCCACCTTGTCGACCTGCGATCGAGCCGCGTGCCGGCCGGTGTTTAGGAGGTAGAGAGATGCAACCCTTTACAACCCATACAGGGACCGTCGTCCCGCTTGACCGCTCGAACGTGGATACCGACCAGCTCGTGCCCAAGCAGTTCCTGAAGCGGATCGAGCGGACCGGCTTCGGGCCGATCCTCTTCTTCGCCTGGCGGTTCGATGAGGCGGGCAACCCCCTGCCGTCGTTCCCGCTCAACCAGCCGCAGTACCAGGGCGCCTCCATCCTGATTGCCGGGCCCAACTTTGGTTCCGGCTCCTCCCGGGAGCACGCCGTCTGGGCCTTGCAAGAGTACGGCTTCCGGGTGATCATCGCTCCGTCCTTCGCTGACATCTTCGCCAGCAACGCTGGCAAGAACGGCCTGCTCTTGATCACGCTGCCGGCGGAGCAGTGGCAGGGGTTGATGACCAAGGCGGCCAGCCCGGGCTACCAGCTGACGGCCGACCTGATCAACTGCTGCCTGACCGACTCGGAGGGGCTCTCGCTCCCCTTCCAGGTGGATGAGTCGAGGCGCCAGAAGCTTCTGCAGGGGCTGGACGAGATCGCCTTGACCCTGCGCCATGTCGAGAAGATCCAGGCCTTCGAGGAGCGCATGGCTACGCGCTAACCACCTCATACAAGATCCCCCGGTCGCCCTGCACGGCGACCGGGGGATCTGCTTTGCGGTTAGGTCTGCTTGGACTTGCTGCAGGCTACGCGGTCCTCGTGGAGGAGCCCGAGCAGGTCGGCATCCGTCACCCGCTTCTCGGTGTCACAGAAGGCCTTAAAGCGGTGGTAGATCCGGATCAGCTCTCCATCCTCCACCTTGTAGCCAAGCTCGTAGAGGCGCTGCTTGAGGGCGTGGCGCCCGGAGTGCTTGCCGAGGACGAAGACGGACCGAGCGACGCCTACCTCCTCCGGCGAGAGGATCTCGTAGGTGGAGCGCTCCTTGAGAATGCCATCCTGGTGCATGCCGGACTCATGGGCGAAGGCGTTGTCGCCCACGATCGCCTTGTTCGGCTGGACCGGGATGTCGCACAGGTGCTTCACCAGGAGGGAGGTGCGGTAGATCTCTCGCGTATTGACGGCGAACTGGGCGCCCTCGTAGTCCACGTAGTCCTTGCGGGTGTAGAGGGCCATCACGACCTCTTCGAGGGCCGCGTTGCCAGCCCGCTCACCGATGCCGTTGATCGTGCATTCGGCCTGGAGGGCGCCCCCTTCGATCGCGGCCAGGGTGTTGGCGGTGGCCATCCCCAAGTCGTTGTGGCAGTGGGCGGCGAAGATGGCCTCCGCCGGGCGATCGACGTTGTCGCTCAGGAAGCGGAAGAGCTTGTAGTGTTCGCGCGGCACTGTGTAGCCGACCGTGTCCGGTACGCAGAGCACGTCACAACCGACGCTTGCGATGGCGGAGAAGACCTGCACGAGGAAGTTCCAATCGCTACGAGTGGCGTCCTCAGCGTAGAACTGGCAGACACAGCCCAGCTTCTTGACGTACTGAACCGCCTCGACCGCCATCTGCAAGACCTGCTCAGGCGTCTTGCGCAGCTTGTGCGTCATGTGGATCGGTGAGGTGGCTAAGACCAAGTCGATGCGGGGCGTCTCCGCCTCCTTGACCGCCTCAAAGGCTGTGTTGATGTCATCGGCCGTCGTGCGGGCAAAGGCGGAGACGACGACGCCGCGCAGATTGCGAGCGATCATCTGCACGGCATGGAACTCACCCGTGGAGGTGATCGGGAAGCCCGCCTGGATCACATCAACACCGAGTCGGGCCAGCTGCTTGGCAATGTCGAGCTTCTCTTCCGGGCTGAACCGTACACCCGGGGTCTGCTCGCCGTCCCGCAGGGTCGTATCCAGGAGTTGGATGCGCTTCATGGGGAGCCCTCCTCTTTTTTGACCGCCTTGGTTTAGGGGACCAAGTTCATCCATTGCCAGACCGGGACGGAGGCGAGGATGCAGAGTAGGCCGAGAAGGGCGTGAGCGATGGCCATCGGTTTCGCCATCTGATGGGTGAAGGACTTCTCGTCCGTCGCTGAGTAGACGCCGAGGTAGACCGAGTTCTGCTGCGGCACGAACCAGTTATTGCTCATCGCCAGTACGATCAGGGCGACCGTAAACGGGTTATAGCCAAAGTTCGTGGCAACGGGGAGTAAGGAGATGATCATGAGCAGGACGGTCGGCTGGAGTGGGACGAAGAGCCGAATGACGAGGGTCAGCAGGCCGATCGCCCCGAGGAAGAGGTAGGGAGAGTGCTGCAGGGGCGCCAGAATCGGCGTGATCCAGGCGGCGACGAGCGAGCTCAGGCCGGTCGACTTGGTCACGTCGGAGAGGCTGATCAGGGTGCCGAAGAGCAGCAGGAAGTTCCAGTCGATCGCCTTGATGCCGCTCTTGTCGACGACGCCAGTGCCGATCAGGACGAGGAACCCGCCCAGGGCGAGCCAGGCGGCGTCCAGGCCGTGCAGGGGCTGCGTCAGGAAGCCGATCAGTACGGCGAGGAGGACCCAGAGTGTCACCCGCTCCATCTGGTTGAGCGCCCCGAGGACCTTCAGTTGGGTGCCGATCGTCTCGCGTGAGACGCTGGTCGAACCCTCCGGTCGGTAGAGGAAGAGAATGGCGCCGAAGCAGGTGGCGAAGAGGAAGAGTCCAAGGGGGAGCGCCATCCAAAACCAGGAGCCCCAGGTGACCTGGTCCTGCACCGACTTGGGCAGTAGGGACCAGGCCAGGAGCGAGGTGTTGGCACCGTTTAGGAAGATGAAGTACATCAGACCAAAGCCGAGGAAGGTCGAGAGCGCGAGGCCGGCGGCGCCCTTGGACTGCTCGGGAAAGTGCATCGCCTCGGCCAGTTCCCGGGCTAGGGGGCTGGCCATGGCGACCCGGCTGTTGGCGGAGGGGAGAAGGGGCGTAAAGATGATGCCGGTCAGGGCGAGGGCGAGGGCTTGCCCGGGATAGGTCGGGGGCAGGATGCGGAGCATGTGGAGCGCAAGGCGGTAGAGGAGACCTGACCGGGTCACCGCCACCCCGATGCCCCCAGCGCCGAGCAGGAGCATCCAGGAGGGGCTTGCGAAGCCACCGAAGGCGACAGCGGGCTTGATGGCGCCCAGGATGGTGAGAGCGGCGGTGGCGGCCAGTCCGACGGCGTAGTCCGGGATCGTGTTCAAGAGCCAGTTGCAGGTCGCCCAGAGGAGCACAGCCGTTACAGAGGCCAAGACTGGGTCGGCTGCCAGTAGTCGGTAGACGGTGAGCATCAGGAGGCTGCTGAGCGCCAGACCAGTAGAACGGATGACCGGATGCTGAAGGGAGAGGCGTTGGGCGGGAGCTTTCTGCGGTTGAGCCTTGGTGATTGGGGGCACGACCAACGTAGCGGAGGCCGTCTGCTGGCTGGGCGGAGGCGCGATATCATTCCAGAGGGAATGGGTATAGGCGGTCAGCATCCGGCGAGCCTTGGTCAGGTCTGTGGTCAGGTCGCGCACCTTCTGGCTCAGGAAGCCGAGCATGTCTCGCTGCATGGCGGGGTCGGCGCTTAACAACTGGGCGACCCGTTGTCTGGTTACCTGGTAGTAGGTGACGGGTGTCAGGGCTCGGACGACTTGGCCGTCCTGGGGCGAAAGGCCATAAGCGCCGAAGATCTCGCCGGTTCGCACCATAGCGATTGGTCTCTCTCCCGCTGCACTGCGATCGATCAGGGCCAATTCGCCCTGCGCGATGAAGTAGACGACTTCCTGGGCGCCGGCCCCAATCTCGGCCCCAATCGGCAACTCCACCTCTTGCAGATCGGCCAGGAGTTTGGCCAGATCGATCCGGCTCAGGCGTGAGAGAAATGGAACCTCCTTGACATGTTGAAGCAAGAAACTCCCCCCTATTTCGAAGTACGCGCATGTTGACTATGCATAGCTATTACTGGAATATACTCTCATTACTTACAACGTATAGGCCTGGTGTTTTGTTCGGTATAAAGCCCAAAGTGAGTCAGATTTTGTTGGGGAGGCAAGAAAGAACCCGGACCGCTGGGGAGCGATCCGGGTCCGGTCTGTTAGTTTCCTGCCTTGGCGATATACTGGGCGTCGAGAACCTGCTCAGGAGTGATCGCTGTTGCTGCGGGGATGGCGCCGTCCTTCTTTAGGTTATCAATAACCTTCTGCAGGCCGGTGGTGCTTGCCTTGCCGTTCGGCGACAGGGCTTCAAGATTTAGCTTGAGGGCAGCCACGTAGAGCGCCTCGTCGGAGCCCTTCACATCGCTGGAGAGCTTAGAGGCGATCATCTCAGCGGAGTTGGAGGTCATGAACTTCTGAGCGGACAGGTGGGCGTTGACGACCCGCTGGACGAGGTCCGGGTTCTTTTCAATCACGTCACGGCGTGTCGCCAGGCCGACGAACGGGTACTCGCTACCGTAGAGCTCCTTGGTATCCTTCATCGTGCGAAGGTCCCACAGGACGTAGGCAGCCCCGGTGCTCGTGACCTGAGTGATGAACGGGTCGTAGTTGGCCGCGGCCTGGATCTTGCCGGAGGTGAGGGCCTCGGGCATGGTGGCGGTGCCAACGCCGATGATCTCAACGTCCGTCGCCTTCAGTCCATACTTAGCCAGGAGGCTGAGGAGGGCCTGGTGGCTACCCGAGCCAGGGGAGGTGATGCCGATCTTCATGCCCTTCAGATCGGACGGGCTCTTCACCTGATCCTTGTACTTGGAGTCGACGACGATCGTGACGGTCGGGACGAGCGTATAGATGTCGAGCATGACGACGTCAACGCCCTGAGCCTTCGCCTTGATGGCATGCTCCATCGAGAGCGAGGCGAAGTCGACCTGACCGCTGACCAGCGCCTGAGCCGCCTGGGAGCCACCCTTGGTCTCGACCAGATCGAGCTCCAGGTTCTGGTTCTCGAAGTCCTTGTTGGCCTGAGCGAAGACCGGCACAAGGAAGATCATGCTGTTCTTAGCGCCGCCGATGGCCATGCTTACCTTCGCCCGCGGAGCCGCCGGCGTGGCGGAAGCAGTGGGCGCCGGCTTGGCCTCGGGGGTGGCCGTGCTGGTGGCACTCGGGGCCGGGGTCTTGGCGGAACAACCAGCCAGGAGTAGCAGGGAGGCTAGGAACGGCATAATCCACTTACCCTTGGACATGTGTAAGGTTCCCCTTTCTGACCGTGCGGATCGATCCGCTATAGGTCTATACCTTAAATTGGGCAACTAGGTTCTGGAGCGAGGTGGCGATCTCATTCAGCTCGGAGACGGAACTGAAGATGGTGCCCACGGAGTCCGAGACGCGAGACATGGAGACGGCGACCTGATCGACGGCGTTGGTATTGGTAGCGCTGACACTTGAGAGCTCCTCCATCGCCCGAGAGACCTGGTTGGCCCCAGCAGCCATCTCTTCGCTGGAGGCGGAGTTCTCCTGGGTGATGGCGGCCATCTCCTGGACAGTGCGCGAGACCTCATGCGAGGAGTGGAGCATCAACTGGATCGACCCGTTGATCGTCTGAACGCCCTGGGTGGCCTGCTCAAACGCTTCCAGGATCTCACCGAGGGCGGTGCCCGCGGCGTTGGAGAGCTGGACGCCATGCTCCACGTCCAAGGTAGACTGGGTGATCGCCTCAACGGCCTGCTGCGTACCGGTGTGGATGTTGTTGACCAGGAGGCGGATCTCCTTGACCGAGGTGGCTGAGCGCTCGGCCAACTGGCGGACCTCTTCGGCGACGACGGCGAAGCCACGGCCCTGGGCGCCCGCCCGGGCGGCCTCGATCGCTGCGTTGAGGGCGAGCAGGTTGGTCTGGGTTGCGATCTCCGTGATCACCTGGAGCATCTCGCCGATCTGGCCGCCGTAACGGCCCAGTTCACGGATGCGGTCGGCGGTCAGTTGCACACGGTCATGGACCCGGTGCATGCCGTCCAGGGTGTCGTCGACGATCCGGGCGCCCTCGCGTGCCTGGGCGGCCGCTTGGCTATAGGTCTCGTTCATCTGCGAGGCGGTAGCGGCGACCTGCTCCAGGCCGTGAACCATGTCCTGGACGATCGACGTGGTCTCCTGGGCCCGCATGGCTTGGTGCTGGGCGCCCTTGGCGATCTGATCGCTCGCCTGATTTAGCTCATACAGGTTGTGCGAGGCGGTCTGGCAGTGGTCGTTCTGTGCCTGGGAGCCCGAGGCAACGACAGCCATGGCCTGGGAGACGGCGCCGCTCTCGGAACTGACCTCCTGCATGATCGCGGCCATCTGCTGGCTGCGCAGGTAGATCTCCTGGGAGATGGTGATCATGCGGCGGACCATATCAGCGAGGCCTTCCACCAACTTGTTGAACGAGCCGGCCAGAAGGCCAATCTCATCACGGCTGGTCACCTTGATATGGGCGGTTAGGTCACCGCCGCCCTCGGCGATTCGCCCAAGCTGGGTTGCCAGGCTGCGCAATGGCAAGCTAATCGTCCGGTACGAGACCCAGCTGACGACCAGCCCGATCGCCGCACTGGCCAGTCCGAAGAGGATCAGGACGGCCGAGGCAGAGGTTGCAGCGGCCCGTGAGGCATCCTGCGCCGCCCGTACCTGCTCCTGCAAGGCAGTAACGAGATTGACGGTTTCGGCGCCAACAGCCGTGCCCATATTGCGGGCGTTGTCTGCCGTCAGGATTAGTTGAAACTGCTCAACGGAGCCACTGTTATCAATCGCGTTTTGGATCATCCGGTCAAAGATGGTTCTCTTTTCCGAGATTTTTTCTACGTAGGGGGCAAGGCTGGCGTCCTTCTGACTAGCCGACTTGAGAACGGCCAAGAGTTCGTCAGCGCGAGTCTGTGACTCCTTGATGAGTCGCGTCGCGTTAAAGTCTTGGGCTACGGCGAAGGACATGATCAACTGGGCCTGCTTCAGTACCTCTGAGTAGAGGTCCTTAGCGGTGAGGGCCAGCGGATACGTCTCCGTCATCAGTCGGTCGTTCCGCTGCTGGATCTGCGTGAGGGAGAAGTAACTCCACCCACTGCTCCCCACCACGAGCAGGAGCATAATGAGGAAACTAAGCGTGAGCTTCGTACCGATACTGATGATGCGCCCGCGCTGCTTCGCGGCTGGCTTCACCGGCGATTCACCTCCTGTAAGTCACGGTACCGGAATGTTGCCGCTGTAAGAATATCCTACCCTCCCTTTCTTTATCTAAATATGATAATTTTTTCCTTCAAACAGAATCATACAGCCATGCTATCTGCGTGTCAATACTGTTAATAGACAAAATTGGCAACAGGACCACGTATAGGGAGGGCGCCCGATGATGGGGCCTCTCACCTTGACGGTCTACAGCGAGCTTTGCTATGTTCATAACACAAGGAGTGCTCATCAACTGAACGAATGGGGGTGAGGTTGTGGGGCTGGACGATCGAAAGAACCGAGTGCTACAAGCGTTGATTGAGGACTACGTCGCCACAGCGGAGCCGGTGGGCTCGCGGACGCTAGCGCGGAAATATCAGCTTGGTGTCAGCCCGGCGACTATTCGCAACGAGATGTCAGACCTCGAAGACTTGGGTTTTCTCGAGCAACCTCACACCTCGGCCGGTCGCATTCCGTCGGATCGCGGGTACCGCTACTACGTGGACTGTCTCATGCAGAAGCGGACAGTCACTGCCAATGAGGAAGATCTGATTCGCCGTACGTTTCAACGTAAGGCGGCTGAGATCGAGACGTTGATTCGAGAGACGGCCCGCCTGCTCTCGGACGCTACCAAGCTGACCGCTGTGGTCACGGGTCCGCAGAACAACCAGGCGCAGGTGCGAGAGCTCCGGCTTGTCCCGCTGGGTGGCGACAAGGCGATTCTGATCTATGTAACCAATTCCGGTTTCGTGGAGAACCAGGTGCTGGAGCTGCCGGTTGAGATCACCATGCTGGAGTTGCAGCGGGTCTCCGATCTGCTGAACGAGCAGCTACGAGGTCAGCCGGTCCAGGCGCTCTCCCGCACCGCAATCCGGGCCCTGCAGAATGAGTTGCAGCGGTATGGGGCGTTGCTTGAGCAGGCCCTAACCTTCATGGGGGAACGGCTGGAGGAGTCGGGGCGCCAGCGCATCATTCTAGGTGGCACTACGAACATCTTGGCGCAGCCGGAGTTCCAGGACGTCGACAAAGTGCGGCGTCTGTTGGGGCTGCTGGAGCATGAGGAGTCGGTCGCTAACCTCCTGGCCGGCAAGGGCGAGGCGCGTGGACCGATGATCTCGATTGGTGAGGAGATTCAGGTGCAGGAGATGATGGACTGCAGCATCGTCTCGACCACCTACCGCGTGGGCGATCAGGCGATTGGCCGGATGGGCGTGATCGGACCGAAGCGGATGGAGTATGGCCGCGTGGTCGGCATCCTGGACTCCATCACGAAGCATCTGGCGGTCCTACCGGACCGTAAATAAGGAGTGACCGGCTGGGGAGACCCAGCCGGTCCTTTTTGTGTGCAACAGGAGGGGGCTACCCAACGTCTAACGAATGATTATTCGGAATGGAAGGGGTGGTCAGGGATGGCTCGTCGTCGTGGCTGGTGGGGCGGAATCCTGGTGGTGGGTCTGCTCCTGGCTGGGTGCGGAAGGCTCTCGTTACCGTGGCAGAAGGCGGCGCCAACACCCACGCCATCGCCCGTGACGGAACCCGTCCCGGTTACAGCGAACGTGCGGGACCTCCTGCCCGTCGGCCCCATCGAGTGGCAGGCTACGTTTGATGATGGCACGGCTACCCAGACGGAGGCCGTCCTCATCACCCCGGAGGCGGTAGTCGGGACCCAAGGGGGTACACCCTACGTCACCTGGCAACTCCGGCCTGATGGTCTCTACCGCAAGGATGCAAAGAGCGGGGCCTTCCTGCTCTACCTGCCGGCGGCACTACGGGACGGCCTAGCCTGGACGCAGGAGACTGGCGGGGAGAAACACTGGTTCTTGCTGACCAAGTGCGCGGCTGAAGAGTGCTGGGAAGTGGCTGTCCTCACTCGTAATCTGGTTCAGAAGTTTACGTGGGCGCCCGGGAAGTGGATCATTCGGGCGGAGTCGATCGATGTGACGAACCCGAAGAACTCCTACCACAAGGTGATGAAGGGGGATCCCGTACCCAGCAAACAGCTGGCCGCACCTGAAGTCTGGGTGGACGGCAAGGCGCCGCCCGTGGTGGCCAGCGATGCGACGCTCTTTGCCGCGGAACTCAAGAAGCGAATGCCCGAGCCGGGCCCCTAACAGAGGCGCCCCCGCAACAGCGGGGGCGTTATCGATTCATTCGGTTGGGTCCGACTGACAACTGCTGAGATACTTCCCAAGGTAGAGCCGCTGGTCCGGGGTCAGGGAGAGGAATTGCAACCCCATCACCCAGAGTTGGTTCGGTGTCGGGGTGCAGCGCATCACGCTGGCTGTGACGGTTGGCGGGTGGAGCCCCGTTGCTGCTAGGTTGATCACCAGCGAGGTGCCGGGTGGCAGGGGCTCGACCATGACGCAGGCCGCTCCATCCAAGCTGAGATTGATCAACTGGGAGGGAATCTCGCCAGCGGCCTCTGGTCGTAGCGTGACCGAGAGGAAGAGGGGGACCCGTTGGAAGCGACGTCGCTGGACGATGTGTGGTCTTGCCGGTGTGCGCAGCTTGACCAGGCGCCCGTGAACTGCCCGGACCGTTGTGTAACACTGGAGCAGGGCCGTCTCTAGCGTGATATCGAGTACGACCGCTCCATCCAGAACGGGTAACGGGGCGCTCCCGGCGATCTCCAAGGTCAGTTCATTCCGGTCGGCCTTGATTGTGGTACACGAGACGGTGACTAGTCGGGAACTGGACCCCCCCTCCATAAACTGAAGGTGAGCTTGCAGACCCACAATCTGGCGCAGGTTGATCTCGGGGGCCGGAACGACGTCCGTCGCCAAGGGCTGTTGAGACATCCCAGTCACCTCCCGCCGAATCTACCCTCCATATTATCACACGTGTTAGAAAAGACCAACGTTGAAGAGATAGATTGGATGGGGCGCCCTTTTGCTGGAGATGCTTCATGAGGGTTATCTGAGAGGATTGACACGATTGGGTCCGGATGCTATTTTTTTCTCAGAGTCGTTAGCACTCACCTATACCGAGTGCTAACAACAGAGAGGTGACCTAGTGGGCATGACCGATGAGCAGAAGCAGTCGGAGGCCGAAGAGGCCACTCCGCAGGTAGAGGAAGCACCGTCGGAGGCAGCAGAGGTAGAGCGTTTGCAAGCGTTGGTTGTGGAGCTGAAGAACCAGCTCGCTCGTACCCAGGCTGACTGGGAGAACTACAAGCGGCGCGTCGCCAGGGAGAAGGAGGACCTACAGGCCTTCGCTAACCAGCGACTCGTACTCGGGTTCCTACCGGTTCTGGATAACCTAGACCGGGCGCTGAGTACAGCCCCGGCCGCCGGTGATGAGAAGCTCCGCCAGGGCGTCGAGATGACCGCCCGCTCCTTCCGGGATAGCCTGGCTAAGGAGGGCGTGACGGAGATCGAAGCCGCGCCTGGACAGTCGTTCGACCCCATCCTGCACGAAGCGGTGATGACGGTTGAGAATCCGGAGTATGAAGAGGATCAGATCGTCCTCGAATTCCAGAAGGGTTACAGGTTGGGTGACCGGGTGATCCGGCCGAGCCGGGTTCAGGTCAACAAGTTGGCTTAACTATTTTTCGTTCATCGAGTTTTTTAAACATCGAAGGAGGTTCCCGCTAATGCCGAAGGTGATTGGCATCGACCTGGGCACGACCAACTCGGTCGTTGCGTTTATGGAAGGCAAGGATCCGGTCGTCATTGAGAATGCTGAGGGTGACCGCCTCACTCCGTCTGTGGTGGCGTTCAGCAAGACTGGTGAGCGTCTGGTGGGCAAGGTGGCGAAGCGTCAGGCCGTTACCAACCCGGATCGCACGATCGCCTCGATCAAGCGCCACATGGGTACCGATTACAAGGTCCGGATTGACGATAAGGGCTACACCCCGCAGGAGATCTCGGCGATGATCCTGGCCAAGCTGAAGGCCGACGCTGAGGCGAAGTTGGGCGAGAAGGTGACCCAGGCAGTCATCACCGTTCCGGCTTACTTCTCCGACGCTCAGCGTCAGGCGACCAAGGACGCCGGCCAGATCGCTGGCCTTGAGGTCCTCCGCATCGTCAACGAGCCGACGGCTGCGGCCCTGGCCTACGGCCTGGACAAGGAAGAGGATCAGAAGATCCTGGTCTTCGATCTGGGCGGCGGTACCTTCGACGTCTCGATTCTCGAGCTGGGCGGCGGCACCTTTGAGGTCGTTGCGACCGCTGGCAACAACCGCCTCGGCGGCGACGACTTTGACGAGAAGGTCCTGAACTACCTGGCCGACAAGTTCCAGAAGGAGCATGGCGTCGATCTGCGCAAGGATAAGCAGGCTCGTCAGCGCCTCCTGGAGGCCTCGGAGAAGGCCAAGGTTGAGCTCTCCTCTGTCGCGACCACCAACATCAACCTGCCGTTCATCTCGATGACGGCGGAGGGCCCGGTCCATATGGACGAGACCCTGACCCGGGCCAAGTTCGAGGAGCTGACCGCTGATCTGGTTGAGGCCACGATGGGCCCGACCCGTCAGGCGCTGAAGGACTCGGGTTTCTCCCCGTCCGAGATCGATAAGGTCCTGCTCGTCGGTGGCTCGTCCCGCATTCCGGCGGTCCAGGAGGCGGTTCGCCGCTTCATGGGCAAGGAGCCCTACAAGGGGATCAACCCGGATGAGGTCGTGGCGCTCGGCGCTGCGGTCCAGGGCGGCGTCCTGACCGGCGACGTCAAGGGCGTCCTGCTGCTCGACGTCACCCCGCTCTCACTGGGCATTGAGACCCTGGGCGGCGTCTTCACCAAGATGATCGAGCGGAACACGACCATCCCGACCGAGAAGACCCAGGTCTACTCGACGGCGGCGGATAGCCAGACCCAGGTGGAGATCCACGTCCTGCAGGGCGAGCGCGAGATGGCCGCCTACAACAAGACGCTGGGCAAGTTCATCCTGGACGGCATCGCCCCGGCGCCCCGTGGCGTGCCGAAGATCGAGGTCAAGTTCGACATCGACGCCAACGGTATCGTCCATGTCTCGGCCAAGGACCTTGGCACTGGCAAGGAGCAGAAGATCACCATCCAGTCGCAAACCTCCATGTCCAAGGACGACATCGAGAAGGCCGTCAAGGAGGCCGAGGCGATGGCCGCCGAGGACAAGAAGCGGCGCGAGGAGATCGAGACCCGGAACAACGCTGACTCGGCTGTCTACCAGGCGGAGAAGTTGGTGAAGGAGTCGGCCGAGAAGGGCTTGGACGAGGCGTTGTTGAATGACGTGAAGGCGGCGATCGAACCGGTTAAGACGGCCCTTGAGGGGTCCGACACCGAGGCGATCAAGTCGGCCAACGAGAAGCTGACCGAGGCGGTCTACAAGCTCTCTGCGGCGATGTACGAGAAGGCGGGCGCCGAGGCGGCCCCGGGCGGCGCTGCTGGCCCGGCCGGCGACGGCACCATGGACGCCGACTTCGACGTCAAGGAGTAAGCTTTGGGATCTTGTAGGGCCGGCCCGGTGGGGCCGGTCCTACAGCCATGACGCGCCCGAGGTCCAAAGCTGGACCGGGCCGAGGAAGTACCGGCACCAGCCGGTGGAGGGAGTAGAGCGGGTGGCCAAGCGCGATTACTATGAGGTCTTGGGGGTCCAGAAGGGCGCCTCGGAGGCGGAGATCAAGAAGGCATTCCGTGGCCTGGCCCGGAAGTACCACCCGGACGTCAATAAGGATGACCCCAACGCCCACGAGAAGTTTAAGGAGGTCAATGAGGCCTACCAGACGCTCTCGGATGCCCAGAAGCGCGCCCAGTACGATCAGTTCGGCCACGCGGCGGAGCAGATGGGCGGCGGGGGCGGTAATCCGTTCGGGGAAGGCTTCGGCGGCGGGAACATGGGCGACATCTTCGACATGTTCTTTGGCGGCGGCCGGGGGCGCCAGCAGCGAGGACCGGTCCAGGGCGATGACCTCCAGTACAACCTGGAGTTGACCCTGGAAGAGGCGGCCTTTGGTACGACCAAGGAGATCCGGCTGCCGATGACGGAGGAGTGCGAGACCTGCAAGGGTTCGGGCGCCCGTCCCGGCACGGAGCCGGTCACCTGCACGAAGTGCAAGGGCAGCGGCACGATCACCACCCGGCAGAACACGATCTTTGGTCAGTTCGTCAACCAGTCGACCTGTGACCGTTGCAACGGGAGCGGCAAGATGGTTGAGAACCCCTGTCCGACCTGCCGCGGCAAGGGTGAGGTCCAGAAGACCCGGACGGTCGAGGTGAAGATCCCTGGCGGCGTAGAGACGGGGAACCGCCTCCGCATGCCGGGCTATGGCGAGAAGGGCGATCGGGGTGGCCCGCCGGGTGATCTGTATGTGGTCATGCAGGTCCGGCCGGACCGCCGCTTTAAGCGGCAGGGCGATGACCTGGTGCATGAGGTCTCGATCTCCTTCATCCAGGCGGCGCTCGGCACGGAGCTTGAGGTGCCTACCCTGGATGGCCCTACGATGGCGAAGATCCCTGAGGGGATCCAGCCTGGTGATACGGTCACGCTGAAGGGCAAGGGGATGAAGCGCCTGCGGGGAAGCGGGCGGGGCGATCAGATCCTGGTTGTTCAGGTGAAGACGCCGAAGTCGCTCTCCAAGCGGGAGCGAGAGTTGCTCTTGGAGTTCGCCCACGGCCGGGGCGAGACGGTCCAGGATACCCCGGAGCATAAGTCCTTCTTCGACAAGCTGAAGGATGTCTTTGATAAGTAGCAGCAGAAGGGGCGCCCCGCAGGGGGGCCCCTTCGACGATTTCCGAGGACCGGGCGGTTTTAGACCCGCAGGAAATCGTCAGAGGGACTGCTGTGCTATAATGGGCGGAAACCGCTACCAAGACTGGGAGGCATACTGTGCGTTACTTGGAAGTCTCCATTCACTGCGAGCGGGCCGCGACTGACGCCGTCGGCCATCTGCTGGCTGAACTGACCGGGGCGGGGTACTCGGTCGATGATCCGTTAGATATCATCCAGGGGCGCCCCACGTGGGAGATTACCGACCTGGTTCCAGGTGATCCCGCCTGGGTGACGGTCAAGGCCTGGTTCGCTGAGGCGAATGATGTAGAGTCCCATCAAGCCACCCTGGCTGCCCGGCTGGACGAGATTCGGGTACTGGGCCTGGGGACGATTGAGCAGCCCCAGTTCAACTGGGTTCAGGATGAGGACTGGGCGAACGCTTGGAAGGCCTACTTCAAGCCGACCAAGGTGGGAGAGAGGCTGGTCGTCATTCCGTCCTGGGAGCCGTACGACCTGCAGGAGGGCGAGCTGCCGCTCCATCTAGACCCGGGCATGGCCTTCGGCACGGGCACCCACCCGACGACCGCCCTCTGCATGCGGCAGCTGGAAGGGATCGTGAAGGCGGGCTCGCGGGTCCTGGACGTCGGGACCGGCTCGGGCATCTTGGCGATCGCCGCTGCCCGCCTGGGCGCCACCGAGGTCCACGCGATCGACATCGATGGCGTGGCCGTCGAGGTGGCTAAGGAGAACGCCGCCAAGAACGGCGTGACGATCAGTGTCGCCCAGGGCGAACTGGCCGCCGTCGAGGATAAGGGCTATGACGTGGTGATCGCCAACATCATCGCCTCGATCATCATTGAGATTCTGCC
>DATGYC010000047.1:0-3702 GCA_035298385.1 Symbiobacteriaceae bacterium | reverse complement strand
CCCCTCCACCACGATCAATTGGTGATCGGCGCCCGGATACTGGGAGGCGTAGCTCATCGCTTGGGAGCGAAACTGCATCCGCAAGAGCGGCTCCGGCAGCATCGCTAGCTCGGGACGGCTCGCACAGAAGATCTCGAAGAGGAAGAGGTCATCCGCCGGTTCGACTGCCCTTAGTTGTAGCCTCGTCATGTCTAGAGATCCGATCCTCTCTCAATCAATGTACGATGCGACGCGGCTGGGCGCCTTCGGCGGCACCGGCGCCCCATAGACCCACTGGTCGAAGAGCGCAAGCGCCGGGGGCGCCCCCGCCTCCGCCACCGCCTGACGCCAGTCCGCCCAGGTGGCGGTGCCGAACTGGTGCCGCTGGTAGAAACGCTGGACCAGCTCGAAGAAGCGCTCATCCCCAAGTTCCTGGCGCAGCGCCTCCCAGAGGCGCCAGCCCCGCCGGTAGAGCACCTGTCCGTAGGCGAGTTGCCCCCGGTCCTGCCCAGCGGCGTAACGGTAGAGCGAGTCATCCATCGGCCAGTTGGCGAGAACGCCCATCGGCAGCCGACTCGCCGGGGTCTGCACCCCGACAGAGGCCTCGTAGAGCAGGGCCGAGAACTCGGTCAGCCCCTCGTCCCAGATCTGCCGGAGTTCATCGTTGCCGACGACGCCGTACCACCACTGATGGGCGACCTCATGGATCACTGTGTGGAGTTCCGGACCGCCCATGATGAACTGCGGGTACTCCATCCCCACCCGATCGACCACCGTCAGGTCAGCATAGGGATAGGGCCCAAAGCGCTGCCCGAAGAAGCGGACGGCGCCCTCGATCTGATCCAGCACCTGCTTTGGCGTCGGGGCGCCCGGACTGAGCGTCTCATCACGCAGGTAGTGGACCTGGACGCCATCGACGAGCCGCTCGTGGCGGCTCCAGCCCTTGGAGACGGCCAGGCCGAAGTCACGGACCCGCTCCGCTGTGAAGGCGAAGAGGGCATTGGCGCCGACGGTCTTGACCGGGGCCGGGCGCCCCGTGGCGGCGACGTCGTAGCCCGGCGGGACCTGGACCGTCACGGCGTAGTCTGCGACCTCTGAGTAGAAGGGATCGCCGACGGCGATGTAGCGGTCCAAGTGCCATCCAGCCTGGTCGTGCAGAGCGAGGATCGGATAGGCGTTACCGAGGAAGAGCGTCCGCGCATCACTGCCGAAGCGATCGTTCTCGATGCTCGGGACGATCACCGTGTAGGTCAGCCGCAGCGTGAGCGTGGCACCGGGGGCCAAGGGTTGGGCGAGGGGAACGGCAAGGATCTCTCCGGTCTCGCCCGTGAAGGGGAGCGGCTTGCCCTCTGCCTCGACCCGGTCAACCGTCAGGGAGCCGGGGCGCCCCGGCTTGCCGTCCCCATTCGCCGCAAAGTAGGGGGCGTTCGGGTAGAGATGAAGGTAGAGCTCGGGCAGGGGTTCGGCGCCCCGGTTGATCAGGTGTAGCGCCATCTGCCCGGTGACCTGCCCAGAGGCGGGTTCGATCACCAGCGTGAGCTCATATCGATCCCGCTGCGCTGGCTCCGGATGGCTGAAGGTCGGGAGTGTGGGGTCTGGATCGAGCGGCTGCCAGGGCTGCAGGGGCTGGAGCACCGGTAGTGCCGTGCAGCGAGCGGCAGCCGGTCCAGCCACAGCGAGGGCCAGGTCCCCACCACCAGGGCAGACGCCACTAGACTCAGTCGGAGCGACGGCCTGACCCGGCGGGGCGAGCGGCGTCGCCGGTCCCTGGGGGTGGGTGATCCACCAGCGGGCGCCCCCCGCAATGGCTAGCACAAGCAGGCAGGCGATTAGGAGTGTAGGTCGAAGACGCATCGTGGCCCCCCTCTGCTCGACTATAGCTCTACAATAAGTGTTCGGCCCGAAAAGGAGAAGCCCCGCCCGTAGAAGGTGGGGCTCTACTCTATGCCTTTCGCACCGGATTGGCAAAGCCGAAGCTGAGCCCGCGCACCGCCTCAGGCGCCGGGGCGCCGCCCTGGTACTTGATCGTCACCAAACCAGGGGTATAGGGCGCCTGATGGGCAAACCGGAAGATCCCGGTCTTCACCTCGGCAATGCCGTGCAGGGAGCTCCACTGGAGCGGCCAGCTTAGGATCTGCCGGAGCCAGTCGAGCGGCTCGCCCAGCCCCGCCCGCTGCCCAAGGGCCAGCTTCGCCTCCGCGAGCGCCTTGGGCGCCCCCGGATGGACCCCTAGCAGGTCGAGACCGAGGGGACGCAGGAACGGATTGCCGGCTGGCGGACCGTCGAGCTCCCCGCCGTCGGTCAGGAGCTCACCGGACACGGCTGTTGGTCCCGACTGCTGGGCTGCTGACAACGCCTCCTCCGTCCCGATCAGGAGGCGGCGCTCCTGCTCCCGCCCGCGCTTGGGCAGGAGTTCGGCGTGCAGCCCCAGGCGGGCCGCCGCCGAATGGAGGGCCAGAACCTCTTCCGGCGGGACCGCGAGGAGGGCCAAGGGCGCCAGCCCCTCGGCCACGGTCAGCAGGTGCAGGTGCTGCAGCGCCTCCCGGGCGGCGGTAAGGCGGGGCGCCCAAGTGAGCCGCTGGGCCTCTCCCGCCCACGAGAACCGCAGAAACGCCGGCATCGTCGGGGCCAGCAGCGCTCCACTCGCCACCGGGCGGGCCGAACCGCTACGCGCCTCCGCCTCGGCCGAATCACTCTCCTCAAGGAGCAACGCCGCCACCGAACCGTTCTCTCCCCGCTCCCATCGAGCCACCAGCCGAGCCTCCAGGGCCGACCGAACCGGCGCCAGCGAGAGCGGCACCTCCCCTGCCGCCACCATCCCCTCTTCCAGGTGGGTGAAGAGTTCCTTCCAGACCCCGCAGAGCTCGGACCGGTTCCGCCAATCACCATCGATCGCCGTCCCCGGGCACTGCCCCCGGCAGAAGAGCAGGAAGCGGCAGCCGCCACAGCCCCCCTCCGCCTCCGGCGCCCGGGCTAGGGCGAGGTAGCGCTCGTAGCTCGTGCGCTCCGCCTTCAGCCAGTCGACGCCATCCTTGTTGGTCCGGCCGCAGTTCGAGGACTGCCCGTTCCCCTCTACGCCCCGCACCGCTGGCGTCGTGTACGGATCACAGGCGTGCCAGACACAGCTTGTCCCGTCGTCGTTCCCCCGCAGGGATTCCGCCATCTCCTCGAGGACGTCGAAGCGCAGGCCGGTCAACTCACGCTGCAGCTGGGCGAAGGCCAGCAGGGCGCCCACGTTCTCGGCCTCCGTCAGGGCGTAGCGCTCCCGGATCTCGGCCGACTCGACCTCCAGCAGGTGGAGCCGCATCGAGCGGACGCCGAGGGCGTCGAGCGTCCTTGCCCACTCCAGCAGGCGGGGGAGCCTGTCGGGGGCGGCGTTCACGCGGTGAAGTGTGGTGATCAGGCCGGGGGGGCGCCCGGTCCGGCAGAGCAGCCCAATCGCTCGATGGGTGGCCGCCGTCGCGGCCCGCGTCTCCGCGAGATTCCGCTTCCAGCGCAGGTCGTTCAGCTCAGCCGGCCCATCGACCGAGATGCCCACGTGGACGTTGTAGCGCTCGAAGAGCTCGATGTGGGCCTCTGTCAGCAGGGTGCCGTTCGTCTGGATGTGGGCGACGCCCCACTCCCCATGCGCCCAGGCGAGGATCGTCTCTAGCTCGGGCAGCGGTAGCAGGAGGGGCTCCCCACCGAAGAGGGTGAAGGGGCCACCCTCCCGCCGCACCGCTG
>DATGYC010000046.1:0-11352 GCA_035298385.1 Symbiobacteriaceae bacterium | reverse complement strand
GAACCAGTAGGCGCCCCGGACGAGCCCGGGATCCGCTGCATCGATGCCAGAGACCTCCCGCCCGAAGAGCGGATGGCCGCCCACGAAGGCGGCGCCAGGGGCGAGCCGCTCGTTCCAGCGGGCCACGATCTCGGCCTTGGTGGAGCCGACATCTGTGACGACGGCGCCCGGCGGAAGCCGAGCGCCGATCTCATCAGCCAGGGAGAGGATCACGCCGACGGGGGCGGCCAGGACGTGGAGCTGGGCCGTTCGGATCGCCTCCGCGGGGGAGGCGGGCGCATCGATCGCCCCGCGGGCGAGGGCCCGGTCCAGGACGGCAGGCTCGTCCACCCCAAGGATCCGCAGGCGAGGAGCCGCAGGGCCGGCGCTAGACACCCCGGTACCAGCCGTCTCTGTACCAGCCACCCCGCTACGACCAGCCCCAGCCGACGCCGCCCGCCAGCCAAGCCCCAGGGAGCCACCGATCAGCCCGACGCCCCAGATCGCAACGGTCAGACCGCCACTCGCCGACTGGCTAGGCATTGGCGTAGACCGACCGCGGGATCTGGCGCCCCAGCACCTCGGCGATCTGCCCGCACTCCGCCATCATCTGGGCGAACGTCTCCGGGCTGATCGTCTGCGCTGCATCCGACTTCGCCTCGTCCGGCCGCTGGTGAACCTCCACCAGCAGGCCATCGGCGCCGCAGGCGATTGCGGCCCGGGCCATCGCCAGCACGTAGGAGCGCTTGCCCACGCCATGCGAGGGATCCACGACGACCGGCAGGTGGGTCTTCTGCTTCGCCACCACCACCGCCGAGAGGTCCAGGGTGTTGCGGGTCGCCGTCTCAAAGGTCCGGATGCCGCGCTCGCAGAGGATCACGTTCGGGTTGCCCTCGGACATGATGTACTCCGCCGACATCAGCCACTCCTCGATCGTCATCGACATGCCCCGCTTCAGGAGGACCGGCTTGTTCGTCCGGCCGACCTCCTTGAGGAGCGAGAAGTTCTGCGCGTTCCGGGTGCCGATCTGCAGCACGTCCGCGTAGTTGGCTACGAGTTCGACGTCCTGGGTATCCATCACCTCGGTCACGAGCGGCAGGCCGAACTGCGCCCGCGCCTCAGCCATGATCTTGAGGCCCTCCTCACCCATCCCCTGGAAGGAGTAGGGTGAGGTGCGGGGCTTGAAGGCGCCGGCCCGCAGGGCGTGGGCGCCCCGCTCCTGGACCATCGCCGCCGACTCCAGCAGCAGTTCGCGCCCCTCGACCGAGCAAGGCCCACCAACGACCCACAGATTCGAGCCGCCGACCGAGTGCCTGCCGATCTGGATCACGGTATCCTCATGACGGAACTCCCGCGAGGCCAGCTTGTACGGGGCCGAGATCGGGGTAACCTGCTCCACACCCGGCGCCGATGCCAGGTCCAAGTCGGCCAAGGCCTTGCGATCCCCGCCTACCAATCCGATCACCGTCCGCTCGACGCCCTCCGAGAGGTGAACGTCAAAGCCGACCTTCGTCACCCGCTCCACGATCCCAGCGATCTCCTCAGCCGAGGCACTCTTACGCATGACGATCACCATGTCCGTTCACACCTCTCCCTAGTTTTGGCAACAAAAAAGGCTTCCATCCCTCGCTTACACGAAGGGACGGAAGCCATCTCCTGACGACTTTCGCGGTACCACCCTACTTGGCTCCCCTCTGTAACAGAAGAGAACCCTCTTTGCCGAGGACCAACATCCTCGCCGCCCTTGGTAACGGTGGCGTTCCGGCATCACCTACTTGGGGTTCACTTCACCCCGTTCAGCCTGCACTCCCAGGTGTATTTCGCATCGGGCACGGCGCCAGGTTTCACCAACCCCTGGCTCGCTGTGGCTCGTCCCCGATCCTACTCTTCCCGGTCATCGTTTTGGGTATTGTAGCGTAGTATACTCCGCTCGTCAGGGGTGGTCAAGCCCTTCGCTCCCTTTTTTTCTGCCAAAGACACGGACTAGATGTTGGTTTTAGTTGCCGTTTTGAGCTCGCCCACAAACCGACCGACGCGGGCTGCGATCGCTTCAGGGGCGCCCTCCTCGCCGCAGAGGCGGACGAGCGCAGTCCCCACGATCACCGCATCGGCAAAGGCGGCCACCTGGGCCGCGTGTTCGGGCTTGGTCACGCCAAAGCCCACCGCCACAGGCAGATCCACCGCCGCCTTCGCCCGCTCCACCACCGGGATCACCCGGTCGTACTGAACCCCGCCGGAGCCGGTCACACCGGTCAGCCCGACCGCATAGAGGAAGCCACGAGCCGCCTTCGCCGCTCGTTCGATCCGCGCCGGCGTTGAGGTCGGGGCGACGAACTGGACCAGATCGAGGCCCGCCTTTTCGCAGGCGGCGCCCAGCTCCTCGGCCTCCTCCAGCGGTAGGTCGGGGATGATCAACCCATCGACGCCCACCGCTACGGCCCGATCGCAGAAGCGCTCGAGGCCCATGTGGAGCAGCAGGTTGTAGTAGGTCATGATCAGGATCGGCTGAGTCACGCCATCCGCCCGCACCTGCTCGACCAGTTCGAAGGTCGTCGCCGGGGTGGCGCCGGCCGCCAAGGCCCGGACCGAGCCCGCCTGAATGACGGGGCCATCTGCGAGCGGATCGGAGAAGGGCATGCCTAGCTCGATCAGGTCGATGCCATTGCGGGCCATCGCATTCACGATCAGGCGGGAGGTGGCCAGGTTCGGGTCGCCCGCGGCTACGTAGCCGATCAGCGCCTTCTCGCCCGGCGGCAGGGAGGCGAATCTCGCTGCGATACGGCGCATCATACCTCCACCTTCATTCATCGAACTGCTCATAGCTCCACCCCTGCTCGCCGAGCCACTTGAACCATATCCTTATCGCCACGCCCCGAGAGATTGATCACCAGGATCTGATCCTTGGTCATCTTCGCCGCCTCCTGCACCGCCGTATAGATAGCGTGGGAGGACTCGAGCGCCGGAATGATCCCCTCCAACCGGGAGAGGAGCGACATCGCTTCGAGCGCCTGCTCGTCAGTCACGGCCCGATACTCGGCGATCCCACTCAGATGGAAAAAGGCGTGCTCCGGCCCAATGCCGGGATAATCCAGCCCGGCCGAGATCGAGTGCGCCTCGGCGACCTGGCCGTGCTCGTCCTGCAGCAGATAGGACTTCGCCCCGTGGAAGGCGCCGATCTTGCCGCCGGCGTTGATCGTCGCACCGTGCTTGCCAGATTCGATGCCGTGGCCGGCCGCCTCGACGCCGATCAGCTTCACCTCGGGGTAGGCGGAGAGTGGATGGAACATGCCCATCGCATTCGAGCCACCGCCGACGCAGGCGACCGCGACATCGGGTAGCCTACCCTCAACAGCCTGCATCTGGGCGATCGTCTCCCGCCCGATGATCGATTGGAAGTCCCGCACCATCATCGGGTAGGGATGCGGCCCCACCACGGAGCCGATGATGTAGTGCGTGGTCTCCACGTTCGTGACCCAGTCACGGATCGCCTCATTCGTCGCATCCTTCAGGGTCCGGGTGCCGGAGAGCGAGGGGACCACCTTGGCGCCCAGCATCTCCATCCGGAAGACGTTCAGACGCTGCCGGTCGATGTCGACCTCACCCATGTGGACCTCGCAGGGGAGGCCGAAGAGGGCGCAGACGGTCGCCGTAGCGACGCCGTGCTGGCCTGCCCCAGTCTCAGCGATGATCCGCTTCTTGCCCATCCGGCGGGCGAGCAGCACCTGCCCGAGGGCGTTGTTGATCTTGTGGGCGCCCGTGTGGTTTAGGTCCTCTCTCTTTAGATAGATCTTGGCCCCGCCGGCGTGCTCGGTCAGGCGCTGCGCAAAGGTCAGCGGCGTCTCCCGGCCGACGTAGGTCTTGAGGTAGTAGTCGTACTCCGCAAGGAAGTGGGGGTCGGCCTTCGCCTCGGCGTAGGCGGCCTCAAGCTCTTGCAGGGCGGGCATCAGGGTCTCCGGCACGAACTTGCCACCGAAGGGCCCAAACTTGCCGGTCGAGTCCGGTTGAGAGAGCGTTCGCATCAGCCCTGCACCCCTTTCGCTGCTCGGATGAAATCATAGATCTTGTCAATGGACTTCTCGCCAGCCTCCTCCACCCCGGAGGAGACGTCGACGCCGTCGGGCTGACCAGCCAGGATCGCCTCCGCGACGTTGGCCGGTGCAAGGCCCCCCGCCAGTAGCAGGAGCGGCCGGTGAACCGGCACCTCCCGGAGGAGGATCCCGCTTAGGTCAGTCGGGAGGTCGTCGTCGGTCGGGGCTGAACCGAGGGCGTTTGCGCCTGCGCCGCCAGTGCCCAAGGGCCGCAACCCTGCTCCCCGCAGGACCGCCGCCGCCTCGTGCAGGAGGCGCCAATCCACCAGGGCTACCCCGGCGCCACCCGCTACGCCTTCCACATGGGGCTCCACCAAGAGGGCTCGGGCGCCCCGATAGGCCGAGAGCCGCTCGATATCCGCCCGCTCCTTCACGCGCACCGCCTTGATGACCGGCAGTTCGATCGTTGCTAGGTACTCAGGTGGCTCGTCGCCATGAAGCTGGACCGCGGAGAGGCCCGCATACCGGGCGATCCGGTTTACCTCTTCCGCCTTCTCGTTGACAAAGAGCCCGATGCGCTCCACGTCATCCGGTAGCCCGGCGACGAGCTGCTGGACCCGATCCGGATCCAGTTGCCGCTTCGATGGGGCGAGGACGAAGCCGAGGGCGTCGGCACCCGCCTCATAGGCGGCGAGGGCGCCCTTCATGGAGCGCAGTCCGCAGATCTTGACCCACATCGAGCAGTCACCTCCTTCGACGATTCGGCCCTCGTGGACCCACTCCCGCAGCTATCGCCCCAGCAACGGCCCGATCCCTGCACCTGGCTCCGGCTGCCGCATCAGCGACTCGCCGACCAGGATGGCGCGGGCGCCCGCCGCATGGACCCGCCGGACCTCCGCCCCCGTGAAGAGGCCGGACTCGGAGACGAGGAGCGCCCCTGGAGGGCAGCGCTTCGCCACCCGCTCGGTCACGGCCAGGTCCGTCACGAAGGTTCGCAAGTCCCGGTTGTTGATGCCGATCAGATCGGCCTGGATCTCGCTTGCGATCTGCATCTCGGCCTCGTCATGGACCTCGACGAGGGCGTCCATCCCCAGGTCACGGGTCAGCTTGAGCAACTCCGCCAGTTGCTGGACCGTCCGACTATCGGCCGAGGGCCCAGCGAAGGCGGCGACGATCAGGAGGACCGCATCCGCGCCGGCCGCACGGGCCTCGAGGATCTGGGCGCCCTCGATGATGAAATCCTTCCGCAGTAGCGGCAGTTCGACCGCCGCCCGGATCGCCTTCAGGTAGTCGAGCTGCCCCTGAAAGTAGGAGGCATCGGTCAAGACGGAGAGCGCCGCCGCCCCACCCACCTCGTACGAGCGGGCGATGGCCACGGGATCGAAGTCGGGCCGGATGATCCCCTTCGAGGGCGATGCCTTCTTCACCTCAGCGATGACGGCTACGGGGAGAGCCGCAGAGCCAGAGCCAGAGTCGGCACTGGTACCGGCAGAGGCTCTGGCCAGCGCCGCCTTGAACCCCCGAGGCTTCGGCGCCAGAGCCGCCTGCCGCTCCAACTCGGCGAGGGGCGGCAGGACCGCCACCTCCCGCCGCTTCGTCGCCAGGATCTGATCGAGGATCATCGGGTGAATCGAGATAGCAGACCCATCCGCTGCTGCAGACCCCGCAGGTTCTCGCGTGCGACCTGCTCGGCCTTCTCGGCGCCCTCTGCCAGAACCGCCTCGATCACGCCCGGCTCCGAGAGCTCCTTGAACCGCTTCTGAATCGGCTCAAGCGTGGCGACGAGAGCCTCGGCGACGTCCTTCTTAAACTGGCCATAGCCGTCGTACTTGGCACTGATCTCAGCGAGGGTCTGGCCCGTGCAGAGCGAGAGGATCACCATCAGGTTGGAGACGCCCGGCTTGTTCGCCTCGTCATAGACGACCTCGCGGCCCAGATCGGTCACCGCACGCTTGATCTTCTTGACGATCACGTCCGGGGAATCCATCAGCAGAATGAAGGAGTTCGAGTCCTCGTCCGACTTCGACATCTTCGAGGTGGGATCCGCGAGCGACATGATCCGGCCACCGGCGGAGCGGGGCGGAATGTAGGGCTCGGGGACCGTGAAGTACTCCTCCTCAAACTTGTGGTTGAGGCGGGTGGCAATGTCACGGGTCAACTCGAGGTGCTGCTTCTGGTCCTCACCAACCGGGACGTGGGTAGCCTGATAGAGCAGAATATCGCCCGCCATCAGGGCCGGGTAGGTGAAGAGGCCGGTCGTGACGACCTCGGCCTTGGCCGACTTATCCTTGAACTGGGTCATGCGGGCTAGCTCACCGTAGTACGAGGAGACCTCCATCAGCCAACCCATCTCAGCGTGGGCCGGAACATGGGACTGGGCGAAGATCGTCGCCTTGGCCGGATCGATGCCGGCAGCGACGTAGATGCGGGCGAGATCCAGGGTCTTCTGGGCGAGGCCCTCCGCATTCTTCGGCACGGTCAGGGCGTGCAGGTCGACGATGCAGAAGTAGCAGTCGGCCTGGTGCTGGAGCTCGACGAAGTTGCGGATGGCGCCCAGGTAGTTGCCCAGGGTAACAGCGCCCGAAGGCTGGATGCCGGAGAGAACACGCTTGATGGGGGTTGACATGAGGGAGCACTCCTTTGAATCAGGTAAGGGGGCCGCTTCGTCTAAACGACAGAGCTTCCGGTGTGGGAGGTTTCGCTATGAATCGCCGTAGTTTCCTGTTTCGAACGGGAGCCACGATCGCTACTTCGATGCTGGGGCTGCTCGGCTGGAGTACTGGGGTGGAGCCTCGCCGAGTCCAAGTAGAACGCCGTCAGGTGGAGATCCCTGGTCTGCCGAGGCATCTTCATGGCTACAAGATCGGCCTGCTGACCGATACCCACCTGGGTGAGACCACCCCGGACGAGACGGTTCGGCATGCCTTCGCCCTCGTCAAGGCCGAGGGACCGGATCTGATTCTCCTGGGTGGCGATCTGCTCTCTTCACTGGCCGGGCTGCCCCTGCTCAAGCAGTTGGTGGCCGGCCTGAACGCCTACGGCGTCTACGGGAACTGGGATTGGGAGTTTCGTGCGTTGGCCGCACTGCCCGGACTGCGGATGCTCATCAACGAGGGCGTAGAGGTCGCGCCTGGGCTCTGGCTGGCCGGGCTGGATGACTTCCACTTGGGCGATCCCCAGATGGCGCCTGCCCTGGCGGGGGCGCCCGAGGGCGCCGTTCGCCTCCTCCTCGTCCACGAGCCGGACTGGGCTGACCTGGTGCGGGCGGAGGACCGGATCGCTCTGCAGCTCTCCGGCCACGCGCATGGCGGCCAGGTCCGGCTGCCAGGGATCGGGCCGCTCCTCCTGCCGCCTGATGGCCGGAAGTACCCGATGGGCCTGCAGTCGGCGCCGCACACCCGGGTCTACACCAGTCGGGGCGTCGGGGTGGCCCATCTGCCGATCCGACTGCTCTGCCCGCCCGAGGTGACGATTATCACCTTGGCGGGCTAGGAATCGGCGACGGATGCACCGCGATCGAGGCTCCTTTTCGGGCTCCTGATTGGCTCCTTGCAACTCCCGTCTGGGCCCTACCCGTGCGCTGGGCTCTCCTCTACCCCACCGCCTTGACCAGCTGGTTGGTCAGCCCTCGCAGCGCCTCCAGCTTCGCCTTCGCTCGCCCCGAACCGATCGACTCCACCGCCACGGCGACGCCCTCTCTCAAGGTCCTGACGTGATCGGCCGCCAGAAGGGCCGCACCGGCGTTCAGGAGGACCACATCCCGGCGGGGACCGGCCTCACCCTCGAGGATCGACTCCGTGATCCGGGCGTTCTCTTGGGCGTTCCCACCCCGGATATACTCACGGGGCGCCCGCCGCAGCCCGAGGTCCTCTGGCGCCACCCGGTAGGTCGTCACCAGCCCCTCCTGCACCTCTGAGATCAAAGTCGGCCCGGAGATCGAGATCTCATCGATCCCGTCCAGCCCGTGCACCACCAGCGCATGCTGCACGCCCAGGTTGCCCAGCACCCGTGCAAGCGGCTCGGTCAGGCGGGCCGCGTAGACGCCGAGCACCTGGGCGCCCGCCCCCGCCGGGTTCGCCAGCGGGCCCAAGATGTTGAAGGCCGTCCGCATCCCGATCTCCTTCCGCACCGGGGCGACATGCTTCATCGCCGAGTGCAGAAGCGGGGCGAACATGAAGCCGATCCCGATCTGGTCGATGCACTGCCCGACCGACTCCGGGGTTAGGTTCAGGTTGACGCCCAGTGCCTCCAGCACATCGGCCGAGCCGGTCTGCGAGGAGGCCGCTCGGTTGCCGTGCTTCGCCACCGGCACCCCGGCGCCCGCCACCACGAAGGCGGCCGTCGTCGAGATGTTGAAGGTGTTGGCGCCATCGCCGCCGGTCCCGCAGGTGTCGACCACCAGGGGGCTCGCGTGTGGCACCCGGGTCGCTCGATCCCGCATCACCCGGGCAAAGCCAGTGATCTCATCGACCGTCTCACCCTTGATGCGCAGGGCCATCAGGAGGGCCGCAGCCTGGGCTGGGGTTGCGTCGCCGGCCATCATCAGCCCCATCGCCACCGCGGCCTGGGCCTCGCTCAGGTCCTTTCCATCCGCCACGTGGGCGATCAGTTCCTTGATCTCCATCGCTCAGGCCCTCCTCTCAGACTGCTAAGAAGTTTTGCAGGAGCTGCTTGCCGTGCTCCGTCATGATCGATTCGGGATGGAACTGGACCCCGTAGACGGGCAGTTCCCGGTGCTGCATCGCCATCACGATGCCGTCCTCCGTGAAGGCCGTCGCCTCTAGCTCTGCGGGGAGTTCCTCCACCACCAAGGAGTGGTAGCGTGTCGCTCGGAAGGGCGTCGGCAGGTCCCGGAAGAGGCCCTTGCCGTCATGGTGAATCGCTGAGGTCTTGCCGTGAACGGGGCGGTTGGCCCTGACCACCTTGGCGCCAAAGGCCTGGCCGATCGACTGGTGCCCAAGGCAGACCCCGAGGATCGGCACCTTGGCGCCCATCGCCTTGATCACATCGAGGGTGATCCCGGCCTCATTCGGGGTGCAGGGACCGGGCGAGAGGATGATCTTCTCGGGGTTCAGGGCCACCACGTCCTCGGCCGTGAGGGCGTCGTTCCGGACCACCTGCAGCTCCGCCCCCAGTTCGCCCAGGTACTGGACGAGGTTATAGGTGAAGGAGTCGTAGTTGTCGATCACGAGGATCATTCGATCCCCTCCTCTGCCAGGGTGATGGCCCGGATGACGGCCTGCGCCTTGTTGACCGTCTCCTCGAACTCGGCCGCCGGGTTTGAGTCGGCCACGACGCCGCCGCCGGCCTGAATGTAGGCCTGGGCGCCCCTCAGCACCACGGTCCGGATACAGATGCAGGTGTCCATCGTCTGCCGGTCATAGGTGAAGTAGCCGACTGCTCCGCCATAGGGTCCCCGGCGGGTAGGCTCCAACTCGTCGATGACCTGCATCGCTCGGACCTTGGGCGCCCCGGAGAGCGTGCCGGCCGGGAAGCAGGCCCGGAAGAGGTCGAAAGCCGAATGCTTCGGGTTGACCTCGCCCTGCACGTCGGAGACGATGTGCATCACATGCGAGAAGCGCTCGATGCGGGCCATGTCGGTCACCTTGACCGTCCCGGGGATGCAGACCCGCCCGAGATCGTTCCGGCCGAGGTCGACCAGCATCAGGTGCTCGGCCTGCTCCTTCGCATCCGCGAGCAGTTCCGCCTCCAGCGCCAGGTCCTCGGCCTCGGTGGCGCCCCGCTTGCGGGTCCCAGCGATCGGGCGAGTGGTGGCGATCCCCTTCTCCATCCGGACCAAGAGTTCGGGCGAAGCCCCGATCAGCTTGAACTCGCCGAAGGAGAGGTAGTAGAGGTAGGGCGAGGGGTTGAGCATCCGCAGCGCCCGGTAGATGTCGAGCGGCTTCGCCCGGACCTCCGTCTGAAACCGCTGTGACGGGACGACCTGGAAGGCGTCACCGGCCTGAATATAGGCCTTCACCGTCTCGACCGCCGCCTCATAGTCGGGGCGTTGCCAGTTGGACCGAAGGGGCAACTCGACGCTCCGCTTGGCGGCCCGATTGGGCGCCGGTTGGGCGGGAAGCCCGCCGCGGAGCTTTTGAATCACCTCATCGAGCAGCGCCTCGGCCTTGCGGTAGGCGCCCTGCGGGTCAGCACCTGGCCGGGTCGAGACGACGAGCTGCAGCTTGTGCCGCACCCGATCGAAGATGATCACCAGCCCCGGTAGCATGAAGGCGGCGTCTGGCACCGAGCGATCATCGGGGGGGCTCTGGGGGAGGTGCTCCCAGTAGCGGACCACGTCGTAGCCGAGGGAGCCGACCGCGCCGCCCCAGAAGCGGGGGAGTTCGGCGGGCTGGTAGACGGTGAAGCGAGCGAGGAGTTGCTCCAGATGGGCGAGCGGGTCGCCCTGCAGGATCTCCTCCGTCTCGTCAACCTGCAGCCGGGTCTGGCCGTGCTGGTGCGTCAGGAGTGCGAAGGGCTGGAAGCCGAGGAAGGAGTAGCGGGCCGAACGCTCGCCGCCCTCCACCGACTCCAGCAGGAAGAAGGGCCCCTCCCCCTCAAGCTTGAGCAAGACCGAGATCGGGGTCTCCAGGTCAGCCAGGATCTCGCGGTAGACCGGGATGAGATCGTACTCCGTGGCCAACTGGCGGTAGCGGTCAAGTCTGGGCTCCATCGGCTCTCCCCCCGTCTTGTTGCCAAAATAGAAAGCGCCCTCGTCCGTCGTGGACGAGGGCGCTCGATTCCTTTGGGCGCCCCCGCCCCTGGCCGGGCGAGGGCATAAAAATACGCCTCTCGTCCAACCAAGGGACGAAGGCGTTAGATCCTCCGTGGTGCCACCCTACTTCAGTTCGGCCCACCCGGATATGGGTCGGCCAAGACTGCGCTTGTGCGCGGGGACTGTCATCCCCTCTTTCCGATAACGGCGGAAGCCACCGGTCTGCATACAGCGCTCCCCGAGGGAGCGGTTCCGCAGACAGCTCAAAGGTCCATTCGCCAGATTTCCCCCTGCCGGTCCTTGCACCAACCGCCGGCTCGCTGTAAGGGTTCGTCCTCCGGGTACTCGTCCTCATCATCGCCCTGTTAAGATGTTGAAGCTATCCTAGCACGGAGCTGAAACGGGTGTCAAGCAGAAAGCGGTACGTTCTCGGATATCTCCCGCGAGGGATTAACCGACGCTGCTTCGGGGTAGGGAATTTGTGATGATTGTTGAACTGATACAGGTAGCTATGTCGTAGGGGGGCTTTCGCTTGTTCTGTACTGGTTGTGGCACCGCCCTCGCCGCCTCTGAACGCTTCTGCCCGCAGTGCGGCAGGCCGAGACCGGCAGTCGGGGCTGGCGCCCAGTC
>DATGYC010000045.1:0-21230 GCA_035298385.1 Symbiobacteriaceae bacterium | reverse complement strand
AGATCGAGGCCGATGACCTCGTTCTGCGCACAGGCCGCCTTGACGATCGCCCGGAGTTCGGTCAGGTTCATCCCCTCCCACTCGGGCGAGGAGGTGCCGGGAGCGATCGCCGGATCCAGGACGTCGATGTCGATCGAGAGGTAGAGGCGCTTCCCCTGCGGCAGGACTGCCAGGGCCCGGGCCAGTCCCTCTTCGCGGATCGCCCGCTGGGTGACGATCCGGTTCCCGCGCATCTTGGCCGCCTGGTGGGCTTCAGGGTTGGTCCGGAGGCCCCGGGCGCCCAGGACCGTGATCCCGCCAACGAAGTCGAGTTCGGCCGCCCGGCGGAAGGGCGAAGAGTTCGACCGTGGGTGCCCAGCGATCCGGTCGGTGAAGTCCAGGTGGGCGTCAAGCTGAAGGATCTCCAGTTCGCCCCGGCCGGCGAAGGCCTTGATGGCGGGGAACGAGACCGAGTGATCGCCACCCAGCCCGACCGGGATGGCGCCCCGGTCCAGGATCGATCCCACCAGGTCAGCAACCGAACGGTCGAAGTGCTCAAGGTCGGTGTAGAGCGGATCAGCATCGCCGAGGTCAGCGAGGCGGGCGCCCTGCAAGTACCAGCGCTCCTCCTCGATCGACCAGCAGCCCGGGTTCTCCGGCCCCCACGGCATCGCAAAGCGGGTGGAGAGGTCCCGGATCGACCGCGGGGCTAGACGCTGACCGGGACGGAAGCCGACGGCTGCATCAAAGGGCAGACCATAGACGGCAAAGTCGGCGGCGAGCTGGGCGAGATCAGTGACGTAGGGGGCGCGGGCGAAGGTAGCGATGCCAGTGAAGGGCATCCCGGCGGTTGGTTGCATGAAGGTCGCTCCTTTTGCAACGAATCTTAAGATAAGCGTATAACAAAAGACCCGGGGGCGCCACCCCCCGGGTCTTCGCCATTAGACCATCAGCTTCAGTGCCTCCCGCCCGATCATCCCTGGCGAGATCCCCATCGCCTCTGCCTGGGCCGTTACATCGGCCAGGGGCGCCGCCAGCAGTTCATCGATCGTCCGGACCCCGAGTGCACGCCCGGCAACGATGCCGCGCTCCCGCAGCCGCGTGTTGAGTAGGCCTACATCAAGCGCCCCGCACATGATGTACCCCTTTGCCGTTGCCACCGCTAGCAAGGTGGTCTTCGGGAGCTGCACGGTGTAGGCGGTGGCCTCCACCCCATCCAGATCCACCTTGGTCACCTGAAGCATGGGCTCCTCCCCCTCCTCACTCCAGCCTATTCACATCAAAGGCCGGAGGCTTGAATAATGACCAAGCAGGGCAGGAATTCCTTATTAGAACCTGAATAGTATGTTTGGTGCTAATATTCATCATCCGGAGGAGGAGGATACCACGTGGCACAGCAGCAGGCCCTTCCCCGTCCGTCTCGCTCGATCACCATGGCCTGGATCCTTGACCAGAACAGCGATCTGCTCTGGTACATCGGCTCGGCCTTGGTGGGCTGGCTCTACGTCGGCATCATCTTCCTGGCGGTCCGGCTCCTGGATGACCCGAACACGGGCGAGTTCTTTCGTATTCAGTTGGGCGGGCTGGTGATCCCGGTCACTATGCGCTTTCTGGTCTACTCCTCCTGGGCCTTCCTAATCGATGCGCCGCACGTCTGGTCGACCCTCGCCCGGACCTTCTTCGACCCCGAGGAGCGGCAGATCCGCCGGCGAGAGCTACGCTTCTCCTGGCTCTGGTTCGGCCTCGGTCCAGCTGCGGTCCTCCTCCCGCACTTGATCAACCTGGCGCTCAAGCCGTTCGGCCTGGCGCTACCGCTTCTGGGCCTGCAACTCTCGGTGATCGCCTTCTACGTCTTCTTCCGGATCTGGGCCTACTACCACGTCGTTCGTCAGCACTGGGGCTTCTTCATGCTCTACAAGCGGAAGAACAACGACATGACGCCGGAAGCGAACAGGGTGGATACCTGGGCCTTCAACCTCCTGCTCTACAGCCCGCTGGTGATGTTCATTACCGGCCCGATCTATGGTAGGACGCCGGGGATGCCGCCGCTGGGGATTGAGCTACTAAGGTGGGGCTCCTTCTCCCTTCCGGGCGCCCTCTACTACGTGGCCTGGGCGACCTTCCTGGCGACGCTCCTCTTCTGGATCGGCTACCAGGTCCGCCTCTGGCGGCGCGGGGAGCCGCTCAACGGGCCGAAGCTCCTGCTGATGCTGCCGATCATCCCGCTGCATCTCTTGGCTTTCAACAACCCGTGGCTGGCGGCGCTGCTGGTCCCGATCGTCACGGTGGGCCACAACATCCAGTACCACCGGATCGTCTGGCAGTTTGGTCAGAACAAGTACGTCAAGCCGAACCCACAATCCGGCTTTGCCATCACCCGCTTCCTCTTCTCCCGCGCCTGGATCTACCTAGCGGCGGGGCTGCTCTTCACCTTCGCCCTCTACCGCGGCCCCTGGATCGACTGGATTCAGGCAGCGACGGGAATCGCCCTGGACAAATCCGTCTTTGCCGGCGTCGGGATGATGGCCGGTCTGGAGAACCCGCTCGGATTGACCGTGGGCCAGCAGCTCTTCGGCGCCCTGCTGATGGGCTGGGCGATGCAGCACTACTACCTGGATTCAAAGATCTGGCGAGTCGGCCATGACAAGACGGTCGCCAAGCAGCTCAACGTTTAACTACGTGCAAGAGGCCCCTCCCGCATCATGACCAGGTTCGGTCACGTGGGGAGGGGCCTCGTATTGCTTATGCTTTGTTTAGGCTACGCTCTTGACTCGCTCGCCACCGATCCGATCAGCGATCCAGGCCTTGACGGTCGGCATCAGGAAGTAGTCGACACCGTAGTAGCCCATGATCTTGCCGCCGACGAGGACGAAGACGAAGGAGATCGCCATGTTCCAGGGGTTGGTGCTGCCGGAGCCAGACATCATGAAGGAGAAGTTCATCAGGGCGCCCATGGTGGCGGCGAAGATGGTGACGAAGCCGAGCATCAGCGCCAGACCGACGAGCATCTCACCGTACATGACCAGGGCGTTGAACATCTTGATATTCGGCAGAGCAAAGCCCTTCAGGAAGCTGCCCCACCAGTCAGCGACGATCGGCTTGGCACCAGCGGTGGCCGGGACCGACTTGGCGATAGCACCCTTGATGAAAGCAGAGGCGTCGAACGAGGTCTTGCCGGTGAACTTATCCCAGCCGTGCGAGAACCACTCGTAGCCGAACCATACACGGATGATCGTCCAGAACCAAGCGACCTTGCTACCCTTGAGGTACTCCGTCATGATAGCTCATCCTCCTATAAGTGCGGATCCTTGCATGTAGGGTGGGGGAGAATCAGCGCCGCTTGCTGTCGTCGCTCCCTCTCTCTGGTTACATCTTACCGCTCCGCTAGGGGGCGCCACTATTCGGCGGAGGCTTCATCTTCGGCTTTGGGCGACCTACTAGCCACAAAGGGCCACCCTAAGGAGAGCTAGGTAGTGTGACCTACGTCACATGTAGACTAAAGTAGCAGAGGCTCCTTCCCGCATCATGACCAGGATCGGTCACTTGGGAAGGAGCCTCTGCTGGGGGGAGGGCCGGGGTCCCGGTTCCATGGGTCTGGGTCCATGGGTCCAGAAGCTAGGATCCAGGGTCCGTCAGACCAGGGACCAGGAGCCAACGAGCGGGTACCCCTGTGCGCAAAACCGAGTCGGAGCCACCGATGGGTCACCGCAAACCGCTAGGGGTTGTTGAGGTCGGAGTGTAACCTCCGAGAGCGGTGCTGCGTCAGCTCCGCAGGAGGTTACCTACCGAAGGGGCGCCCGCTACGAGTGAGAACTGTTTAGACTGCGCTCTTCACCTTACCGCCGGTGAAGCGGGCCAGCCGCTCAGCGATCCAGGCCTTGGCCTTCGGCATCAGGAAGTAGTCGACACCGTAGTAGCCCATGACCTTGCCGCCCACCAGGACGAAGATGAAGGAGATGGCGAAGTTCCAGGGGTTGGAGCTGGTCGAACCGGACATCAGGAAGGCGAAGTTCATCAGGGCGCCCATCGTCGCAGCGAAGATCGTGACGAAGCCGAAGATCAGCGCCAGGCCGACGAGGATCTCACCGTACATGACCAGGAAGTTGAACATCTTGATGTTCGGGAGAGCGAAGCCCTTGAGGAAGCTGGCCCACCAGTCAGCGACGATCGGCTTGGCACCAGCGGTGGCCGGGACGGACTTGGCGATCGCACCCTTGATGAAGCTTTCAGCGCTGAACGGGGTCGCGCCGGTCAGCTTGTGCCAGCCAGCTTCAATCCACTGGATCCCGAACCAGACCCGGATGATCGTCCAGAACCATGCGGTCTTGCTGCCCTTGAGATAGTCCATCATAAGATCTCAGCCTCCTATAAATGTGGGGCTTTTTGGCGGGGGAGCTTCAGCACCGCTCGCTGTCGTCACTCCCTCTTTCCGTCTTTATCTTACCGCCCGAGTGGGATGCGCCACTATTCGGTGAGGGCTTCATTCTTGGCCGTATTCGACCTAGCGGCAGAAAATTTCGTTACAACCGATACCCTAGGTGCATGTATGTACGGTTTTGAGGCGATTGACCGGGGCGCCCTAGGCTAGTCTATAGACTCTCCTGCGTCGGTACCGGGCGTATAACCACTTGAACAGGGAAGGCCCCTTCCCGCATCGTGACCAGGGTCAGTCACTTGGGAAGGGGCCGCATTATTTGGTTAGGGAGCGGCCGCTACAAGTGCAACCAGGTTAGGCTACGCTCTTCGCTCGCACCGCGTCGAACTTGTCAGCAACCCAAGCCTTGAGCTTCGGCATCATGAAGTAGTCGACACCGTAGTAGCCCATGATCTTGCCACCCACGAGGGCGAAGATGAAGGAGACGGCGAAGTTCCACGGGTTGGAGCTGGTCGAGCCAGACATCAGGAAGGAGAAGTTCATCAGGGCGCCCATGGTGGCGGCGAAGATGGTCACGAAGCCGAAGATCAGCGCCAGGCCGACGAGCATCTCACCGTACATGACCAGGACGTTGAACATCTTGATGTTCGGCAGAGCAAAGCCCTTCAGGAAGCTGCCCCACCAGTCAGCGACGACCGGCTTGGCACCAGCGGTGGCCGGAACGGACTTGGCGATGGCGCCCTTGATGAACGCGGAGGCGTCGAACGAGGTCTTGCCGGTGAACTTATCCCAGCCGTGCGAGAACCACTCGTAACCGAACCAGACGCGGATGATGGTCCAGAACCAAGCAACCTTGCTGCCCTTGAGGTACTCCGTCATGATAGCTCAGCCTCCTAATAAATGTGGATCTTTGCTATAGGGTGGGGGAGAATCAGCGCCGTTCGCTGCCGTCGCTCCCTCTCTCTGGCTATATCTTATAGCCCGAAAGGGGGGTGCCACTATGCGGCGGGGGCTTCATCTTCCGACGCGGGCGCCCTAGTGGCGGAATATTGGTTACTCAGATGATCCTAAGGTAGAAGCGCTAGGTCATATAGGGAGGCGATGGCTGATGCGGTTTGCAGGTCAGGTGGCGATAGTAACAGGTGGGTCGCGCGGGATCGGGCGGGCTACAGCGCTCGCACTTGGAACGGAGGGCGCCCAGGTCTGGATCGGTTTCAAGCAGAACGAAGTCGCCGCCCAAGAGGTGGCGGCGGCGGTCACGGCAGCAGGCGGACAGGGGGTACCAGTCCGCATCGACTTGGAATCGGCCGAGTCGATCGGGGCAGCCTTTGACCGGCTGCGAGCCGAGGCGGGCGCCCTAGACCTCCTAGTCGCCAACGCTGCGGCGACCGCCTTCAAGCCGTTGATGGAGTCGAAGGCGCACAACCTAGACCGCACCTTCCAGATCACCGTGAAGGGCTTCCTCCAGCTCTGCCAGGAGGGCGCCCCCTTGATGGCAGGGCGCCAGGGAAAGATCGTCGCGGTCTCCGGCTATGACTCGATCCGCTACATCCCCGGACACGGAACCTTAGGCGCAGCCAAGGCGGCGATGGAAGCGATGGTCCGTTACCTGGCGGTCGAACTGGCCCCGGAGGGGATCAACGTCAACGGGGTCTGCCCCGGTCCGGTCGCGACCGACTCGGCGAGGCTCTATGCCGGCCCGCTCTGGGCGGAGATCGAATCACGGGTTAGCGCCGCCACCCCTCGGCGCCGGATCGGGACGGCCGAGGATGTGGCAAAGATCATCGCCTTCCTCTGCTCGGATGCGGCGGACTGGCTCTGCGGGCAGACGCTAGTCTGCGATGGCGGGCTCACCCTGAATGGCGGGGCTGCCCTGTTTGGCCGCTAAAAGAGACGCCCCTGCCGATCGCATCGGCAGGGGCGTCTCATCTATTCGCGTCTTAGCCAGCGCCTTGGGCGCCATCACGAGGTGGGGTCTGACCGCCGTCGCTGGGCGGGGTCTGACCGCCATCGCTGGGCGGGGTCTGACCGCCATCGCTGGGCGGGGTCTGACCGCCATCGCTGGGCGGGGTCTGACTGCCATCGCTGGGCGTGGTCTGACCGCCATCGCCGGGCGGGGTCTGGCCGCCATCGCCGGGCGGGGTCTGACCGCCATCGCCGGGCGGGGTCTGACCGCCGTCAGTGGGCGGGGGCTTATCGTCATCGGTGGGCTTCGTCTTATCGCCCTTGGCCACGTCAGAACCGACAAGCTCTTGCCGCCAGCCGCCGGAGTCAGCCGACCCGAAGGGGATCGCCTTCTCGTAGGCGATCGCATCCTTGCGGTCACGCTCCACCACCGCAGCGTCACGGGGTATGCCCGCCATCTCCCGCACCGTCTCGCGCATCTTGGCAAAGTCCAGCACGGTATAGTAGGTCTCGATACTGTCTGGGTCCTTGGAGTTGTCGGGCGCCCAGAGGTCCTCACCCGTCAGGCTGACGCTGCTGATCGAGTCGCCACTGAATGTCTTCTTGGCGACGTTCGCCAAGCCAGAGGCCTGGCTAGGGCTCATGTTGGTATGAACATTCGCCAGCCCAAGCTTCACGAGCTGCGGAATCCGGGTCAGGTTGGCCGGCCGCAACGCCGCCTGAACCAGCGCCTTGATCGCCTGTTGCTGGCGGGCCATCCGGCCCCAGTCCGACTGGGCGTCATGGCGGAAGCGGACGTAGTGCAGGGCGTCGATCCCCTCGAGCCGCTGGGCGCCCGCCTTCAGGTGGATGTAGAGCGGCGGCTCATCCCACGGATCCTCATAATCCAGGTCGTGATCGATGACGACATCGATGCCGCCTACGGCGTCCACGATCTCAGCAAAGCCGGACATGTCAACCGTCACCCAGTAGTCGACCGGTACGCCAGCCAGGGTCTCCACCGTCTTTTTGACCAGTCTGGCCCCACCGGTGGCGTAGGTGGAGTTGATCTTCTCAACCGGAACACCGTCCAGGTCAGGGTAGGTCTGCTGGACCAATTTCGTACCGCCAAGGGCATAGGAGGCGTTGATCTTATCCCAGCCATGCCCGGGGATCTCTACGTAGCTGTCCCGCGGGAAGGAGAGCAGCTTGACCGCACCCTTCTCCAGGTCTACAAAGGCGAGGAGCATCGTATCTGAACGCCCGACGTCATTCGGCCGCTGATCGGCACCAACCAAGAGGACCGTGAAGTGGTTCTTGTCCGCCGGGGTAGCGGCTACCTCTTCCTCCCCATCAACGGGAGACCCGGTCAAGGGATTCGTCCAGAACTGATAGAAACGGGCGCCCGCCCAGACGACCAGGGCCGTGACGAGCAGACCCAGCGCGAGGAAGATCCGTCGGCGGTTGTACGTCTTGCGGTTTCGCTGCGCACGCGGCGTAAAGGTAGTCACGCTGGACAGATTCCTCCTTTCGGCTGGTATAGCAGATTTGTAGAACGTACGTGGCCCTAACAAATCTATGATACCACCGTGGCGCGAGGGTTTTAATAGACAAATTGTTAACAGCGGTCGATTATCTAACGGTTTTGACTGAACGAAATAGCGAAGCGAAAACGGGGAGGTTCTCTCATTAGATGTAGATTCGTGTTCAGCGGTTTCACGGAGTCCTCTTAGTTTGCGTCACGTACGCCCGGGCGCCCCAGTCCCCACAGGGAAAGAGCCACGACGAGGACGCCGCTCCATGGCAGTCATCCTCCCTCGTACCTCCGCCGAGCGCACCGTTGCTCTTCGCAAAAACAAGACCCACGCACAACAGAAGAGACCAGCCAGAGGGCTGGTCTCTTCTCTATTTCATGGGCACGAAGGCGATCGTACACCGTGAGACGCAGACCAGCTTCCCGGCCTCATCCGCGATCTCGATCGACCAGATGGAACTGGTCCGGCCGACGTGGATCGGGGTGGCTGTCGCTCGGACGAGCCCCTCCCGCTTCGAGCGCAGGTGGTTCGCGTTGATCTCCATCCCGACAGCTGCCATCCCCTCCGGGGCGTTTAGCTGGCCACCGATCGAGGCGACCGTCTCCGCCAGCAGGACCGAGGCGCCCCCATGTAGTAGGCCAAACGGCTGCCGGGTCCGGTGATCGACCGGCATGGTGGCGACCACCCGCTCCTTCTCGACCAGCACGAGCTCGATGCCGAGGGCCTCTACCGCTGTACCATGGCGCATCGCCTGAAAATCGTTGGCCACGCTTCTACTCCATCCTTTCTTTGCACGGATAACCCTTCCAAGGTTAAACTAAAACAGGTAAGATTATCTTTTGGGGCGCCCAGTTCTCTACCAGAGATGGGCATGCTATTCGATGGACGATTTTGAGGAGGCAACAGCATGCAACTCGGATTGATCGGTCTTGGAAAGATGGGCGCTCGCATGGCCGAGCGGCTTCTTTTGGGTGGTCATACGGTGGTCGGCCTAGACTCCAACCAGCAGGCCGTCGCGGGCCTCGTCAGCAAGGGCGCCCAGGGCGCCAGCTCGCTGCAGGAGCTGGTCGCAGCCCTCACCCCGCCGCGGGCGATCTGGATCATGGTGCCGGCCGGTGATCCGGTCGAGCAGACGATCGACGCGCTCAAGCCCCTGCTCAGCGCAGGCGACATCTTGATCGACGGCGGCAACTCCAACTACAAGGATACGGTCCGGCGGGGCGCCGCCCTGAAGGCGGAAGGTTTCCACTATGTAGACGTCGGCACATCCGGCGGGGTATGGGGCCTGAAGGAAGGCTACTCGCTGATGATCGGTGGCGAGGAAGAGGCTGTGGAGCGCCTTCGCCCGATCTTCGAGACCCTCGCCCCCGCGGTGGACAAGGGCTGGGGCCGCGTCGGCCCGGTCGGCTCTGGCCACTACACCAAGATGATTCACAACGGCATTGAGTACGGCATGATGCAGGCCTTCGCTGAAGGCTTCGCCATCCTCCAGAAGAAGGAGGAGTTCGGCCTGGATCTCGGGCAGATCGCGCAGATCTGGCAGCACGGTTCGGTCGTTCGCTCCTGGCTACTGGACCTGACCGCCGAAGCCCTGGTGGAGAATCAGTCCCTGGAGGGGATCGCTCCCTTCGTACCGGACTCGGGCGAGGGCCGCTGGACCGTCTTCGAGGCGATCGACCTGGACGTGCCGGCCCCGGTCATCACGCACTCGCTGATGACCCGCTTCCGCTCCCGTGACTCCTTCTCCTACGCGGACCGACTTCTCTCCGCAATGCGCAATAAGTTTGGCGGCCATGCCATCAAGAAGGAAGGGTAACATGACCGGGCATCCCGCTGAAGCACATCTCTTTATCGTCATGGGTGGTCGGGGCGACCTGATGCATCGGAAGCTCCTACCCGCCCTTTACCGGCTCTACCTGAACGGTCAGTTCCCGGCCCCATCGAAGATCATCGGCGCTGGCCGCTCCGCCGGCGAGAACGACGAGTACCAGGAGTGGGCGATCCAGGCCCTGGTTGAGGCCGGCCACACCCAGGATGAGGCGCTCGAGCGCTGGGTCCGGGAGTCCTGCTTCTACGTCTCCGTCGGTGGCGAACTGGGCTACCAGGCGCTGAAGAACGAGCTTGAGGATCTGGAGGAGCAGCACGGCCTCCCCGGCAACCGGGTGATCTACTTCTCCATGCCGCCGGGCGCCTTCCCCTCCACCCTGGAGGCGCTGCACGCCCAGGGGCTCAACCAGTCGAAGGGCTGGACCCGCCTGGTCGTCGAGAAGCCCTTCGGCTACGACCTAAGCTCCGCCCAGAAGCTGAACGCCCTGGTCCACCAGTACTTCAGCGAATCGCAGGTCTACCGCATTGACCACTACCTGGGCAAGGAGTCGGTCCAGAACCTGCTGGTCTTCCGCTTCGCCAACGCCATGTTCGAGCCGCTCTGGAACCGGGACCGGATCGAGCGGGTCGAGATCACCGTGGCTGAGTCCCTCGGCCTGGAGGGCCGGGCGGGCTACTATGACAAGTCGGGCGCCCTGCGCGACATGATCCAGAATCACCTGACCCAGGTCCTCGCCCTGACCGCCATGGAGGCCCCGGCCACCTTCCAGTCGGAGGCGATCCGCGACGAGAAGGTGAAGGTCTTGAAGGCGATCCGGCCGATCAAGCCCTCGGACGTCGTCCTGGGCCAGTATGGCCGTGGCGGCACGGACGGCTGGCCGATGGCTGGCTACCATGACGAGGCAGACGTCCCGCCGACCTCCACGACCGAGACCTTCGTCGCCCTGCGGCTGGAGGTCGCCAACTGGCGCTGGCAGGGGGTCCCCTTCTACCTGCGGACCGGCAAGCGGCTGCCCCGGCGGACGAGCCAGATCGTCGTCACCTTCCGCCAGCCGCCGGTCGCCCTCTTCCCGCATACCTGCGCGCCGAACCAGCTGGTGATCACCCTGCAGCCGGACGAAGGCTTCGACATCCGCTTCCTCTCCAAGGCGCCCGGCGAGGGTTTTGAGGTCGAGGAGCAGAAGTTAACCTTCCGGTACAAGGATGTGCACGGCGCCCTGCCGGAGGCCTACGAGACCCTCCTGCTCGACGTCATGAACGGCGACCCGACCCTCTTCGTCCGTTCGGACGAGGTCGAGGCGGCCTGGGCGCTCTACACCCCGGTCTTCTCGTTCGAGCGCCAGATCCACTCCTACCCGGCTGGCTCGTGGGGCCCGAAGGCTGCAAACCACCTGCTCCCGGAGGGGGTTAACGAATGGGGGACTCGCTAGTCTCCGTCTTCCCGAGCGGAACGGCCCTGGCCGAGGCGGCGGCGCTGCGTTTCCTCGAGCTTGCCCAGGCGGCGATCGACGAGCGGGGGCGCTTCATGGTCGCCCTCTCGGGCGGCTCGACGCCGAAGGCGCTCTACACCCTGCTCTCGGACCGCTACCCGGGAAAGCTGGACTGGTCCAAGGTCCACCTCTTCTGGGGCGATGAGCGCTACGTGCCGCTCACCGACCCGCTCTCTTGCTATAAGATGGCGGAGGAGACCGGGATTCTCGGGCTGGGCGCCCCCGCCCACCCCTGGCCCGTGCACCTCGCCCACCAGGAGGCGGCAGCCGCATTTGAAGCCGAACTCCTCACGCTCTTTGGCGGCGAGCCGGTCTTCGACCTGGTCCTGCTGGGCATGGGGCCGGACGGCCACTGCGCCTCGCTCTTCCCGGGCACCCCGGCGCCCGCCGAGCGGGCGAAGCGGGTCCTGGCGCTGGAGCAGCAGAACAAGGAGGTCCCGCTCCGCCTGACGCTCACCCTGCCGGTGATCACGGGCGCCCGGGCGATCCTCTTCCTGGTGACCGGTGCCGACAAGCGGACGGTCCTGCATGACGTGATCGAACGCCCGACCGCGGTGGCCGACCAGTACCCGGCCGCGCTGGTTCAGCAGGCGGGCAGGGCGCACTGGTTCGTCGACCAGGCCGCCTGGGGCTAGGGAACGAATACGTGGCATAGGAGGCGATTCCCATGGCAGATGGCTCCCGTCCCAAGGTCCTCTCCCTGGACGCCGCCCGTGCCGAGCGTCTCTACGTGACCCATATGGAGTTACTAGAGGCCTACTGCATGGTGGAGACGGACTCCCCCGAGCGCGAGCGGGCGATCGAGCGGTTCTTTGGCGGCGAGTGTGACCTGGCGAACCTGCCCGATTCGGGCCAGGACGAGTTCCTGGACTGGTTCGCCTTCAGCTACCGCACCGAGGAGACCGGCGAGACGATGCTGGAGCGCTTTGATGAGGAGCATCAGCGCCTAACCGGGCAGGGCGCCCTGCCCGGCCTCTACCAGAGCCGCTTCAGCTTCTATCGCGTCGATGAGCAGAAGGGCTACCGCCACACCCTGTCAGATTGCCTGACCGGGGAGCAGTTCCTCCTGAGCCTGGAGTCTGAGATTCCGGCCCCAAAGGGGAGCCTCTTCTGCGGACGGATCATCCCCGTTGGGGCGGTTTGGCGCCCTGGCTTCACCTTGGATACCATCCCCCCGGACTTCTTCGCTGAGTTCCAGCCGCTGCTGGCGAGCGAACTGGAGCGGATGCGCTTGGCCTTCCCGGAGGCAGGCTGGTCCGAGTTGTTGCGGGAGCGCTGGCCCCTCATTCGGGACCTGATGCTGATGCGGACCGAGCACGAGCCTCTCCGGCTCTCGGTGCCCGAGCTCCCACCGGCGCCCAGCCCCAGTGGTGAGTCGGTCCCCGGCAGTCTAGAGGTCGCCTTCGCCCTCCAGGGTTGCGCCGAGCGCATGGGGCTGGCGAAGGAGGATACCCAGCGGCTGATCCGCCTCTGGTACGACGCTGCCGCCCTCTTGCAGCCAGCGATCCGCAAGCCCGAGACCTGGGCTGCGGGCGTCGTTTGGGCCTACCAGAACTGGGTCGAGGCGATGCCGCTCCCCCACGCCGCTATCGCGGAGCTCTGCGAGGTCTCCGTCGCCTCGGTCGGACCGAAGGGGCGCCAGATCGGCGCGGCGCTCGGCTTGGTCCAGGAGGACGATCGCTACACCGATCCGCTGACCTCAACGGAGCGGATGAAGCGGCTCGTCCAGCTCTTCGGTATGGATGCGATCAACACGCTCTACGAATAGCGAAGGCGCCCACCCCAACAAACGGGGTGGGCGTTACTTTTTTTGTCTGAAGCAACAGGAGTTTCCGGTTCGAGCGGGAAGACAGTTGTATATACAACTCGAGTAACCGGACGACCAGGAGTGACCACCCCATGCGACTGCGATTCTTCGCCGACTTCGCCCCACCAACGCGCCTTGTCCTGGTGATCGCGACCCTCTTTGCCCTGGCGAATAGCCTCTCCGGCATGTTCGTCTCCCTCTTCCTCTGGAGTGGCGGCGCCTCCCTGCGCCAGATCGCCATCTACAACATTGCGGTCTGGGGCTCCATTCTGCTCTTCGCCCCGGCGGCGGGCGCCCTGGCCAAGCGGCGAGGGGCTGCCTCCCCCACCCAGGTCGGCCTCCTGCTCTACGTCCTCTTCTACGGCCTGCTCCTCCTGATCGGCGCCCGGGCGATCCAGTTCATGATCCCACTCGGCCTCCTCTCTGGGGCGGCGGTCTGCTTCTGGTCACTCGGGTCGAACATCCTCTACGTAGAGGTGACCCACGACCGGGACAGGGACCGCTTCTTCAGCATCCAGGGGCTCTTCGGCACGATCACCAGCCTGCTCGCGCCGCTACTCTCCGGCACGATGATCGGCTGGATCGGGCAGAAGGCGGGCTACGCCACCATCTTCAGCCTCTCCTTCGCCTTCTTCCTGCTGGCCGCCCTCTGGGCCTTGCGGACCAACTCTCCCGCTAAGGGCGGCAAGCTGGAGTTGCTCGACGTGATGCGGCGCCCGGACCCGCTCTGGCAGCGCTCGCTGAAGGCCCACTTCCTGCTCGGCCTGCGCGACCTCTATGGCTTCCTCTTCAACCTGACGATCTTCGTCGCCCTCGGCTCCGAGAGCCGGCTCGGGCGCTACTCCTTCCTCTTTGGCTGCCTGACCCTCGCCTCCTACACCTTCCTCTCGCGCCGCCTGAAGCCAGAGAACCGGCTGCGCTGGTTCACCTTCGGCGGACTGGGCGTCTTCGCCGCCGCCTCTGTCCTGGGCTTCGGCCTCTCCTGGCCAGCGCTCCTGACGCACGCCCTGCTGGCCGCACTCTTTGCGCCCCTCGCCCAGATTCCCTGGACGACGATCTCCTACCAGGCGATCGGTGAGGACGGGCAAAAGCGGCGCCATGAGTACATGGTGGCTCGGGAGATCCCGCTTGGCCTGGGTCGGGTCTGTATGGCCCTCCTCTTCCTGGCCGTGCAGCCCTACCTGGAGCGCATGGGACCGCGGGCGCTCGGCCTCTTCCTGGTGGCGACTGGGCTCTCCTACCTGCTGATCTCGCTCTACATTCGTCCGGCCCTGAAGCAACAGGCTACGTAAAGAGGAGACCCCCTGACTTGCCTTACGCAAGCAGGGGGTCTTTGACCTCTTACGGGCACTGGTACGAATACTTGGCGCGGACCGATCCGGTGTCGGTGCACTCCCAGGCGAGGCCCGGCCCGCCACCGTTGGTCAGGTTCAGAACCTTGCCGTAGGTGACCAACTCAGGGGTCGTGTAGGTCATCAGATTTCCCTCCTCTCGTTAGGGGTAGCCCAGGGCGCCCCAATCGGGGTGCCCCTTCGCTCCTAGCGCCTTACGGGCACTGCCGTGTCGTCCTTCCCTGGCGCCAGCCATCCTCGTAGCATTCCCAGTAGAGGCCCGGCAGGCCGCCATTGGTCAGCGCCACAAGCTTGCCGTAACGAACCAGTTCGGGCGTGGTGTAGGTCATTCACTTCCCCTCCTTTCTACAGTCCCTCGGGCCAACCTGGACTTCTGTCCAGGGGAACTGTTCACGCTACCGGGCGCCCGCCAGTCCGAGCCGGACCGTCAGCCGCTGGCACCCGTGGAAGATCAATAGACCGACGCCCGCATAGAGCAAGGAGTAGAGCGCCATCTCGGCCCAGTTGTAGGCCCCTCCGTTTGCCGCCTTCAGCCCCGTGGCAAACGGAAGCCAGGCCGGCACCTTGCTCAGCACCCCCGTCGGCGTGAAGGCGGCGCCCACGAAGAGGATCATGATCAGCCCGGAGACCGCTTGTACCTTCTTTAGCAGGAGTTGGGCGCCCGCCACTACGAGGGCAACGCCCACGGAGGCGAAGAAGAGCGGCGGGGTTAGCTGCAAGAGGGGCAATAACCCGGTTGGGCGGAAGCCCGCCAGCAGGGCCATCCCGATGTAGATCACGCTATTGACGATCAGCGCCCGTACGGCGGAAGCCGCGCCCTGAATCGCTAATTGCACAGGGAGCGGCACCGGCGCGCAGTAGGCCTCCTCAGCGCTGCCGCCCCGGACCGTCAGGAAGCCCACGGCTACCCCAATCGGCTCGGAGAGGATCACGTTGAGCAAGAAGCCCGTGGCGAAGAGCTGGACCTGTGCCGAACTGAACTGGCTCGCACCGAAGAGGATCACCCCGAGCCAGAGGAAGCTACCGATCAGGTCAGCCAGGAACTCAACCGGGTAGCGCAGGTCCTGCATCAGGGTGAATTGCAGGCTCCGGACGGTCAGCTTCACGAGCGCCATCAGCCAATCCCAGCCTTCCCATCGCAGTCTCAAGGGTACAGTTCGAGCGGAGCGAGGCGATCTCGACGCCCAGGGCCGACAGAGTCACTAAGGTCTGGCTGAGCAGTTCGGTACCAAGGGGCAGGGTCAGGCGATCCCCATCCAGTTGGGCGCCCGCCGGCAGGCGATCGGCCAGTCCTGGGGGCGCCCCCCGCAGATCCATCGTCACGGTGTACCCGCCGGCGGCCCAGCGCAGGATCTCCGTCGGAGCTGCCCGATAGCGGACCCGACCACCAGCCATCACCGTGATACCGTCCGAGACCTCCTCCAGCAAATCGAGGTCATGCGAGGTGAGCAGAACGCTCTTGCCCGCCTGCCGCAGCGAGACCAACAGGCTCCGCACCTGAGCGATCCCGGTGGCGTCCAGCCCGAGCGTCGGCTCGTCCAGGATCAGCACGTCGGGGTCGTGCAGCAAGGTGAGCAAGAGGCAGAGCTTCTGCCGCATCCCCCGCGAGAGGCGGAAGATCGGTTCGTCCAAGACGGGCGCCAGGGCGAGCCCCTCCCAGAGTGGCTCCAAACGGTCGATCATCACCTGGTCGCGCACCCCGTAGAGCGCCGCCTGGTGCAGGAGCATCTCCCAGCCCGTCCAGCGGGCGTGCAGGTAGCGGGCGCCATCCAAGAGGATGCCGAGCCGCCGCCGCAAACGCCCCCCAGCCCGGACCGGGTCCTGACCGAAGAGCCGGACCGTCCCCGCGATTGGCTGGAGCGTGCCAGCCGCCGCCCGGACCAGGCTCGTCTTGCCCGTCCCATTCGGCCCGACGATGGCATGAATCTCGCCTGGGCCCAGGGTGAGGCTAAACCCCGTAACCGCCTCCACCCGCCGACCCCAAAGCTGGCGATAGGCCAGCGTGATGCCGTCCATCCGGAGCATCCAGATCCCTCCTGTGCGCTTCGGACTTGACTTCAGCCATCCAGACGAGTAGGGCGTAGAGATGGACGAGGAGGCCAAGGCCGGTGGTCTGTCCCTGCACGGCCAGGCGTAGCTGGTCGGTGACCGTCTCCCGGCGCAGGAAGTCGAACGGGGCGCCCAGGTCGCTCCGCAGGAGTTCCTCGAAGAATGGGCGCTGGTGCTGAAGCCAGGTGACCAACAGACCGGTCTGCAGCGACTTTGACTGCCGGAGCCGCACCGCCTCCGGCAGAATTCCCCGCATCGCCGCCCGGAGGAGGGTCTTGGTCTCCGTCGGACTCTCCAGCAGGGTCCGGTCGATGCGGAAGGTGAGGGCGAGGAGGCGGCGGTCCAGTAGCGGCCAGCGCTCCTCGATCCCCAGGCTGGCGAGTTCGCTCCCGCCCTCCTCCGGGGCGGACCAGAAGACTGTATGGGCCGCCCGCTGCGCCCGGCTGACCCACCGGGGCGGGACGGGCAGCGGTAGCTCCTCCCCAATCGGATGGGCGGTGAACCAGTCGGGCGGGTCGGTGGCGAGCTCCCTCCACGGGCGCCCCGCCAGCAGACGCCGGAGCAGCGTCAACGGCCCCACATGGAACGCGTTCGCCCAACTCTGCAGATGCTGCGTCGCGGATCGTAGCCGCCCCGCGTAGAGTTCGTCCAGGATCGACTCCGGGTAGCCCGCGAGAAGGGCGTCGCCGCCCCGACCGGTCAGCACAGTGCGGACCCCCGCTGCCCGAAAGCGATCGACCGCCTCCCGGATGATCGGCCAGCCCATCAGGTTGGTGATCGGCCAGTCTGTCCCGACCACCGCTGGTGCGGTCCAGGTAGCGCGGATAATCGGTTCAGCGGGAATGGTCTCGGGAGTGACCCCCATCGCCACGGCGTTCGCTGTTAGGTAGGTCTGCTCAGCCGCCTCGGCGACCTGGTAGTCGTAGAAGATCGGCTGGATCGGCACGGCGGGCACCCGCCCGGTCCGCATCAGGTGAGCGGCCATCGTGCCGACACTGCCCGAATCGAGCCCGCCGCTGAGGGTCATGCCCAGGACCGAACCGCCATCCACTAGGCGATCCCGTACCGCAGTCGTGAAGAGCGAGCGGAATACCTCCGCGTAAGCCTCGGGCCGGTCCAACCGGAGCGGCCCCTCCACCCACGGGTCCCAAAACGGCGCTCCCACCCGCTCCTGATCCGCTGTCATCTCGATGAGACGGCCACGCGGCACAAGCCGGATCGGCTTGAGTGGCGTGGCATCTCCCAGCGGGAGCTCGCGCAGGAACCGGTAGAGGAAGGTCTGATCCCACGGGTCAGCCGGACGAATCAGGGGGCGCAGCGCCGTCGAGAGCTGGACCCGCTGGCCATCCCGACGGTAGAAGAGGCGCCGAAGACCGACCGGATCGCGGGCGAGCCAGAGGCGCTGCTCGGCGGGCGCCCAGACGGCGAGGACCCAGTCGCCCAAGAGGCGATCAAGGCGTCCCTCCCGCCAGGCGTTCCAAGCCAGGGCCGCATCGCAGTCAGACGACGAGCCAAACGCCAAATCGGCGCGGCTATCTAGACGCCCCGCGAAGGCGACGGTGCAGCCGTCGGGGGCGCCCCAGGTGGGCAGATCGAACTGGACCTCCATCAGGCGTCCCTCCTAGACTCGCAGGAGCTCCGGGTAGAGTTGAGCGACCTCTGGCCGATCGGTCAAGACGCGGCCGCGGCAACTGACCCAGGCGTGGGCCGCAAAGGGAGACTTCTGGGCGCCCAGGTGAAAGGTGACCGGCATCCCCCGCCTAGCGAGCATCTGGTACGTAACCAGTGCAATCTGGAGACACTCTGCCTTGAAGGGCATCCAGGTGGCACAGCGCTGCACCACCGTGACGATCCGCAGATTCGGCTCGCTGGCCGACTGGTCCTGACGGGCCGGTTGCAAGCGTGCAACAACACGGGTGAATGGCTCGCGCCGGAGGCGCCGTTCCAGCAGGACCAAGCGACCGAGCGCCTCCACCCACAGCAGGGGCGCCCAGTCACGCATGGCGCAGGAGTCCCTTCGTCACGAGCTCGTCGGCCAGATGAAGCAGGTCTTGTTTAATGCGCCCGGGGTCGACGTCGGGGAATCGGTCGGTCATCACCCGGAGCGCTGCCCCAACCTCCCCCTCCGCGACGAGCGCATCCCAGATCAGTGCCCCGACCGGGTTGAGTCCGAAGTAGAGGCCATCGCCCATGTGGAGCAGGACCGCCCCCTCCTCTTGCTGGTTGAAGGCGACGCCCGGTGCTTGGCGAAGACGTGTCTCTAACGTTATCAGAGATGACACCCTTTCTCGTTATGTGTAACACTTTACGAAAATATAGCACTCAGTATAAAACGTGTAAATATAATCTTTACATTCGTTACACAAATGTAAATTGTCAAAGCTGTAGACAACGCGTCTTGAGCCGTACCCCCGTCGCAATCAGGGTAGACTAACTAACCAAAAGTAAGCTACGGAGGTGGACCTGCATGCTGCCCGCCCTCTTCCTCGCCCACGGCTCACCCATGCTTGCGGTCGAGCAGAACGAGTACACCGAGTTCCTGGCCGAGTTGGGCCGGACCCTGCCGAAGCCGAAGGCGGTCCTCCTCTTCTCCGCCCACTGGGAGGCCGAGCCGCAACTCGTCTCGATCGCTGAACAGCCCGAGACGATCTATGACTTCGGCGGCTTCGATCCAGCGCTCTACGCCATCAAGTACCGGGCGCCCGGCGCCCCCGCCCTCGCCCGCCGGGCCGCAGAGCTGATCGCCGGGACCGGCGTTCCCACGATGCTCCACCCGAGCCGCGGCTACGACCACGGCGCCTGGGTCCCCCTGAGCAAGATCTACCCAAACGCCGATATCCCGGTCGTCACCCTCTCGGTCAACCCGGACCTCGATCCCGCCGACTGGTTCAAGATCGGGCAGGCGGTCGCGCCCCTGCGGGCGGAGGGGGTCCTGATCATCGGCTCCGGCGTCACCGTCCACAACTTCCGGGCGATGGACTGGAACCGGATGCAGGACCCCACCCCGATGGAGTGGGCGACTCAGTTTGAGTCCTGGATCACCGAGAAGCTGGTCGCTAATGACCGTCCAGCGCTCTTCGCCTACGCTACCCAGGCGCCCCACGGCACGCTCGCCGTGCCGCCCCACGGCAAGGAGCACTTCGCCCCGCTCCTCTACGCCTTCGGTGCGGGCGAGGGGAAGAACGCCAAGCTGCTCCACCTCTCCTGGCGGGCGGGCTCGCTCTCCCACTCGGTCTATCAGTTCGGTGTCTAGGAGCGAGCGAAGGAGCGGATGAGGCCCATGGCAGATGGCTTCAAGGTGATCAACACCCGACCCGGGCGCCCCATCGGGGTCGGTATGCTCGGTTACGGCAGCATGGGACGGGCCCATTCGACCGCCCTGCAGCAGGTGCCCCAACTCTTACCACTCAGCCCACGCCTCGTCGCCCTCTGCGGGCGAAATGAGGGCGCCGTCGCCCAGGCGGCCGAGCGCTACGGCTTCGAGGGCTACTATACCGACTGGCGGCAACTCGTCGCGGATGACCGAATCGAGCTCTTCTGCAACCTCGCCCCGAACAGCGCCCACCTGGAGCCCTGCATCCTGGCCGCCCAGGCCAGCAAGCACGTGCTCTGCGAGAAGCCGCTCGCCCGGACCGCTCCCGAGGCGAAGGTGATGCTCGACGCCGTCACCAAGGCAGGCGTCAAGCACATGACCGCCTTCAACCTCCGCTTTATCCCCGCCGTGCGCTATGTGCGGGAGCTGATCCAGGGGGGCGCCCTCGGACGCATCTACCACGTACGTGCCCACTACCTGAGCGAGTCGCATCACCCCTACAAGCAGACCCCGATGCGCTGGCGCCTCTCGAAGGCGGAGTCGGGTAGCGGCGTCCTGGGCGACCTCGGCTCGCACATGATCGACCTCGCCCGCTTCCTGGTCGGCGAGATTAGCACCGTCAGCGGGATGCTCAAGACCTTCATCGATGAGCGCCCGATCGGCGGGACCGGCCAGAGGGCCAAGGTCGATGTGGATGACGCCTTTGTGGCGACGCTCGCCTTTGCGAGCGGAGCGATCGGCACTGTGGAGGCGACCAAGTTCGCCGCCGGGCATACCAGCCAGCGCTCGCTCGAGATCAACGGCGAGCAGGGTTCGATCCGGCTCGACCTGGAGCGCCCGAACGAGGTCGAGCTCTTCTGGGCGGGCGAGTCGAAGGGGTTCCAGCGCGTGATGGTGAGTGAGCGCTCCCTGCCCTCGGCGGCGCCCTGGTGGCCCTCCGGCGGGACGGTCGCAACGGAGCATACCTACCTGTTCCAGATGGCTCACTTCCTCGACTGCATCGAGCGGGGCGCCCCGGTCGATCCCCTGGGCGCCACCTTCCTGGATGGCTATCGGGTCGCAGCGGTCTGCGATGCGATCATCGAGGCGGCGGAGAGCCGCCGACTGGTCGACGTGGTCTACGAGGCGTAAGACCTCAACAAGAAAGGACGGTCAAACGACCGTCCTTTCGCTTTTCACTTCACTTGGCCCAGATTCAAATTAACCCGGTAGTTGCCAAACCGCAGCGTCCGATCGAGGAAGGTGGTCAGCTCCTGCTGGCTGGCGCACCGGACCCGCAGCCAGTAACAACCCTCTCCGCTGACCCGGAAGGCCTCCTCCACCTCGGATTGCCCCGCCAGGAAGGTCCGGAACCCCTCATGGTCCGTCGACTTCATGAAGACGGTGACGAAGGCGAGCAAGGGCCGACCGAGCCGCTCCTGATCAACCTCTACCGTAAAACCCTTGAGTACACCCAGATCCTGCAGCCGGGTAATCCGGCCGGCGACGGCCTGCCCCGTCAGGTGGACCTGCTCACCGACCTCTTTCCAAGTCAGTCTAGCGTTGGTCGATAACAGGCGAAGAATGGCCAAGTCGGTCTGATCAAGCATCTCCCTCTCAACCCTTTCGCCGTGAAAGTG
>DATGYC010000044.1:0-4034 GCA_035298385.1 Symbiobacteriaceae bacterium | reverse complement strand
GGTGAAGGTGACCGGATCGGTGTAGCCCGGCGCCGCCACAATGGCGCCCCAGTGGTAGAAGGTGTTGTAGAGCGAGAGGATCGTCGCCTCCTGGCCACCGTGGGCGTTGGAGGCGGTGGTGAAGCCGGCCACGACCTTGTTGGCCAGCTTGCCCTGGAACCAGAGCCCGCCGGTCATGTCGATGAACTGCTTGAGCTGGGCGGCGATCAGCCCAAAGCGGACGGGGGAGCCCAGAATGATCGCATCGGCCCACTCCAGGTCAGCCAGGGTGGCCCGCTGGGCGCCCTTGGTCGCCTCATGGTGCGCCTTCCAGGCAGGGTTGGAGCCGATGGCGGCCTCGGGGGCGAGCTCTTCGACGCGCAGCAGGCGGACCTCAGCGCCAGCGGACTTGGCGCCCTCAGCGATGGCCTCGGCCATCTTGTGCGTATTGCCGGTGGAGCTGTAGTAGATCACCGCAACTTTTGGTGTAGCCACAGGGGAAGACCTCCATATCGTTCGAGAGTCGTCCTCTAGCATGCCCAGGATTGTTCTCACGCAGGCGAGTCGGCGGCGGTGGCGCTCTTTCGCCTTCGGCGCCCGGTGATCAGCGCCCCGGCCAGTAGGAGCAGCGGTAGCCCCAGTTCAAAGACCAGGAGCGCATAGGCGGGCCAGACCCGGGCATGCCACTGACTCATCTCGGTGGCGTTGTCGAAGAGTAGGATCGAGAGCGGTACACAGAGTGTGACGCCAGGCAGGATCAGGGGGCGGTAGTCCCGTAGCCCGAGCCACTCACCGGCGCCGCGACAGAAGGCGTAGAAGAAGATCCAGATCTTCACGTACAGGCCTCCAATCCAGACGGCGACGAAGAACGGCTCCATGCGCACCAGGATGTCGGCGATGTCGATCAGCCGTGCGGTAGACATCATGGGGAGCATGGCTGTGCGTGTCAGGTGCGCCCCGAGGACGCCAACGTTCATCGCCACGTTGAGGCACAGGAGAAGCCCGACCACCGCCAGCCCACGCATCACCACCGGCCGGGCCTGCTGCGGCTTCGGGAGGAAGGGGAAGATCATCATGTTGCAGGTGACCACCTCCCCCATCCAGCTGGCCGGGGCGTAGGCGCCCCGCAGCACCGGCCGAATCCCCTCCGCCATGAAGGGCAGGAGCAGCGAACCGCGCAGATGGTTGGCAACCAGGGCGAAGAGCAGGAAGAGGGTGAAGAGCATCACCGGCAGGATGATCTCATTCGCCCGTGCCATCGTCTCCAGGCCATGTCTGCTCCCGTAGGCGACGAGGAGCAGGATGAGCAGGTGAAAGACGATGATCGGGGTCTGCGGCATGATGATGATCGTCATGAACTCGCCGAACTCCCGGGTGACGTGTGCGGCGCACTGGAGCCACCACCAGAGGTAGAGCAGTCCCACCAGCCCGCCCAGAGACCGACCGAGGGCCTGGGGGGCGAACTGAATCAGCGTCCGACCGGGGAAGCGGTTACTGAGAGCGGTGTAGATCAAAGCCATGACCATTCCGGCTGGGGCGGCGATGAGTGGGGTAAGCCAAGCGTCCTCGTGGGCTTGGACGGCCGAGATCGCCGGCAAGAAGAGGGTCGCGGTTGGCAAGATCAGATTGATCACCAGCATCGTGCCCTGCCTGGGCGAGATCTGCTCCCTCGCGATCGCCATGCGCCGCTCACCTCCCGTGCCAGTCTGCCCGGCCGGGTGGGTGCGCATCCTGCCCCTGCCAGGATTGGCAGGGACGTAGCGGGGAAAGCTGACGCCCAAGGGGGGAGACGTCATGCCCATCGGTTCCCGTCTACTTCGCTACTTGACCCGGTGGGCCGAAGGCACTCCGACCGGGCAGGCCCGTGGCAGTACGCCGGCCGACCTACCCGGTCATACGGAGCAACCAAGCCGGCCCGAGACTCCCTCTGTCGTGCTGCAGGCCGTGTTGGCCAACGCCCAGCTCTCCGCCTGGGAGACGGTCGCCCTGAACAGTTACCAGGCCGCCGTGCAGGCGCTGGCGGTGCAAGGGAATGGCGCGCTGCGTGTGGGCGCCCTGAAGGCAGCCCAGGAAGGACTGGAACTGGTGCCCCTGCCAGCCTCCCTGGGCGCCGCCCTGGTGCTCATCAAGGAGCTCTTCAGTGAGTGCGATGATCTCGTTCTGCGCGGCCTCATGATCGGGAATCGGCCGGCTGCCCTGCTCTTTGTCCGGGGCCTGGTCAAGGAAGAGCGCCTGGAACTGAGTGTGCTGGAGCCGCTGGGCCGGCATGCCACGGAGAGCCAGATGCCCGAGTCAGGGCCCGCCTTGCGGACGTGGCTAGCCTCCGTCGCGATCGCTAGCGACAAGGCCGAGCCGGTCAAGAGCGTGGGGCACGTGGTGGATGGACTCCTCCTCGGGGATGCGGTCCTGCTCGTCGATGGTCTCGCCGAAGGGCTGAAGATGGCCGCCCAGGGCTGGGAGCGACGTTCGGTCGACAAGCCTGTCGTTGAGTCGACCGTTCGTGGCCCCCAGGAGGGCTTTACCGAGACGATCCTCGTCAATACATCGCTCCTGCGGCGGAAGCTGAAGAGCCCGCACCTGAAGATCGAGCGGATCGTACTGGGGCGCCAGACCCGCACCGCTCTGGCGGTGATCTATCTGAAGGACGTCGCCGCACCCAGCCTGGTGGACGAGGTGAAACGGCGCCTGCGCCGGATCGACGTGGACGGCATTCTTGACACCGGCATGATCGAGGAGTGGATCGAGGATCAACCAAGCTCCCTCTTTCCGCAGGTCAGCTATACGGAGCGGCCCGACCGGGTTGCCGGTAACCTGCTCGACGGGCAGGTCGCCATTCTGGCAGAGGGAAGCCCGACGGCCTTGACCCTTCCGGTCACCTTCTGGATGTTGCTGCAAGCGGGTGAGGACTACTACCACCGCTTCTGGCTCGCCTCGGCACTACGCCTTCTGCGCGCGCTCTTCCTCGTGGTCTCGCTTGTGGGCCCCTCCACCTACATCGCGATCACGACGTTCCACCAGGAGATGATCCCGACCAACCTGCTACTCTCGATCGTCGCCTCGCGTGAGGGGGTACCGTTCCCGGTGATGCTGGAGGCGATCCTGATGGAGGTCTTCTTCGAGGTCCTGCGTGAGGCCGGTCTGCGCCTCCCCCGCCCCATGGGGCAGGCGATCAGCATTGTGGGCGCCCTGGTGCTGGGCCAGGCGGCGGTGCAGTCCGGACTGGTCTCGACCTCCGTCGTGATCACGGTTGCGATTACGGGAATCAGTTCCTTCATCATCCCCGGGTATGGCCTGGGCTCCGCGATTCGCCTGCTCCGCTTTCCGCTGATGCTGTTGGCGGGCTCCCTGGGGCTCTTCGGCATCATGATCGGCCTGCTCGCCATCCTGGTTCACCTCTGTGGACTGCGCTCCTTTGGCGTCCCCTACCTGCAGCCCGTGGCGCCGCTGACGTGGCCTGACTTGCGAGACGTGCTGCTACGGGCGCCGGCCTGGTTGCTGGGGCGGCGCCCAGCCATGCTTGGTTCGCCCAACCGGCGCCGCCAAGCGCCGTGGCTCGATCCTGGCGCGGGAGGGGACGGTTCGTGATCCGGCGCGCCATCACACTCCTGCTCATCCTCACGCTGGGCCTTCCCTTGCCGGGCTGTTGGAGCCGCATTGAGGTGAACGATCTGGCGGTCGTCTCGATGATGGCGATCGACAAGGCGGAGGACGGTACTCTGCAGATCTGGCTCCAGGTGGTGGCCCCCTCACACGCCGGGGGTGCGGCAGGCGTGCCGGGTGGCAGTCGGGGGCAGGGTGCTCCCTTCATCACGCTCACGGGGAAGGGGCGGACGGTTCTGGACGCCGCACGGCACATCCAGACACGGCTCTCCCGCCGGATCTTCTGGGCGCATGCGCGCGTGATCCTGATTGGTGAGCGCCTCGCCCGCGAGGGCGTTCGCCCTGCCATGGACTTTCTGCTGCGCCATCGCGAGTTACGGCTGGACAACTACATCCTCATGGTAAAGGGTAGCGTGGCGAACCTGATGGGGACCCAGTTGGACCTAGAGAAGCAG
>DATGYC010000043.1:0-9461 GCA_035298385.1 Symbiobacteriaceae bacterium | reverse complement strand
TAAGGGGCAGGCTAGTACCATGACAACCTTTCTACATCTGACGGAGCGGGCGCTGTGGGAGCAGGGGCTGGCGGCGGGCGAGTACCGGCGCCAGGATCTGATCGAAGACGGCTTCATCCACTGCCTGACGGCGGAGACGCTCGTGCGGGTAGCGAATAAGTACTACCGGGGGGCACTCTCCGAGGACGCTGCGAGTTTAGTTCCGCAGGAGAGTGCCACCCGGAGGGGCCGCCCGGAGTTGGTCCTGCTGGTGATTGAGGAGTCTCGGGTGACGAGCCCGGTCAAGTGGGAGCCGGCCTCGGACGGCAAGCTCTATCCGCATATCTACGGGCCTTTGAACCCGGATGCAGTGGTGGCGGTTCGGGCATACGCTCCGGGTCCGGCTGGTGAGTTTGGACCGCTGGAATAAGCGAAGGGCGCCCGCCGTTGAGACCTGTTGAGAGACTCTTCGTTGATGGATACGGGAGCAAGAGTAAGCGCCAGAAGCCTTGAGCCTCTGGCGCTTTCCCTATGCGTGTCCAGAGCGTCCGGCCGTCTCTGCTGAGGTGTACCCCAGCCGTACCCCAGCCGTACCCCAGCCGTACCCCAGTTGTACCCCAGCCGTACCCCAGTTGTACCCCAGTTGTACCCCAGTTGTAACCCAGCCGTACCCCAGTTGTACCCCAGTCGTACCCCAGTTGTACACCACCTGTACACCACCTGTACACCACCTGTACCCCAGCCGTACCCCAGTTGCCTCCCGGCAACCCGGCAGACTGAGATGACGATGCACCGTGATTCAATGACGGTTGGCGAGTCGTTCGGCGATGGCCGGGCGCCGGGGATCATCCGGCGGCAGGTTGCGCTGGAAGAAGGCGAGGGACTTGGCGTAGACGGTCCGGGCGCCCAGTTGGAGCGCCACCCGGTCCGGATCCGTGGCCAGGTCAGTCCCCTTGTAGGAGAGGATATCGACCGGGATACCCTCCCGCTCGAAGCGGAACTTGGCCCAGCCGCCTCGATCATCGATCGGGGTTGGGCCATCGAGGAGCTGATGGACCCGCTGTAGAAGCGCCCACGGGACGGAGATGTCGATATCATCCATCCCGTCGTACTCCACTCCTTGCAGAAAGAGGGCGGTACCCGCATCGAAGGAGAAGGGGATCCCGGCCTCGTCGAACTCCTTAGCCAGAGACTTGATCAGTTCCTTCATCGCTACCGCTCCTTCTTCAGTGAGACCCGGAACGGGTGGAGCTCTGCGGACATCACGCCCTTGGCCACAGCGGGGTCGCTGTGCATGATCGCTTCAGCGGAATCAAGCGACTCGGCCTCAAAGACGACGATGCCGAAGGCGGCATCCTCGCAGGGGCCCGCCATCAGGAGCTGCCCCTTGGCGAGGAGCTCCTTCAGGTAGGTGAAGTGCTCACCCATGATCGACTCCTCTTCAGGCGTGCACTCCTCGAGGAAGTTGGGGCGTGTCGGCTGGATCTTATAGATGAAGGTGCTCAGGACTGGTTCCCTCCGGTCTAAGATTCGGACTCGCTCGGCTCATCCCAGAGCCGCTGGAGCTCCTGGTAGGTGGGCGGGAAGGACGGGGTGTAGCGCAGGAAGTTCGGGATCGGGTAGCGAACCCCGCCCTTATAGGTCCCCTCCAACCCCTCGAGCAGATCGGGGACCAGCTTCCACGGGGTGGTGAAGGCCATCTCATGATCCTGGACCTGGCCGAAGATCCGATCACCCAGGCAGGGCAGGATAAACTGGGGCTTGCCCTCGTGGGCCGTCCGAATCACGATATCCGCACAGTCGGCCCGACCTGAGGAGGTCGAGGTGATCGAGCCACCGGTCTTCCAGAGGGCAGCGGTCACCGCCCGCATCACTTGCGCCGAGTTGCCGTAGAAGAGGAGCGTCTCCGGCTCAAAGTTGCAGCGGGCAAGGGGCGCCACGACGACCGTCCCGGCCTCGTCCGCGGTGAACTTGGGGACCTCCTGCTCGGTCAGCTTGCCCTGAGCGCAGGTCTCGACGTACATCCCGGCTGCTAGGTTGCCCTCCTCGTAGAAGGGGATCGGCTGCTTAAAGCCAAAGGCGACCTGGGCGATCGGGCAGATCAGGTCCTCGGCGCCCATCGCCACGGACCAGCCGTAGCGGCGGGCCATCGAGATCCCTTGGCAGATGGAGACCTGGATCCCCATCTCGGCCTTCGGGCGCCGGGCCTTGGCCGGGATCGCCTCACCGGCCTTTAGGACGCGGATGGCGAGGGGAAAGGTGTCGGTCCGGAGGTGCTGGTCGAGGATCTGGGCCACGGCCTTGGGGTCTAGGGTGGTCATTCGCTCTTCCTCCTCGGCGGGTTCTAAACAAAGGAGCGTATGCGTGTGCTGATTACTCGCATGCTGGAGGCGGCGGCGTGGGCCGAGTTTCAGAGATCCGGCCTCTACGCTCCGCCAGCCCTGGCGCTGGAGGGCTCGATCTGGTGTACGACGCCGGAGACGGTTGCCAATGTTGCCACCATGCTCTTTCGAGGGAAGGATGATCTGATCCTGCTGCTCGTCGATCCAGCCGGGCTTCAGATCGAGTGGCGGCCGTATGAGGGCGCCCTCTACCCCCATCTGCTGGAGCCGCTACCGCTGGGAGCAGTGGTGCGGGCGATTCCTTGGGCGCCGGAGGCGGATGGCTCGTTTCGCTATCCGCAGGCATAGGAAAGGGGCGCCCATCGTTCGGTGGGCGCCCTTTGGCATGGCTTGACCTATCGAATCAGATCCCCGAGTAGCAGTTCTTGGCGAACTCGATCGAGGCGATCACAAGGCGCCCGTCTGGCGCCCTCCCAATCTGGGCCGTCCCGTGCTGCACGGTGTAGCCCTCATACTCGTAGTAGACGGCGAAGAACGGAATCGGGCCGGTCGCTGGCGCCTCGCCCTTCTTTGGCTCACTGGCGCCGTTCACCTGCCCTGCCTGCACCACCTGCCCCACCCCTACCTCTGGCTCGGTGTAGCTCGGCTCCGGCTGTTCCGCCAGCGGGAACTGGCTCGCCATCTCAGGCTTCGCCAGGTAGGAGTTCGCCTCCTCCCGCAGACCGTAGGCCTGCGCAAAGATGAAGGCCTGCAGCAACTCCACCGGGCTCTGCGGGTAGCGCAAGGCCCCGGCGGCGGGCGCCCCGATACCTGTCACCTAGCGACCGAGAATTTTTGCAGCAGCGCCCGCGGCGCAGACAAGCCCTACGGTCCAGAGGATCGCCCTGCGTTGCTCACCCTTGCGGAGGAGGAGCAGCCCGCCTACAAAACCTGTCGCAGCGAGGATCATACTTACCACTTGTGCCAGCATGTACACGAGGGTCGATCCCCTTCCCGGCTACCCCTAATTATGCCAGACCACAATCATCCAGGGGACCCACCGGATGCCAAAGTAGATGCCCTGATTATGCCCCAGCGTGTCGACCAAGCCCAGGTAACCCGTCCGCACCAACAGATAAACAAGTCGACAACATCCGACAGCCGCAGGGAGCGCCACAAACTAGGCGCGCCCTGCGGCCTGACGTTAAGAGGGACCTGCTCAGTCAGAGCAGGTCCCTTCCACTATTTACAGCTGAACCAGCGGGAAGCGGGCGGTCAGCGCCTGCACCTCAGCCTTGATCGCATCCAGGGCCGCCTCATCATCCCGGGCGCTAATGGCCCGGTCGATCAGGTCCGCGATCTGGACCATCTCGGCCTCCTTCATGCCCCGGGTCGTCGCCGCCGGGGTTCCAACCCGGATGCCCGAGGTGACGAACGGCTTCTCCGGGTCGTTCGGGATGGCGTTCTTGTTCACCGTGATCCCGACCCGATCGAGCAGGTGCTCCGCCTTTTTGCCGGTGATCGCCTTCGGGCGGAGATCGACGAGCATCAGGTGGTTATCAGTCCCGCCCGAGACGAGCCGGAAGCCCTTGGCGACCAGCGCCTCCGCCAGCGCCTTGGCGTTCGCCACAACCTGCTGGGCGTAGACCTTGTAGGCCGGGTCGGAGAGTTGCTTGAAGGCGACCGCCTTCGCCGCGATGATATGCATCAGCGGGCCGCCCTGCATCCCCGGGAAGACCGCCTTATCGATCGCCTGGGCGAACTCGGCCTTGCAGAGGATGGCGCCGCCACGCGGGCCACGCAGGGTCTTATGCGTCGTCGTGGTGACGATATGGGCATGCGGCACCGGGTTCGGGTAGACCCCGGCGGCGGCGAGGCCGGCGAAGTGCGCCATGTCGACCATCAGGAGGGCGCCCACCTCATCGGCGATGGCGCGGAACTCCGCCCAGTCGAGCGTGCGCGGGTAGGCCGAGTAACCAGCGACGATCAGCTTCGGCTTGTGCTGGTGGGCGAGCTCGCGGACGACGTTCATGTCGATCCGCTCGGTCTCGGGGTCGAGGCCGTAGGGGATGAAGTTATAGGTCTTGCCCGAGAAGTTGACCGGGGAGCCGTGGGTCAGGTGGCCACCCTGGGCCAGGTTCATGCCGAGGACGGTGTCACCGGGGCTGAGTAGGGCGAAGTAGACGGCGGTGTTGGCGTTGGCGCCGGAGTGGGGCTGGACGTTGACGTGCTCGGCGCCGAAGGCAGCCTTCAGCCGCTCCCGGGCGATCTCCTCGACGACGTCGACGTACTCGCAGCCGCCATAGTAGCGCTTGCCGGGGTAGCCCTCGGCGTACTTGTTGGTCAGGACGGAGCCAGCGGCCTCGAGGACGGCCTCGGGCACGAAGTTCTCCGAGGCGATCAGCTCGATGTTCTGGAGCTGACGGGTCCGCTCCTGCTCAATAACGGCGAAGACTTCCGGATCATACTGCTTTAGGTGTTCCATGAATAGCGCCTCCCGGAGGATGTTCTGCCATGCAAAAAGGAGACACGGGGGGCCGGGGCGATCTCCGAGGACAGGGCGAGTTTAGCCCCGCAGGAGATCGCCACGGACGAAGTACCCCCATGCCTCCAGCCCAGGCGAACGGCCAATCAAGGTAGCAGCGCTCCCTCCGGGTTCCCCCCCGGTCTCGCCAGTTACGCTGCCCTTGCACGGTACCTTTAGCCTATGCGCTGGGCTGGGACCCTGTCAACCATTATCTAGTGGTTCTAGGCGTGGCGCCGGCAGAACGCCCCGATGCGGGCGAGCCCCTCGGCCAGACGGTCACCCGAGGTGACCCAGGAGAGGCGCAACCACCCCTCGGCGCTCTCGCCGAAGGCGATTCCAGGGACGGCGACGACGCGCTCCTCTTCCAGGAGGCGCTCCGCCGCCGCTAGGGAGTTGGCGGCCAGCGACTCCGGCAGCTTGACCATGCAGTAGAAGGCACCCTCCGGCGGGAGGAAGGTGAGCCCAGCCTGCCGGGCCTGAAGGGCGAGCGCGGCCTGCGCCTGAACGTAGCTCGGCCGGTGGGCGCCGAGGGCGCCGGGCGCCCGGAAGACCGCCTCCGCCACCTTCTGCGAGAACGTGCTAGCGGCGGTATTGACGAACTGGTGCACCTTGATCGCCGCAGCGATCACCTCACGTGGCCCAGCGATCCAGCCCAGCCGCAGCCCAGTCAGGGCGTTGGACTTGGAGAGCGAGCCGACCACTAGCGAATGCGGGTGGTAGGAGGCGATCGAAGGCGGTGGCGTGGGCGTGAAGTAGAGCTCCCGGTAGACCTCGTCCGAGAGGACGAAGACCGGCTCCGCCCGCTGCGCCAGCCCTTCGGCCAGCCTCTGCAGCTCCGACTCGGGCCAGATCCGTCCGGTCGGGTTCGAGGGCGAGTTGAGCACGATAAGCCGGGTATCCGGTCCGAGCGCCGCCAGGACCCGCTCCGCGTCGGGGGCGAAGCCATCCGCCGCCGGGAGGGCGACGGAGCGGACGCGGATCCCCTCCATCAGGCAGATCTTGGCGTAGGCGAGGTAGCTGGGCTCGACGACCAGCACCTCATCCTTCGCCGGATCGATCAGCGCCTTGATCCCGAGGTAGAGCGCCTCTTCGGAGCCGACGGTGATGCAGACGTTGGGCGCCCCGGGAAAGCCGAGGTAGGCCGCCACCTGCTCACGCAGCGACTCGTAGCCGGCGTTCGGGGAGTAGGGGCAGCCGTTCTCGCGCACCCAGGCCATCGCCGCCTCGAACGGGGCTGCATCGGGCCGGAGGGTGGGCTCGCCCAGCCCGAGGTCGATATCCCCGGGCCTCTTCTTGGCGTTGATGGCCCGGATCAGCGAGGGCGGGATCGCCTCGACGAGTGGGTTGACTCGGTGCGCCATTAGACCGAGACGTTGAACGTCCGAAGGACGTCGTTGAGCGAGGTCTTCTTGTCCGTGGACTCCTTGCGCTGCCCGATGATCAGGGCGCAGGGCGTCTGGAACTCGCCGGCCGGGAACTTCTTGGGCATCATGCCCGGGATGACGACCGAGCGGGCCGGAATCCGCCCCTTGGTGATGGTCGGCGTCTCGCCGGTCACGTCGATGATCGGGGTCGAGGAGGTCAGGACGACGTTGGCGCCCAGGACCGCCTCCTTCTCGACGACGCAGCCCTCGACGACGATGCAGCGCGAGCCAATGAAGGCGCCGTCCTCGATGATGACCGGAGAGGCCCCTGGTGGCTCAAGGACGCCGCCGAGCCCGACGCCGCCAGAGAGATGGACGCCCTTGCCAACCTGGGCGCACGAACCAACGGTCGCCCAAGTGTCGACCATGGTGCCGGCGCCGACGTAGGCGCCGATGTTGACGTAGCCGGGCATCAGGATGGCTCCGGGCTCAAGGAAGGAGCCGTAGCGGGCGACGCCGGGCGGCACGACCCGAATCCCCTGCTCCTGCAGGCGCTGCTTGGTCGGGACCTTGTCGTAGAACTTGATCCCGCCGACCTCCATCGGCTCGAGCGGCCGGATGGCGAAGTAGAGCAGGATCGCCTCCTTGATCCAGGCGTTCACCTGCCAATTGCCGTCGGCGATCTTCTCGGCGACCCGGATCTTGCCCTGGTCGAGCAGGTCGATCGTCTCATTCACGGCCTCCTGGACCGCCTTCTCCTTCAGACGCTCCCGATCTTGGAACGCGGCCGAGATCAGGGACTGTAGCTCCGTATGCGCCATGACGATATCCCCTTCCTTGAATCAGTGCCCTCGCTACTTCTTCAGGTTCCACTCATCGGAACCGTACTTGGTGCGGAGAAGCTCCGCCGCCTCCGCCTCTTCGGCGGGGGTGAGCGAGCCGGGGGTGAGCGCCAGCCCGAGGCCGTCGCGGAAGCCGGCGGTGAAGGCGGCCACCGCCTCATCCCAGCCGACACTCCGCCCCAGCGCCTCATCGAGCGCCATTGCCTTCGACCGGAAGCGCTCCTTTAGCTTCTCCAGCCGATCCGCCGGCGCGTTCAGCAGCGAGAAGAGCAGGTCGACGTCCAGGTGGAACGGGATCGAGCCATGCTGCAGGATCACTCCACCGGAGCGGGTCTGGGCGGACCCGGCCACCTTCCGGCCGCTCACCGTCAACTCATAGGCTGCCGGGGCGTCGAAGCAGGCGGTGTTAAAGCCGCCCGGATTCGCCCGGCGGGGGTCCTCCGACTCGCCGGAGAGCTCGGGCTGGGCGCCCAGGTTCTGCAGGCCCGCCAAGAGGCCCGCCGAGAGCTCCCGATACGTTTCGACGACGCCACCGGGGAGCAACTCCTCCCGGATCGCAACCGAGTAGGTCAGCTCCTCGTGGTGGAAGATCATCCGACCGCCGGTCTGGCGGCGCACGGCGCCCCAGCCGCCAGCCTTGACCGCCGCGAGGTTCACCTCGCCGGCCATCGACTGGAAGTAGCCGATCGTGACGGAGGCGGGCGTCCAGCCGTAGAAGCGTAGTGTGGGCGGAACCTCGCCCCGCCCATGCGCCCGCTGGATCGCCTCATCGATCGCCATATTCGCCGGCCCGGTCTTGTGGCCGGTGTTAAGCAGGCGCCAGGCCCGCTGGATCACTGTCATGCGAAACCACCTCTTGATCTAGTCCTGTACCTTGCGAGCGATCATAACCGCCATGGCATGCCGATGCGGCACCCCGCTGGAGTTGCAGTCGAAGATGAACTCTTCAATATGGAGGATCTCCCAGTCCCAGTAGTGGGTGAGGATCTCGCCCGAGCGGAAGTGGAACTCGTCGGCGCCCCAGTCGGGCGCCAGGGGGATGAAGGGCTTCTCCACAAAGGCGTTGAAGGCGTGGATCCCGCCGACGGGGGTGACCGCCTTGAAGTGGGCGAAGCGCTCGGCCCGGACCTCGGGGGGCAGGTAGGTGATGGCGCCCGAGGCGTAGAGCACGTCGACCGGCCCCTGCAGGGTGACGTCGACGATCGAGGCCTGCTGGGTCTCGATCGAGAGCCCTTCCTTGGCGGCCCACTCGCGCGCCTTGGCCAAGCCGGGCTGGGAGAGGTCGATGCCGAGCGGACTGAAGCCAGCCTGGGCAAAGGCGATGATGTCTCGCCCCTCGCCGGTGCCCAGGTCAACGACCCGCTTCCCCTGGCGTTCGGCCGCTGGGATCAGGTCGATCACCATCTGGGCAATACGATTGGGCTTGGCGCCCCAGTAAAGCCCCGGCTGCCGGTAGGCCTCGTCATAGTTGAAGATCATAGTTGGGTCTCCTAATTAGTAACCGCGGATTACGCGGATGACGCGGATTTGGAACGGGTCCATTTTGGATTGGGCGATCACCCATATTCAAATGATCTCTTCATCCGCGTAATCCGCGTAATCCGCGGTTCATTTAAGGAAGAGGCAGGAGCCCGGCCGCGACAGCCGGGCCCCCTCACATTACTGAGCCTTATACCGCAGGTTCGGCTTACGCGCGGCCAGCGCCTCATCCAGGCGGCCGACGACCGTGTTCACCGGGGCGTTCTTGACCAGCTCCGGGTTCTCGTGCGCCTCACGCGCGATCTGGATCATCGACTCCACAAACCGGTCAAGGGTCTCCTTGTCCTCGGTCTCGGTCGGTTCGATCATGATCGCCTCTTCGACGATCAGCGGGAAGTAGATCGTGGGCGGGTGGACGCCCTCATCCAGCAGCCGCTTAGCGATATCCAGCGTCTTGACGCCGGTCTCGTTCTTGATCGTCTTCGCCGAGAGGACCGTCTCGTGCATGCAGAAGCGATCGACCGCCAGGTCGTAGTGCCCACGCAGCTTAGCCTGGATGTAGTTCGCGTTCAGGACGGCGTACTCCGAGACGCACCGAAGCTCTGGGCCATAGGCCAGGGCGTAGGCGTAGGCACGGGCGTTGACGCCGAAGTTGCCGTAGAAGGAGCGGATCTTGCCGATCGACTGCGGGCGGTTCCAGTCCAGCGTGAAGGACTCCGCCGTCTTCTCCACGGTCGGGACCGGGAGGAAGGGCAGCAGGATCTTCTTGACGCCAACCGGGCCCGAGCCCGGGCCACCGCCGCCGTGTGGGGTCGAGAAGGTCTTGTGCAGGTTCAGGTGGACGACGTCGAAGCCCATGTCGCCAGGACGGGCATAGCCCATAATGGCGTTCATGTTGGCGCCGTCGTAGTAGACTAGGCCGCCCGCCTCGTGGACGATCTGGGCGATC
>DATGYC010000042.1:0-5876 GCA_035298385.1 Symbiobacteriaceae bacterium | reverse complement strand
GGGACAGGCCGAGCAGGCGGCCGGTCGGGCCGGGCAGTTCCTCCAGGGCGCCCAGGCCAAGCTGGCCGAGCAGGCCTTCGTTCAACAGGCCGCTGCCAAGTTGGACCAGATCGCCATTCCCGGCCTCCAGAGTAGCACCGGCACGACGACGCGCGACTACATCTGGTCCGGAATCGCCCTGCTCATCACCGTTCTGGGCGTCTGGAGCGCGCCGTTCCTGCACCTGATACTCGCCCTGGTGGTGGGCGCCGTTGCCGTCCTCCTCGGCGTTCGGACCGGGGTCAACCCCGTCTGGCGCGCCCTTGCCTTCACCCTGACAGGCGGGCTCGTCGCCTTCGCCCTCCCCGCAGACCCGATCCTGTTGACCGGGATCGCTCTGTCGGCACGGGGCGCTTGGGGGATCGTCAAGGAGCTCTTCCCCGCCGAGGGACCCCGCCTTCAGGGCCTCCGAGCCAAGTATCTCTGGAGCGGACTAGGCATCGCCACCCTCGGACTCTGCTTCCAGTGGACAAGGCGAGAGTCCTCATCCTGGGTCAGCTTTTCGACCTTGACGAGGTCGAACGAGTACAGCCCCGGGACCAATCTCTACGGCCTCGGGCAGAAGATGACGACCCATACCTCCACGTGGGGCGGCGAGAGCGCTGCCGGTTATATCTTCTTCCTGATTGGGCTCAGCCTGCTCCTTTACTTCACGCAGGGGAAGCGCTGGACCTTTGGCTGGCAGGTGGGGCTGACCCTTCTGGTCTGGCCGCTCGCGCTGGTCTGGATGCAGGGCTTCACCTCCTATCTGGGGCTCGGCCTGATCATCTACTCGATCGGCATCGCCGTGGCCCTCCGAGGGCTACTTGGCGATCGGATGCCCTGGCCCAAGCGGTTTAGGTAAGACAAAGAGACGAGCGGCTTGCCCTATCTGGATCGATCTAGACCGAGCGGAATAGAGCGAGGCGGGCTGCCCTTGGCAGCCCGCCTTCGCTATGCGGTGGTGGGACGGATCGAGACCTCGCCTGCGATCACCCGCTCGGTAGAGCCATCCGGGCGCCGCACGAGGAGGGCGCCCTCCGCATCGACATCAACGGCCGTCCCTTCCCAGATGGGCGCGCCGGAAGCGGGGATGACCCGGACGCTGCGCCCCAGGGTGACGGAGAGTTCCCGCCAAGCAGCGAGAAGCTCCGGCCACCCGCCGGCAAGGAACTGGTCGTACCGCACCTCAAGCCGGGCGAGGATGGCCTGCAGCAGGGGGAGTCGAGCGACCGGGAGGCCGCCCTCACTGGCACTGCCCTCCGCAGCCGCCAACCGCAGCGAGGTCGCCGTCTCCCGCAGCTCCGGCGGGAACTCCTCGGCCGCCTGGTTCACATTCAGCCCAATCCCCAGCACGACGAAGCGGACCTGCTCGATCTCCGCCTCCATCTCCGTCAGGATCCCGCAGAGCTTCCGCCCCGCGATCTGCAGATCGTTCGGCCACTTGATCCCCACCGGCAGCCCCGTCACGGCCCGCACCGCCTCCGCCACCGCTACAGCAGCGACCAACGTCAGCCGGGGCGCCGCCGTCGGCGGGATTGGTGGGCGCAGGAGCACCGACATCGCCAAGGCCCGTCCCGCCGGGGTCTGCCAGGGACGCCCAAGGCGCCCCTTCCCCGCCGTCTGCTGCTCCGCCGTCACCAGAAGCCCCTCGGGGGCGCCCGAGCGAGCCAGCTCCTTCGCCCGCTCATTCGTCGAGCCGATCGCCTCGTGCGCCTCCACGGGGCGCCCGAAGCGCTGGGTTGTCAGGCCCGCCTCGATCTCCCGTACGGAGAGCTTGTCCGGCCGTGCGGCCAAGCGGTAGCCCCGCCGCGGCGCTGCCTCCACCTCATAGCCCTCTGCACGCAATGCCTCAATCTGCTTCCAGACCGCCGCCCGGGAGATGCCCAACTGCGTCGAGATCGCTTCCCCGCTTACCCAGTCTCTACCGGCTGCCGTCAACAGATCGAGGAGGCGCATCGCCTACTCCCTCCCCTTCGGCTGCGGCCGGAACGAGGCGAGCCAGTCGAGTTCCACATCAGTGAAGCCCGCCTTCTGGCGCCCCTCCCGATTCAGGGGCGGCCCGCCCTTGGCGGCCGAGATGCCCAGGCGCTCTTCGACGCCCTGCAGCAGTGCCGCTCGCTCCTCGGGACCGCTGGTGAGGCGCTCCAGCCAGGTGTTGCCGCTCCGGACATGGAGGACCTCATCAGCCAGGATGTAGTCCATCACCTGGCTCGACTCGAAGTCACCCACCTCCGCCAGAGCATCCCGCGCCAGCAAGGTCTGATCGATGCCATTCCCCTCGTGGATGCGCTGGGTCGTGATGAAGCGCTCGGCCAGGTTTGCGCCCTCCAGGGAGTGCTCCCAGACCCGGTGATGGTAGGGGAACTGCCCAATCGTGCCGCCGAGGGCCTGCAGCCGGTCGGCACACATGACAGCATGCCGGGCCTCATCCCAGATCTGATGGGCAAGCTCCAGCTTCATCGCCCAGGGCGACTCCGGGAACTCCGCGATCATCCGGCCACAGACCTCGATGGCGGGGATCTCCAGGTTGATCAGGGCGATATGCAGGAGCCGAATCCGGCCCTCGGGCGTCGTCAGGGGCTTCGCCTTCGGGAACTTCTTGTCCGGCTCGATCGGGATGAAGCGCACATCCCGGGCTGGCACGGCGACGAGGCGCGGCCTGAACTGTTGCTCGCCAGCGTAGGTAGTCGGATTGGGCAGGAGAGGCTTGCCCGCCGGGGTCTGGGTCAGCCCACCATGCAGACCGCCCGCCTCCGTCAGGTCAAGCTGCAGACGGTTGACGGTGGCGTCATCGACCTTCTGCTTCGAGGACCAGATCACCATCGACTCCAGCGCCTCGGACAGCGGATAGAGAACCCGGATCGTCGGCTCGTCCGCGACGGGGTTGGTGCGGGCCAGATGCTCCTGGCAGGATTCGAGCACGGCCGAGAGCAGTACGCCGTAGAGGCCAGCGATCTGCTCCTCGGTCGTCTCGAGGTCGAGTAGGGCGTGGAAGAAGGGCCAGAGCGCTTGGTTGTGCGGCGTCGGCACCTCGGGCCGCTCCGCCGTCAGGCCGTGGATGCGTCGGGCTACGGCATCAGCCCCTGCAGCTAGATCGTAGAGATGGTAGGACCAGGCGATCTTCGTCTCCAACTCCGGAACGGCAGCGATCCAGGCAGCGAGGCCATGGAGGCCACAGAGCAGGGCGCCGTGGATATCAGCGAGGCGCGCCGCGGTCGTCTCAACGCCCCACGCGCCCATCCGAGTCCGTCCGATCATGATTCTCCAAGCTCCTTTAAGGCGCCGGGCAACGAACCCGGCAGCGTGACGTTTGGTAGAGAGAGTGCTACATGGATTCTACAGAACCCCACGGTTCCTGGCAAGATTCTCCACGGGTAGACGATCGCTGATCACTCGCTCTCCTTGCGATCGCCACTGCCGCCAATCGTATGGCCCTCAGCGCTCGGTGAGCGCTCATCAACGGGCGTGCCCGGTTGACGCCCAGCCTCAGTCGAAGGACTGGGTATGGCTGGTGACGGCTGGGTGGTACCAACCGGGGGTGTCACCCTCTGGCCAAAGCCGGGGTAGGGGGTCCATCCGCCTGGCCCCGCCATCTGCTCACCCATGTAGGGCATGCTACACGGGCCGGCTCCGACGCATGGCCACGCCTGCGGGGAGATCTGTCCCATTCGCCATTGCGCAAACCAAGGGAGCATCGGAGTCGCTTGCGGCGAGAACCAGCAGAGCCAAAACGGGTAGAGCATCACTAGTCTGCCTCCTCGTTGCGGAAGCTGTACGCACCACGTTATGACGATCGACTCCTGTCCTGACAACGGAGTGTCCGCATCGAATCTACGCCCCAGTTCGTCCAAGGAAGGACAAAAGCATTGCAGAACGGAGGCTCTACTATCCCATGTGGAAAGAGTTTCGTGACTTCGCCGTCAAGGGAAACATCCTGGACCTAGCCATCGGCGTGATCATCGGCGGCGCCTTTGGCAAGGTGACGACCTCGCTTGTCAACGATATCCTGATGCCGCCGATTGGCATGATCGTGGGCCGCGTTGACTTCTCCAACCTCTACATCCCGCTCAACGGCCAGCACTACGACAGCCTGGCGGCCGCGAAGGTTGCGGGGGCGCCCACGCTCAACATAGGCCTCTTCGTCAATAACCTGCTGGACTTCACGATCATGGCCTTTGCGGTCTTCCTGGTCGTTCGCCAGGTCAATGCGCTCCGCAAGCGCTGGGACCGCAAGGAGAAGGCGCCCTCCATGAAGGAGTGCCCCTACTGCCTGACCAAGGTACCGGTCAAGGCGACGCGTTGCTCGGCCTGCACCTCGCAACTGACGTCCGAGGTAGCGGCGCACGCATAAGGAACTCCCCGGGCCCCTTCTGATCCGAAGGGACCGGGAATTTGCGGCATCGGTACCGCGACGGTGTGGCGGATGCTGAAGCAACAGCGACTCTGCTGGAGAAGCTATGCGCAGAGGGACCGATCGACGTTGCACTGATCGATGCATCGATAGGTCCGCCCTGCCCATCGCCCCGTCCCGGATCCCCCCTGCAACAGGTGGTCCCTCAGGAGCGGGCTTGGTCCCGCTCCTTTTGTTGTCCCGCCATCTTCAAGAAAAAGCAGGTGTTCGCCATGGCACAGAACCAGCTCCGGCGGGAATTGGGACTCTCGCACACCCTCGTGACGGTGATCGGGATCGTGATCGGCTCCGGCATCTTCGCCCTCCCCGCTGCCGTCTTTGGGGCCGCCAAAGCGCCTGGCCTTGGACTCGTGGCCTGGCTGGTGGGCGCCCTCGTCGCCCTCTTCGCCGCCCTCACCCTGGCGGAACTGACCGCCCTCTTCCCCTCTGCCGGTGGTGCCTACGCCTACGTCAAGGAGGCGTACGGGCCGATGCTGGGCTTCCTGCGTGGCTGGACCTCACTCGTCGCCTACGATTCGGGTCTGATCGCCACGGTGGCGATGATCTTTGGCGCCTTTGCCGCCACGCTGATTCCAGGTCTTTCGGGCTTTGAAACGGGGATCGCTGCGACGGGCGTTCTGCTCCTGACGGGCCTTAATCTCCTCGGGGTCCGCTATGGTGGCTGGATCCAGGTCACCGCAACTGTCGGCAAGCTGGTTCCCATCGCCCTACTGATCCTCTTCGGCTTGGCCAGGATGGATGTGGCGAACCTGGCGCCGCTCCTGCCAGCGGGGACGGGGGCGGCGGGCGCCCTAGCCGCAGCGATTCCGCCGGTCCTGTTCGCCTATGATGGTTGGCAGCAGGCGGGCCTCCTGGCCGAAGAGGTGAAGAACCCGCAGCGCAACCTGCCGCTCGCGCTCATCTTCGGGATTCTGACCGTCGGGGTGGTCTACACCCTGCTGAACGTCTCCCTGCTAGGGGTGATGCCAATTGGCCAGGTGACGGCAGAGGCGAAGCCGGTCGTGACGATGGCCAAGGAACTCTTCGGCACCTTCGGCGGCAAGCTGATCCTGGTAGGGATGCTGGTCTCGATCTTCGGGACGCTGAACGGTCTGATCATGACGGCGCCGCGCTACTACTTCGCGATGGCTCGTGACGGCCTCTTCCCGCTGCCGGCGCTCTTTGGCCGGGTCGACCCAAAGTGGGGAACGCCGGTGGCGGCGACGCTCCTGTCGGGGTTGGTGGCGCTCCTCTTCGTCCTGACGGGGACGTTTGAGCAGGTCCTGACCCTCTCAATGTTCGTCTCCTGGCTCTTCTACACTCTGATGATCGTCTCGGTCTTTACGCTGAGGCGGTCCCGGCCGGAGTTGAAGCGGACGTACCGAGTGCCGGGGTATCCGGTGGTGCCAGCGATCGCTCTGGTTGGTGCGGTATGGGCGATCTGGGCGACCTTCTTGAGTGGTCC
>DATGYC010000041.1:0-24366 GCA_035298385.1 Symbiobacteriaceae bacterium | reverse complement strand
CCGGTGCCGCTGGCAGCGCCGAGATCCTCAAAGTGACCGATCAGTTGCTGCCAGGTCGCCGGGCCAACGATGCCGTCGGCCGAAAGACCATGCGCCGACTGAAAGGACTTGACGGCTGAGCCCGTCCCAGCCCCGAAGATGCCGTCCTCGGTCAGCCCGTAATGATGCTTCCGGTTTAGCTCACGCTGGAGCGCCTTCACCGCCTGTCCTGAGCTGCCCTGTTGGACCGTGACAACCACCTTGGACCATGTCCCCGAGCCGACGATGCCGTCCGCCACCAGACCATTGGCAGACTGGAAGGAGGTGACCGCGCTGGTCGTGCTGGAGCCAAAGATCTCATCCACCGGTGCTGAGTAGCCACGGACCTGCAGGAATGACTGAAGGGCGTAGACGTCCGTCCCGCGAGTCCCGCTAGTCAACGTTGGCCACGTTGCAGCCAGGGCGCCCGGCACCGGCAGGGCAAGGACCAGAATCAGTACACTAAGGAACGAAACCCACCATCGGCGCATCAAAACACACTCCTTTACGTTGTGTATTTTGATGTTACTGTATATTCCGAGACCTGTACAAGCTCAGGGATGGAACGATTAGAAAGATGAGTCATTTGTCCTAGGACAGTTGGAGGAGACAAAAAGAGAGGTCAGGACGAACGTCCTGACCTCTCTTCCTATGCGGTTAACTACGCCGGCTCATCCTTCTTGACCTTGCGGGCGCCCTTGGCGTCCGCCGAGGTCACCATCACCGGCTCCTCCTTCTTGGCGATCACTTCCTTCGTGACGATGCACTTCGTCACGTCGGTACGAGACGGGACTTCAAACATGACGTCCCGCATCGCGTCTTCAATGATCGCCCGCAGACCACGGGCACCGGTGTTCCGCTTGAGGGCCTCCTTGGCGATCGCCCGGACAGCATCCTCCTTGAACTCCAGCTCCACGTTATCCAGCGAGAGGAGCTTCTGGTACTGCTTGATCAGGGCGTTCTTCGGCTCCTGGAGGATCTGCACCAGAGCCTCCTCATCCAGCCCGTCAAGGGTGACGATGACGGGCAGGCGGCCGACGAACTCCGGGATCAGGCCGAACTTGAGCAGGTCTTCCGGCAGAATCTGCTGGAAGAGCTGACCCACGTTCTCCTCCTTCTTCGACTTGACCTCAGCACCGAAGCCGAGACCACGCTTGCCGACACGGTTGCCGATGATCTTCTCCAGACCATCAAAGGCGCCGCCGCAGACGAAGAGGATGTTGGTGGTGTTGATCTGGATGAACTCCTGATGCGGGTGCTTCCGACCGCCCTGCGGCGGCACGGAGGCGACCGTGCCCTCCAGGATCTTCAGCAGCGCCTGCTGGACGCCCTCGCCCGAGACATCGCGCGTGATCGACGGGTTCTCGCTCTTGCGGGCGATCTTGTCGATCTCGTCGATGTAGACGATGCCGCGCTCGGCCTTCTCAATGTCATAGTCCGCCGACTGGATGAGCTTGAGGAGGATGTTCTCCACGTCCTCACCCACGTAGCCAGCCTCCGTCAAAGAGGTGGCGTCCGCGATGGCGAACGGTACGTTGAGGATCTTGGCCAGCGTCTGGGCCAGCAGGGTCTTGCCCGAGCCGGTCGGGCCCAACATGACGATGTTCGACTTCTGCAGCTCGACATCATCAATCTTGGAGCCCATGTTGATCCGCTTGTAGTGATTGTAGACGGCAACGGCCAGCGTACGCTTCGCCCGCTCCTGGCCGATGACGTACTGATCAAGGATGGACTTGATCTCGGCCGGCTTCGGCACGTCCTTCAGCTCAAAGTCGACGTCGTCGTTCAGCTCTTCCTCGATGATCTCGTTGCAGAGCTCAATGCACTCGTCGCAGATGTAGACCCCGGGACCGGCTACGAGCCGCTTCACCTGGTCTTGGAACTTGCCGCAGAACGAGCACTTCAGCTGCCCCTTATCATCGCCCGTAAACTTGAACATGTGCTCACCCCTTCTTCATCTAGCGAGAGGCCTTGGCCGCCTTCTCCTTGGGGTGAACCACTTCGTCCACCAGGCCGTAGGCTTGCGCCTCTTCGGCGGAGAGGTAGCGGTCGCGCTCGGTATCAGCCTTGATCTGCTCCACGGTCTGACCAGTGTGCTTGGCAAGGATCGCCGCCATCTTCTCCTTCGTCCGGATCAGTTCCCTGGCGGTGATCTCAATGTCCGTCACCTGGCCGGAGATGCCTCCACCATGGATGTGCGGCTGATGGATCATGATGCGGGAGTTGGGCAGCGCGAAGCGCTTTCCCGTGCCAGAGGCGAGCAACGTGGCAGCCATGGAGGCCGCCATTCCCACCACAGTCGTATTCACCGGACACTTGATGTGCTGCATGGCATCATAAATGCCGAGACCAGCAGAGACGGAGCCGCCAGGAGAGTTGATGTAGAGGCTGATCTCCTTCTCCGGATCGTCGCTCTCTAGGAAGAGAAGCTGGGCGATGATCAAGTTGGCGACAGTGTCGTCGATCGCGGTGCCCAGGAAGATGATGCGGTCCTTGAGGAGCCGGCTCCAGATATCATAGGAGCGCTCCCCGCGGTTGGTCTGCTCAATAACCACCGGTACTAGGTAGCTCATAGTCCTACCCCTCCTTCCCCCGCAGGATCCCAAGCGGACCTTACGCCTGCGGGGCCTCGTTCAGGCTGACGATACGGTCGAGCGTCTTACGCGAAAGGATCTGGTCCTTCAGGTAGACCCGGTAGTTGTCGTTCCCACGCAGCTTGGTGATCTCCGCCTTCTGGGCCGGGAACTGGGCGAGCATCTGCTCGAACTCAGCCTCCAGCTCGGCGTCGGAGACAGTCAGGCCCTCGTGCTTAGCAACAGCGGCCATGACCAGCTCGGTCTTGACCCGCTTGACGGCCTGCTCATGGAACTCCTTGTGCAGGTCGGCGTGGGTCTTGCCGGTGACCTGCTCCCAGATCTCCATGTTGAAGCCCTGCTGCTCGAGGTTCTGAGCGAACTCCTCGACCATCTCATGCTCCTTGCGGTGGGCAAGAGCCTCCGGGACCTCGACCTCGGCGCCAGCCACGATCTGCTCGATCAGCTCGTTCTGGAGAGCACGGACGGCGTTCTGCTTCGCCTGCTCGCCCAGGCGGGCCTCAACGTCCTTACGCAGCTCCTCCAGGGTCGCATGCCGAGAGACCTCAGCGGCGAACGCGTCATTCAGCTCGGGGAGCTCCTTCTTCTTGAGCTCACGTACCGTCACCTTAAATAACGCATTCTGACCCCTCAAATGTTCGGCCTGATAGTCCTCTGGGAATGTAATATTTACGTTAACATTCTCCCCGACCTTCGCACCCACGAGCTGATCCTCAAAGCCGGGGATGAAGGTGCCGGACCCGACCTCGAGCGGGTAGCTCTCAGCCTTGCCGCCCTCGAAGGGGGTCTCACCGAGGAAACCCTCGAAATCGATCACGGTGTGGGAGCCCTTCTCAACAGTGCCCTCCTCGTCCGGAACGAGCGTGGCCAGGCGGTCACGCAGCGACTCCAGCTGAGCGTTGACGTCCTCCTCGGTCACGGCGATCTCGGGCTTGGTCACGCCAAAACCGGAGATTTTGCCGAGGGTGACCTCGGGCTGGACCTGAACCTTGCCGCTGAAGGTGAAGGGCTGGCCTTCGTCAGAGGAGATGTTCTCGATCTCCGGCTGGTCGATCGGCTCGATGTTGTTCTGGACAACGGCCAGGCTGTAGGCGCGCGGGAGCAGGGTCTCCACGGCCTCCTGGATCAGGCTCTGCTTCCCGTAGTTCCGCTCGAAGATCGCACGCGGCGCCTTGCCCTTACGGAAGCCCGGGACGGTCACCTGGTTGTTCAGCTTCTTAAACGCGGCGTCGACGGCCTTGGCGAACTCAGCGGCCTCGACCTCAACCTCGAACCGCATCCAGTTCTTTTCTAACTTGTCCCACGTCGCCTTCACGTATTCTCCCCCTTGATAGTCTGTGTGTGCAGTGAGGCAAGCCACACACAGGGTATCCAGCCTATCCTTTGGCTGTAACTTTCGTATTATACCACGGCTGGAATCGGCCCACAATTGGACCCAGTTATGCTTATGACGTACCAGGAAGTAGGACCGATGCGCGCATCTGGCGCCCAATGCATGGAAAAAAAGGTTGCTCCCCGTGGGGGAGCGACCTTCTTCTGCTTCTGTCGTGGTTTGTTATGGCTAGGCGTGCCTGTAGACAGGGGATAGGTTCCGCTGGGACCTTCCATAAGCGGCGGCCGCTGCTTGACGCATCCCGCCCAGATTGGGCGCCCCCAAGAGCCCCCAGCCCGGCGAGAGAGCCCCCATCAGATCGATCCCCTCCAGCGGGTTGGGCCAGGTGATGCGGAAGCCCCGTAGCGGTTGCTGCCGCACGCCCCCCTCATCCGGCACGATATCCTTGGACTTCGCCGGCCGGATCGAGCCAGGATCCCGGCCCGAGAGGTCGACCCTCTTCATCCAGGCCTCGCCCTCCCCCTTCCGGGCGAAGCTGACCAGAAAATCTTCCTCCCCTTCATAGCGCCCGCCACTGACGGACCAGATCGCCTCGTCCAGGGAGTCCCCGGCCTGCAGGTGCTCCATCACCTTGCGAATGCCCCCGCCCGCCTGTGTGGCGTGGTCCAGGTAACGCACCGCGAGGTACGACGCTGCGTACTGGGGCGAGTCGCCGTACCAGGGCTGCAGGACACGGCCCAGGAGTCCGCCCGGGCTCATCCGCTGCAGGCTGAGCGAGACCCGCTCGGCCCCGCCCCCTACGTACTCAGCCGTCCCCTCCATAAACCAGTCGGGGAGCATGGCGATGTTCATTGCGCGGCCCATCACGGCGTGGGTCATCTCATGGGCGATAATCCGGTCATTCTCGATCACGTGCTCGTTCTTGCCGTTCGAGCTGGTATCCGGGACGAACTGGCTGACGTTGATGTGCAACATCATGTCCTTCATTTTGCCTTGGTCGTCGTAGAGATAGGAGACGGAGGCGAGCGAGCCGCCCATCTCCTTCTCCAGCTTGACGGTCATGGGCGCCCCATCCCCCTCCAGCCCGTACGCCCACCGAACGAGCTCCTCGGCGCCTGCCAGGGCAGAGGATTTCAGGGTGTTCAAGATCTCATCGTTCTGGCGGACCTGATTCACTCGTGCTTGGGCATCCTGCAGGGCCTGCTGGAGGCCCGCCAGGTCGGGTCCCTGGGTCTGGGGGCGCCCCAGGAGGGTACCCAACACCCGCCAACTCCAGAGGATGTTGTTGAGTGACCGGGCCGCCGAACTGGCCTGGAACTGGTCCGGGCGGGTGAAGCTCGCAGCCGTCTGCTGGCGCTGGCCGTGCGGCGCTCCTAGCCCGGACGGGTTGACCGCTGTTGCGTGGGGGCGCCCCACAGCGGTCAAGTCCAGTGCCTGCGTACGCGCTACCCCCATCTGGGCAGCCGGAGCCAGGAGCCCGCGGAGCGTATCCGGACCCAGTGCCGGTCGGGCCATCATCCCGATCGCCTCCTCCAGGCAGTTTCCTAGATTTTACCAGGAAATAACTGGGTTTGGCAATAATTGGGTTTTTGTTTTCGAAAGATCCGTCTTTTGTCCCACGGTTCCGGATATGGTATCACGTAAACTGGCAGGAAGTTCAGTCGATCAAAAGCGAATCTCTTTTCGATCAAATGTGAAGGGCGGAGAGCGCCCGACGACGTCCAACCCCCTAACGGGAGGTGGAACCGATGGAACCGCATGCCCTCTTCCTCGCTGCTCCCTTCGGGACCGGCCACCTTTATGCCGCCCAGGCGGCAGCGGAGGCATGGCAGGGGCTTGCCCCTGACTGGCGGGTGACGGTCTCGAACGCTTCGCCGCTGCTGGTGCGTGGCGTGGCGGCTGGCTATCTGGAACTGCTCCAGTGGGCGCCCGGCCTCTACCGCCGGCTCTATCAGGCCGCACTCCCGCCGTCTGCCGCCTGGCTGATTCGGCGTGCCTTCCTGCGCCCCGTCATCGAAGCACTCCGGACAAACCGACCAACGGTCGTGATCGCTACCCATCCCTTCCCGGGGCGGGTAGCCGCCCATCTCAAACGTAAGGGGCGCCTGAACGCCCGGATCGCCTTCATCGTGACGGACTTCCTGCCGCACCGTCTCTGGGTCTGCCCAGGAGTCGACCAGTACTTCGTCGCTACATCGGCAGGGGCGGCCCGCCTGCGGGATCTGGGCGTCCCCCCTGAGCGGATCAGCGTCAGCGGCATTCCCATTCGGGCCGCCTTCGACCGCCCGATCGCTCGTCCGCTGGAGACTGGCCCAGAACGCCATGTCCTCGTGATGGGTGGCGGCCTAGGGCTGGGCCCAATCGCAGAGGCGGTGGGCGCCCTGGCCGCAATCCCCCGGCCCGAGTTACGCGTGACGGTCGTCTGCGGCCGGAACGAAGCTCTCCGGAGCGAGTTACAGGAGCAGTTGAGCGGCGACCACCGCTTCCGCCTCCTCGGGGAGACCGATCAAGTGCCCGACCTGATGCGGGAGGCCGACCTGCTGATCTCCAAGCCGGGTGGACTCACGTGCTGTGAGGCGCTGGCCAGCGGCCTACCGCTCGTCTTGTTGGCCCCCCTACCCGGGCAGGAGGAAGAGAACGCGGAGGCGCTACTCTTGACCGGTGCAGCGCGGATCGCCCCCACTGAAGGGGTCGGTGGGCTGGTCGATCACCTGCTCTGGTCGGAGGCAGCAGGAGTACGGGCGATGCGACAGTGCGCCCAGAGCGCCGGGCGCCCTGGTGCAGCCCGGTCGATCGCCACCACATTGCTCGGTATCGAGCGGATGGCCGAACGGACAGGCAGTTAAATAGGAATCGCCTCCTCAGCCCAGACTAGGGGCGACGGGTACTTTCCTGCGGTTTAACCCCGCGGGGGAGTGCCCGTCGAAGAGGAGGCGATTCATTTTGGCGAGTAAGCAGGGAATCTCTGCCTGGACGGTGGCCTCTACCTACATTGCCACCTGTATTGGCGCGGGATTTGCGACGGGTCAGGAGGTCTTCGCCTACTTTGGCCACTTCGGGCGGCGAGGCCTATGGGGGGCGATGCTGGCGGGCGTCCTACTCTCGCTGCTGGCGGTGATCACCCTGCGAGTGGCCAAGAAGGCGAACGCAACCGACCATCTAGCCGTAATCAACCGTATCTTGGGCCCCGTTGGTGGACAGATCCTGGACTACGCCGTCGTCTTCCTCCTCTTCACGGGCGCCGGCACGATGCTAGCCGGCTCTGGCGCAACGGTGGCTGAGCACTTCGGTCTCTCGCCCTTGATCGGCTCGCTTCTCATGGCCGGGCTTACCTTCCTGACGGTCCTGGGCGGGCTGAGCGGCGTGACCCGGACCTTCAGTGCGATCACACCCTTTTTGCTCCTCTTGATCCTGGGCGTTGCGATCGTGACGATCGCCCGGTACGGCGTCTCCACAGCCCAACTGCACTGGTATCAACCCGCCAGGGCTGGCGCTCCCCGCTGGTGGCTCGCCTCGCTCCTCTTCGTCTCGTACAACTTCCTGGTGGGCATCTCCGTCCTCTCACCGTTGGGCGGCCGGCTTCGCTCGAAACGGGCGGGAGACGTGGGCGCCTGGATCGGTGGACTGACCCTGGGGCTGGGGATCATGCTTGTCGACCTAGCGCTCCTGTCCGGCTTGCCTGCCTCGGCTCAGTTCCAGGTGCCGATGCTCTTCCTCGCCGGTCTGCTCCCCCGTTGGGTGATGCTCCTGTACACCGTCGCTCTCTTACTGGCGATCTATACGACGGCAGTCGGCTCCATACTAGGGTTGGCGCTCCGGTTGGCAACGCCAGGGACCAAGAAGTACGCCACCGTCGTGCTAACCTCGATCATCGGCTCATTCCTGCTGAGCCAGGTGGGGTTTACGGTCCTGATCAGCCGGGTCTTGCCAGCGCTGGGCTGGGTGGGGCTACTGCTGCTGGGCGGGGTTCTCCTCGTGCCGTTCCGCCAGGGGTTGCCGGTACGGCAGCGGTAAATAGTCAAGCGGGGGGCCGTCGCCCCCCGCCTTCCTATCGCTTGCTCTTGATCGAGACGGTGGATACGCCCTGGTCAGATGTGGTCCAGGTGACCTCGGCGCCCAGCGCCTCAGCGAGAGTACGGAGGTCCACCCTGGTCTTGTCGCCCTCTAGGCGGGCGTTCATCTCCACGAGCTGTCCATCGACCATGACGGCGACTGGCTCCGTGGTGACAGCTACCTCCTGCTGGGTGACCACGGCCGGTGTGACCGCTGCCGGCGCAATCTCAGCCTGACAGAGGGCGATAAAGGCCTCCCAGGCGCCGGGAGTCGCCCGCAGTTGATGCGGGCAGTCCTTGCCGGACCACCGGTTGTGCTGGACCACGCACTCTGGGAAGGGCTTGAGCGATGAGACGGTCTTGATGAGATATGCGACCAGCTTGGCGGCAAGGCGTTGGGTCTTGGCGAAGTCGGCGTCCCGATTGACGCAGAGTTCAATGCCGATCGACTTACGGTTACCGTCGCCGTTGTAGCCATCACCCGCATGCCAGCCCGCCTCGGTCCAGGGGATGTGCTGGATGATCTCGTCCTGGTCGACCGTCGCGTGCCAGAGCACTTGGCGATCGATCGCCTCCTGGGTCAGGATGTAGCGGGCATGCATCTCAGCGTCTGCCCCGGGATTCGTATTAGCGGTCTCATGGATGGTGATCCAGAGCGGCGCCATGGGCAGATTCGAGCGAATCGCATGGTCTTGGGGTACGATCTTCTCCGTGAGCGGTAGTGTCATCATCGTTCGCCCTCCCTTTACTCCGTGTTCGAACATTTCGATAAGGGTATGGCGTTTCCTGCTAGATGATGACCGAAAAGGGCTGTGCGGTTGTTAGCCGCACAGCCCTTTTCGCTTGTCGTATTGGTGCGAGAGAGGGGACTCGAACCCCTACACCGTACGGTACTAGATCCTAAGTCTAGCGCGTCTGCCAATTCCGCCACTCTCGCAAATGTAATAGCCCGGACCAAAACTGGCGCGCCTGGCAGGATTCGAACCTGCGGCCATCCGCTTAGAAGGCGGATGCTCTATCCCCTGAGCTACAGGCGCATGGCGGGGGACAGCGATTGCGAATAGCAAAGGGCGTCCAGGTCGGGCGCCCCCGTGTTCGCGTAGGAGATGGAGCGGGTGACGGGAATCGAACCCGCATAGCCAGCTTGGAAGGCTGGAGCTTTACCACTAAGCTACACCCGCAGGAGAATCGCAACCGCTTGGCCTTCCTCGCACTGGTCGGGGTGACAGGATTTGAACCTGCGACATCCTGCTCCCAAAGCAGGCGCGCTACCAGACTGCGCCACACCCCGAGGTTTCCTGCACGGAGTAGTATATCCTATGCCCGTAGCGGTGTCAAAACCAATTTCGGAAGTAGGAAGACCTACCAAGTTTGGTAGTCTCGAATACAGTGTCGCCACCACCACTGGCCGGGCGCCGGGCGCCCGACCTACCCCGGTAGCCGCAGGATCTCCCCGCGGACCTGGCCCTGCTCAATCGCCACGACCGCACACGTCGGGGGATCACCAGGGAGGCGGGGCTGAGAGAGGGAGCCTGGATTTAGAATCAGAATCCCGCCCCAGTCGACGCAGACGGCGACGTGCGAGTGGCCGAAGATGGCCACCCGGGCGCCCGCCTCTTGGGCGGCGTAGTGGATCCGCTCAACGCCGGTCTTAACGCCATGCTTATGACCGTGAACGAGCAGGAACTTGACCCCACCAATCTCTACCTGGCACTCAGCGGGCTCCTGCTGGGGGTAGCAGCAGTTCCCTACCACACCACGCACCCGCTCATCGGGGAGCCCCAGGGCCTGGGCGACCCGCGGGACGTCGCGCAGGTGGTCCCCAGCATGAAGCAGCCAGTCCACCTGCCCGAGCGCCGTCACGGCATCGGGCAGGTGGCGGAAAGAGCCATGGGTGTCGCTGATAACGGCAACCCGGATCATAGGAGCTCCGACAGGCGGGGGATGATCAGGGCTAGGGCGTGGGCCCGGTGGCTGATCTGGTTCTTCTCAGCAGCCGAGATCTCCGACATCGATCGTCCGTCCGCAAAGTAGAAGACCGGGTCGTAGCCAAAGCCGCCCGTCCCAGCCGGCACAGTTCCGATCCGGCCTTCGCACTCCCCACGCACGAGCTCCTCCCGCCCGTCCGGGGTGACAACGGCGACAACGGAGACGAACCGGGCGGTCCGCTTCGCCTCAGGGACGCCCTCTAAACGAGCCAGGAGGGCCTTGTAGCGGTCCTGATCGGTGCCGGATACCCAGCGGGCGGAGCGGACGCCTGGCTCGCCGTTGAGGGCGTCGACAACCAGGCCGGAGTCATCGGCCAGGGCCGGCAGACCCGTCAGGGCGACGGCGGCGCGGGCCTTGATCAGGGCATTCTCTTCAAAGGTCTCACCAGTCTCCTCCACCTCGGGGGCATCGGCTGGCAGGGAACGCACATCGATCCCCGTCCCCAGCATCAACTGCTGGAGTTCGAGGAGCTTCTTCTTATTCTGGCTGGCCAGAACGAGCTGTTTCATCATGGACCGTCCTCTCGGGCCAAAGGTTACTGCCAAACCTCTGGCAGGGTGATCTGCTCGGCCGCTTGGACGCCGCCCGGCCATAGCTGGGTCGCCACCTCAACGAACCGCTCGGGGTGGCCGGTGGTACAGAAGCGGCGGGCGCCGTCGCCACCTGGATTCTCTAGGTTGTTCGTCTTCAGCCAGTCAGCGACCTCTGCCGCAGTGGCTACGCCGGGGTCGATGAGTTGAACGCCAGGTCCGCAGACGTCAGCAATGACCCCGGCCATGTGGGGGAAGTGGGTGCAGCCTAGGATCAATGTATCGACGCCCTCCGTCAGGATCGGCATCAGGCTGGAGGAGACCTCTAGTCGAACGGTCGGGCCGGTGATCACGCCCTCCTCCGCCCGGATCACGAGGATCGGGCAGGCGGCCTGAGCGACGAAGGCTTCCGAGCGCTCCCGCCGGATTAGTTCAGGGTAGAGGCCGGACTTGCAGGTCCCCGCCGTAGCCGCTACGCCGATCCGGCCCGTCCGGCTGGCGGCGGAGGCGGCACGGGCGCCCGGCCCCACGACGCCGATCGCCGGGACCGGGGTCGCCCGGGTATCGATCAGATCCCGGATCGCCACAGTCGCTGTATTGCAGGCCACGACAACCAGTTTGCATCCCTGCGCCGCAAAGAACTGCATGAAGCGCAGAACGTAACTCCTGACCTCGAACAGGGGCCGCGGGCCATAGGGGAAGTGGGCGGTGTCGCAGGCGTAGAGGATGCGCTCGCCCGGGAGCCGCTCCGCCACCTGTCGGGCAACGGTTAGGCCACCCTCCCCCGAATCAAAGAAGCCGATGGGCGCAGTACGGTGCGCTGCCAAACTCTCTCCCCCTGCCTCCGGTAGCCGTCTCATGGGGGCTGCCCCGCACAAGACGACTGCTGGTGCTCTCGCTCTAGCGTGTGAAGCGGATGGGCCCGTTCATGCCATCTTTACGCGAATCAGGAGGCATCACCCCTCCGGGCGATGCCCCCTGCATCTGCTCATCTGCTTAGACCTCACGCGACATGAGGTAGTTCAACTGCTCAAGTGCGTGGATCAGTCGCTCCTTATCCGCCAGGTCAATCTCCGCGAGGATGGTTGCTAGGTAGTTCCGACGAGCGTCCAGGACGTCGTCGATCACCTTGGTGCCCTTCAGCAAGACCTTGAGCCGGATCACGCGGCGGTCGGCGGTATCCCGCACTCGTTCGATCAACCCGTTTCGTTCCATCCGGTCGATCAAGTCCGTCGCCGTTGAGCAAGCCAGGTACATCTTCTGGCAGAGTTCACCCATCGTCAACTCGCCGTACTCCCGCAAGACGAGGAGGGCGTCGAGCTGGGGCGGGGTGATCTCAAACTGGGAGATGATGTCACGTCCACGCTTCTTTAGCATGGTGCTGACGTTCCGGAGCAGGTCCTCGATCTCTACCACGTGCCGGTCTACCGAAGTCTTCGTAAGCACACTGCGTCACCTCCGTGATGATCCACTGGCCGATGGTTGCGGTTAATCCTTACCTTACACTGAAAGTCCGGTTCTAACAAGTCTGGACCAGGTCATCTTGGGGCTCTGGAACGTAAAGATTCGGATAAGATTCGGTCAATACTTTGTTTTGGTGTATCTTTACCCTTCTACCTTACTAAACGTAAAACGTGCCCAATATGTTCGATACTTTTTGTGATTTTTCTCGAAAAATTTTTTCCTTCGATATTCCAACGAAACAAGGACCCCGCTGGCTTCTAACCAGCGGGGTCCTTGTGGGTTTTGGTGGAGGCGGCGGGCACTGCCACCCGCGTCCGAAAGATAGCCGAACAAGACCTCTACGAGCGTAGCTGATAATTTGATCTCACCGGCCGAGCGCCTACCAGCAGGCTATCGGACCAGCCAGCCCCAACTTAATTCCTCGCCGCTCAGGTGTGAGACAAACCTGAGCGGACAGCCCGCTATTTTACGCTACAACGTCGCGGCGCGGAGCCTACAAAGCGACGGAGCGAACTGCGGCTTTAGGCCGCAGGCTGCTTACGCAGCGAGAAGAACAGAGTTGTTGTTGTTGGCAACTAATGTTTTGCAGCGTGTTTAACGAGGCCACCGCACCTCGGCTCGCCATCCTGGACTGCCCATCCCCCGTCGAAACTGTTCGCCCCCGTTAGATTGGGTGTGCCAACACCTAGTCTTCGTACTTGCCACGCATCGCTCGCGCAACCTCACGCTGGACGTCACGAGCTGCGACGTCGTCCCGCTTGTCGTACGAGTGCTTGCCCTTGGCCAGAGCGATCTCGACCTTGACTCGCCCCTTCTTAAAGTATAGCCGAAGGGGAACGATCGTGAAACCTTTTTCGCGGACCTTGCCATGGAGCCGGCTAATCTCCAGCTTATGAGCCAGGAGCTTACGGGTCCGGAGGGGCTCATGGTTGAACCGGTTCGCCTGCTCAAACGGCCCGATGTGCATGTTGTGGAGGAAGAGCTCCCCCTCCTTGATCAGCACATAGGCGTCGCGCAAGTTTGCCCGGCCCGCTCGACAGGCCTTGACCTCGGTGCCGACCAGGGCGATCCCGCACTCCAACGTATCTTCGATGAAGTAATCGTGGCGTGCTTTTCGGTTCTCTGCGATGCCTTCGTACTCGCTGTTCGCCTTCTTGGCGCCCTGTTTGGCCACGGGTCGTTCACCTGCCCTGCTCACTTATCATGCCGCTTTGGACCTTAAAAGTCAAGAATCGCAGGGACGCGAAAACCCGGCTGCCGAGGCAGCCGGGTCCACTTTTGGTCACGGTTTCCTACTCTGCAGCCGGGCCCTCGCCACCGCCGCCTCGGTTGCCCGAGCGACGACGACCCCAGCGACGGCGCCGCTTGGGCGGGCGCCCCTCCGTAGCGGAGAGTTCCTCCTGCTCGGTCACGGGAGCGGCTGCCGGGCTGAGCGACTCGACGATCTCGGCCGTGCCGGGAGTCGCCGTCTCATCCCAGTTGGTCAGCTGGAGCTTGCTCTTCCCGCCACGATCGTTCCGGCCGACGGTCAGGGCGAACGGCGCGATCACGCTCGGATCGCCGACCTCATCGGCGGGACGGACTCGGCCAGCGGGGACGGGAATGCCCCACATGTCGACCGCTCGGCTGACCCGGGCAGCCTGCCGGTGCGTCAGGACGGGCAGTTCGGGTTCGGTACGCCGGCGCCAGGCTGGCGGCTCGGGCAGGGCGCCCGGGCGCTCACGCTGCACCTCGTTGCGACGGCCGATCGGCGCGCCGCCCTGGCGGCTCCGATCCACATACCCGGGCGTCCGCTCCTCGAGGGGCGCCTGGTTGCGGCGGCGGCGGTCAGTCATGGCCTCGCCACGCCCACCAACCTCGGCCTGCGGGAAGTCGCGGCGGCCGCGCTCACGGAGGGGCTCCTCTGCACGCAGGGGGCGCTCGCTCCGGATCTCTGCGCGCACCGGACGATCGATCGCGGGCTCGCCACGCATCCCACGCTCACGCAGGGGTGCCTCGGTACGCATGGGACGCTCCGCCATCGGCTCGACGCGCATCGGCCGTTCCATCACCGGTTCGCCGCGCATGCCTCGCTCCCGAGGGGGCAATCCAGCACGCTGCGGACGCTCGGTCAACGGCTCAACACGCATTCCACGCTCCCGGACCGGCGCCTCCTCACGGGGGCCACGCTCAAGCACGGGCGCCTCCGCACGGTGGCCGCGCGGGCGGCGCTCCTGCTGGTAACGCTGGCCACTCAACCGCTCACCGGGAAGCTTGGTCACGCCACCGGGCTCCTCAAAGGCGAGCTCCATGGTGGACTCAAAGGACTCTACAGACGGATCCGGACCATTGCGACGTTCCGGGCGCCCGGGGCGACGACGATCATTCTGCTCAAACTCGGGCTCCCGCACCACGTATTCCTCCTCGGTGCCGGGCAGGTCGGTCTGGGGAAGGGGGCTCAGGTTGAGCGCCTCCTCGGCCAGGTCCAGCGCCATTCCATCAAGCGCTGGATCCCCGGTCAGTTCGCCCGACCAACCCGCCTCGATCTTAGTGCCGCGTTCATTACGGCGTCTCTTGTCATTCCGATCACGGTTCCGATCATCATGACCACTCTCACGCCCGGTCGGCGGGCTCAGTTGGAGCCGCTTCTTCTCGGCTCGGTTGCGCCCCTGGCCCTCCGGCCGCGGAATCTGGATTCGCTCCGTCTGCTCTTCATCCAGGACGAAGTCGACCTGGTGCGTCTCCACATCAACGTTGCGCAGGAAGACGGTGACGGGGTCACCCAGCCGGAAGCGGCGCCGGGTCCGCTCACCCATGAGGGCGAAGATCCGGTCATGGAAGTGGTAGTAGTCATCGTTCAGGGTCGAGACGTGGACCAGGCCCTCAACCGTGTTGGGCAGCTGGACGAAGAAGCCGAACTGGGTCACACCAGAGATGACGCCCTGGAAGGTCTCACCGACCTTGTCAGACATATACTCGGCCTTCTTCAGCTCCACGGTCTCGCGCTCGGCCTCCATGGCAGCCCGCTCGCGCTCAGAGGTATGGGAGCCCATCTCGGGCATCTTCTTCTCCCAGCGGCCCCTCAGACGGCCGACCAGTTCGCCGGCCATCAGAGCACGGAGCGAACGGTGGACGACCAAGTCCGGGTAGCGGCGGATCGGCGACGTGAAGTGGCAGTAGTAGTCGGCGGCCAGGCCAAAGTGTCCTAGGGACCGCTCCTCATAGACGGCCTGCTTCATCGTGCGCAGGAGGACGTGGTTGATCAGGTTCTGCTCGGTCCGACCCTGCGCCCAGTGGGTGATCTCCTGCAGCATCTTTGGTGTCACCTTGGCGTCCCGCGGGAGGCGGAACGGGTAGCCGAAGAGGGCGAGGAAATCCTTCAGGGTGGCTAGCTTATCGGCAGCCGGCTCCTCGTGGACGCGGTAGAGGACGGGCGCCTCGTAGCGCAGGAGGTGCTCAGCGACCGTCTCGTTGGCGGCCAGCATGAACTCCTCAATGACCCGCTCGGCAATGCCTCGGTCAATGCGGCGGATCTCGACGGGCCAGCCCTGCTCGTTCAGCTTGACCTTCGCCTCGGGGAGGTCGAAGTCGAGGGCGCCCCGGCGGTCGCGCTTCCGCTTCAGCACGTCCTGCAGCGCCCGCATCTCAAGGAACATCGGCACGAGCTGCCGGTACTCCTCGATCGATTGCGGATCGCCCTCCAGGATCTGATTCACCTTGGTGTAGGTCATCCGCGCCGTCGTCCGGATCACGGAGGGGAAGAGGTCGTACTTGACGACGGTCCCGTCCCGGTTGATCTCCATGACACAGGAGAGCGTCAGCCGGTCGACGTGCGGATTGAGCGAGCAGACCCCGTTGGAGAGGCGAGGCGGCAGCATCGGGACGACCCGGTCGGCCAGGTAGACCGAGGTGCCGCGCTTGTAGGCCTCCTGGTCGAGGGCCGAGCCCTCCTGGACGTAGTAGGAGACGTCCGCGATGTGAACGCCCAGGCGCCAGCGGCCGTCACCGAGTTGCTCGACGTTGACGGCGTCGTCCAGATCCTTGGCGTCCTCGCCGTCGATCGTGACGATCGTCCAGTTGCGCAGGTCGACCCGGCCCGGCTCTTCAATCGCTTCCTGGGTTACCTCTTCCGGGACTAGGTCCGCATCGGCCAGGACACGAGGCGGGAAGGCCTCTGGCAGGCCATGCTTGCGGATGACCGAGAGGATGTCGACGCCGACGTCGCCCTTCATGCCGATGCGCTCAACAATGCGCCCCTCGGCGTTGCGGCGGCCATCCCCCCATTGGACGACCTGCACAACGACCTTCTCGCCGTGCTTGGCGCCGTTCGTGGCGCCCTTGGGGACGTAGATGTCCGCCGTGAGGCGCCGATCGTCGGGCGTGACGTAGCCCATGTTGCGGGCCGCCTCAAAAGTCCCGACGACGCGCTGATTGGCGCGGGTCAGGATCCGGATCACTTCGCCCTCCATCCGTCCGTCAGCCCGGGTGGGCGGAGAGAGGCGCGCGATGATGCGGTCGTTGTGCCAGGCCCCATTCAGGCCCTCGCGGCCAATGAAGATATCTTCACTGCCGGCAGCATCGGGAATCAAAAATCCGAAGCCCTTGGGGTGGCCCTGTAGTCGGCCCACCGCCAGGTTCATCCGTTCGGGCGCCCCGTACCGCTCCGTCCGGGTGCGGACGATCTCGCCAGCGCTCTCCATCTGCGCCAGGGTCCGCTCGAGGGCGTCCCGTTGCCGTTCGCCGAAGCCCAGGGCGTCGGCAAGCTCCTCGAAGGTCATTGGCTTGTAGGCCTTCTCACGGATGAACTCCGCAATGCGATCCTTCACGTCTTTACCACCTTGTGTTGTCTCACCCCACGTTGGGGGAGAAGGGTCATGCTTTCTGTGAGTATGCCCCTCGGGGTGTCGATCCATGCTGGTTTACATAGCGAAACTCGGCCCGCCGTTCCCGGGTTTTCGGCAGGCCCGCTCTCGCTCATGCAACCTGGACTAGCCCTTGTAATTGGCCTTGGCCTTCGCCAGGATCTCAGCAGCCTTCGCCTTGTCACCCCAGCCCTGGATGTCGCACTTCTTGCCCTCGAGGTCCTTGTAGACCTTGAAGAAATGCTCGATCTCCTTCAGGATATGGGGCGGGACGTCCGCGAGGTCGTTGACCTGCTTAAAGCGCGGATCCTTAACCGGCACGCCCAGGAGCTTGTTGTCGACGCCCTTGTCATCAGCCATCGCCAGGACGCCCACAATGCGGGTGTCGACGAGGCAACCGGGGACGGTCGGGTTGGTGACCATCAGCAGGACGTCGATGGGATCGCCATCCTCCTCCAGGGTCTCATCGACGAAGCCGTAGTCGGTCGGGTAGAACATCGGGGAGTAGAGGACGCGGTCGAGCCGCAGGCGGTTCTTCTCCTTGTCCCACTCGTACTTGTTCTGGCTGCCGGCCGGAATCTCGATGAAAGTCTCTACGCGCAGCTCGCTCATTGGAATGGATCTCCTCTCTGGCTTGGCGAAAATTGGGTCGATACTCCCTCTTGATTATAGGGATGTACGGCACTTGGGGCAAGTAAAGCCACGATGCGCCCATAAAATACGCCAAGCCCCCTGCTTGCAAGGTGCAAGCAGGGGGCTTGAGCACGAGGCTAGCGCCGCACGACAACCCGGCGGATGCCTACTGCTAACGTCCCGACCGCCATCAATCCGATCACGAGGCCGATTGGGGCTGCAGAGCCCCGCCAGAGTAGCTCCCAGAAGCCATACGTGTGCAGGTGAGATGGAAGCGGACCAAGGACCGGCAGGATTGGGTTGGTCAGGCTCGCGGTACCGCTGGCCCCCATGAGGAAGACCGTCACGACGAAGGCTACCACGGCATGAAGCAAGCGAGCGACTGCATAGGGTCCCATCCGGATGTCAGTCCCCATCAGGACCGAGGCGACCTGACCATGGACGGAGAGACCGCTCCAGGCGATGATCGCCCCGGCGATCGCCACCTTCTGTACCAGGGGAGCGGAAGCCTGGGCGGCCGCCAGGGCGCCCAGATCGATCTCGAAGAGACCGGCGACGACCGACTTGAGCAGGCTCGGGTCCAGGCCCACCAGCTTGAAGACTAGAGCGAACGGGGCAGCGACCAGGTTGTAGAGCCCAATCACCTCGACCATCTTGACCATGGTCGAGAAGAGCATAATGAAGCCACAGATCATCGCCAGGGTCTTGACCGAGTCGGTCACGGCGTCGCCAAGGAGCTGACCGAAGGTGCGGCCATCCTCCTTCTGCGCCTTGACCAGGGCGTCGATCGCCCGGGGAAAGAGCGTGCGCAGGTCGTGGCGCTCGGGCTTGGCCACCTCCTCTCCGCGGCGATAGAAGCGGAAGATCAACCCGACGGCTAGGGCGCCAATGTAATGGGCAATCGCCATCGTCTTGCCCAGGAGCGGCATGCCGAACATCCCAACCGCCACGGCCCCGAAGATGAAGAGCGGATCGGCGGTGTTGGAGAAGGCGAGCATCCGCTCCGCCTCCACCCGAGAGCACATCCCCTGCTTCCGGAAGCGGGCGGTGATCACCGCGTCCATCGGGTAACCGGCCGCCAACCCCATCGAGAGGACGAAGGCGCCCTCACCGGGCACATTGAAGAGCGGCCGCATCAGCGGCTCAAAGAGCACGCCAATGAAGTGGACGACACCAAGGGCGAGCATGATCTCGGAGAGGACGAAGAAGGCGAAGAGCGAGGGGAAGACGACCGTCATGAAGAGGGTCAGGCCGTCCCGCGCCGAGGTCAAGGCGGCGCTAGGGTCATAGACGAGGCACAGGGTCAGGAAGACGATCGCCAGAGCCCAGAAGACTGCGGTCAGCTTGGCCCGCATGAGCGCACCTCCACACCGGAAACCTGAACTACAAGACAAGCTATGTCCAGTCCGAACCAAGCATGAGCATCAGTCGCTCCTAAGAGAGGAGGGATTCCCTCCGGAATCGAAATGAATCGTGACGCCATTATGAAAGGAGCCACTTCATGAGCCTGGCTGATCTCCTGCTTCTCGGCATTCCGGTCGCCCTGTGGGCCGACCATGCTGACCAGCCCCTGATCGCCTTCCTCGCCTCCGCTCTGGCTGTCCTCCGCCTTGCAGGCTGGATGGGCCACGCCACCGAGCAGGTCGCCATTCACAGCGGCCCCCGCATTGGCGGCTTCCTGAACGGGACCTTTGGCAACGCGGCCGAACTGATCATCATCATCCTCGCTCTGCAGAAGGGACTCTTCGAGGTCGTGAAGGCCTCCATCACCGGTGCAATCCTGGGCAACGCTCTGCTTGTCCTGGGCGCCTCGATGCTCGTCGGCGGCCTGCGCTACAAGGAGCAGCAGTTCAGCCGACAGAACATCCGGCTCAACCTGTCCCTGATGTTTATTGCGATCACCGCCCTGGTTATCCCAGCGATCTTCCACCAGGGAACGCACGCGATCTCGAATGAGTCGCTCGCCAGCCTCTCCCTGCTTGGTTCAGTCGCCCTGATCCTGACCTACGCGGCCTCGCTCTTCTTCTCGTTCAAGACCCACGCCCATCTCTTCCACACCGCTGGCGGTCATGATGAGAAGGCCGAATGGTCCAAGGGCAAGGCCTATGGCATCCTCGCCTTGGCGACTGTGGGCGTCGTCCTGATGTCTGAGACCTTGGTCGGTTCGATCGAGCCGGTCCTGCACACGCTGGGCTGGTCAGAGCTCTTCGTCGGCGTCGTCGTGGTCGCTCTGGTCGGCAACGCAGCTGAGCACTCGAGCGCCATCGTGATGGCCCGGCAGAACCGGATGGACGTGGCGGTCGAGATCGCTATCGGCTCGACGACCCAGATCGCCCTCTTCGTCGCCCCGGTCGCCGTCTTCGCCTCTTGGCTCTTCGGCAAGCCGATGTCGCTGGAGTTCATTCCGGCGGAGCTGGTGGCGATCTTGGTCTCGGTCCTGACCGTCAATCAGGTGGCTCGCGATGGCGAGACGAACTGGCTGGAGGGCGTCATGCTGCTAGCCGCCTACCTGATCATGGCGGCGGCCTTCTACTTCGTTCCGGCCTAAGCCGTTTGCCCGACGGAAGGGGCGCTCCCGCAGTGTGATTGCGGGGGCGCCCCTTTGTGCGTTAGGTGTGGCTCTTCTCACCAATCTTGGCGACGTGGCGGAGAATCTTGGCTAGATCCTTCGGCGCGGAGAGGAAGGGCGAGTGGCTGGTCTCCAGGGAGAAGACCTCCTTGACGGGGGTCAGGGTGTACATCTGCTTCTGGTACCCGGGGCTGATGGCATGGTCGCCCAGGCACTCAATGTAATACTTGGTCACCTGCCCGAACCGCTCCGGGGTGATGCTGACGGGCTCCATGGCGGCGCCCAGGGGCTCCACCCGGAGCCGAGCCTTGGCGGCGGCAATATCCTGCTCCGAGCAATCCGTGTAGTAGACGGGACCGATGAACTCGTCCTTGGAAAAGGCCCAGCCCTCTGCCTCGTTCAGGACAAGGGTAGCCGGGACCTCAGACGCGGAATCGGCCATGGCCGCGCTGAAGATGGACTGGCCGCTTTGCGGCACCAAAGCGGTCAGGTAGACGAGCGACTCCACCTTCTCCGGGCAGAGTTCGGCCACCTGGCTGATCACAATGCCGCCGGCGCTGTGCCCGACCAGGATGACCGGCTCGGCCGCCGCCTCGATTGCAGCGATGGTCGTATTCACATAGGACTGCAGGGTGATCTGGGCGATCGGGGTCTGGTCCTCACCATGGCCAGGCAGGTCGACTGCCTTCACGCAGTGACCGTGCTGGACCAGGTAGGGTATGACCTTCTCCCAACACCAAGCGCCATGATAGGCCCCATGGACTAGAACAAACGTACTCATCAGTCAGCCTCCTCGTTTCTTGAGCCTGACCTAACGATAGCAAGTTCGCCCTCCTCCACACATCCGAAAGAATACGATACTTCATACGCAGAGGGCGTACGGAAATCCCCGTACGCCCTCTCCTTTAAGCGAATCCGCGCTGAGCTGCCCAGGCGACCAGGGCGGCCCGGTTCGGCACGGCCAGCTTGTTCCGGATGTTCTCCTCATGCTTCTCAACCGTTCTCGGGCTAAGGAAGAGTTGCGCTCCGATCTCCCGAGCCGTCTGCCCCTGTGCGAGCAACTTGATGATCTCCTGCTCCCGAGTGGTTAGGGCCGGATGGTCGTGGGTGGATAGCGGCGACTGCTGGCCGGGCGCCTCGGCTGCAGGCGCCGTGGCGCTGACTACCGTGGGAACAGCCTCAGCCATCTTGAGCAGCTCCTCCAGGGGGAGGCGACTGCCAATCGCAAACTCCGCCTGAGCAGTTTCCACCCCTAATGCTTGGTTGGCTGGTGCCAGCCGCTGCTCCGTCTCCCTATCGTAGATCGGCCAGCGCTGAATGCCTTGACGCCGGCGCAACGCTTCCGCTGCCCCGGTCATCCGTACGGCCTTCGCCCACTCGCCACGTGCCGCGAAGAGCCAAGCCAAGGTGTCAAGCGAGTTGTTGATGCTGGCCAGGGCGCCCGCCCGCTGGCGCAGCCTAACGCTCTCCCAGAGCAACGATTCCGCTCGATCCCACTCCTTCAAGCGCAGAGCCAGTTCACCCAACCCCGCCTTCGAGGCCCCAACCCCACGCGGATCGTTATCTGCCTCCCGCAGTTGCAGGGAGCGCTCAAGGTGGAGTTGTGCACCCTTCAGGTCGCCCTGGGCCATCAACGTAAGCCCGAGATACTCATGGGAGAAGGCCTCGCCTGATCGGTCTCCCAGCGGGATCTGCTGCGCTAGGCCCACCACCAGAACATCATGCGCCTCCTTCAGTTGGCCGATGGCGAGGTGGGCGCCAGCTAGGTTCGCACGGGTCCAAGCAGCGGGCATCTGCCGATCCAGCGCCTCGTTGATCGTTACCGCCTCTGTCGCTGCTTCGATCGCCTCAGCGTACCGCCCTGTGTTCTGTAGGACCACACTGATGTTGTTGAGACTGACGGCGATCGAAATCTGGTCGCCACTCGCACGGCTCAGCATAAGGGAACGCCGCGCCATCTCCTCTGATTTCTCGAGCTGCCCCAGATGCATCCACAGGGCGCCCGCCGCCCGCAGGAGCGTCGTCCAGTTCGCCTCATCGGAGCGTAAGGCAGGCGACTCTACAAGCCGCAACACCTTTGACCAGTCACTCGTGTAGCCCCGCACCATCCAGAAGAACCAGGTCTCCGCACAGAGCCGCATGGCATAGAGATCTCGACCTGAATCGATCGCCCACTGAACCGCCTGTCGGATGTTGTCGTGCTCTGGTTCCAACCGGGTAAGCCAGTCGGGCGATCCAACGCGACTTGGATCAAGTTGGCTCGTCCACGTGATATAAAACTCGCAGTAACGGCAGAAGAGCTGATCCTCTTCACCTGCATCGGCCAAGCGGGCACGTGCGTACTGTCGCATCGTCTCCAGTAGGCGGTACCGCTTTACCCCCCGCTGCTCCTCTGCGACAACCAGCGACTTGTCCACGAGGTACGCCAGAAGGTCAATCACCGTAAGCGGATCGACCGGCTCCCAGGCACATACACCCTCGACGGCCTCCAATGAGAAGCTCCCGCCGAAGACTGCTAGGCGCCGCCAGAGGACTCGTTCCTGCTCCGTCAGTAGGTCGTAGCTCCAGTCAAGGGTCGCCCGAAGCGTCTGATGGCGTGGAAGCGCTGTGCGCGCGTTCACCGTGAGGAGCCGGAAACGATCATCCAACCGCTCAGCGATCTGTTCGACGGAGAGGATGCGCGTCCGGGCCGCCGCCAGTTCTAGCGCCAGGGGGATGCCGTCTAGCCGGCGGCAGATCGCTGCCAGTGCGGGTGCATTCTGAGGCGACAAGCTGAAGGAAGACTGCACCACCCGAGCTCGCTGAATGAAGAGCTGCACGGCCTCATACTGGGCGAGTTGATGTTGAGAGGGCCAGACCCCATCCCGCGGGATCGAGAGGGCTGGTACGGGCCAGACCACCTCACCTGGAATGCCGAGGGGCTCCCGACTGGTTGCGAGGATGCCGAAGAGAGGGGCCTCGGCCAAAAGGCGATTCGCTATGTGAGCACAACTGGTGATCAGGTGCTCACAGTTATCCAGCAAGATGAGCAAGCGCCGATTCGCCAACGCCGCACGCAAGACCTCGAGGGTAGGGCGCCCGGGTTCTTCCTTCAACTGAAGTGCCGCTGCAACAGTGGCTGCGACTAACGCCGGATCCGAGAGACTGCTCAGATCGACCAGCCAAACGCCATCCGGATACTGGTCAAGGAGTTCGGCCCCCACCTGCAGGGCAAGCCGTGTCTTCCCGCTCCCCCCAGCCCCAGTTAAGGTGACTAGACGAGCAGAGGACAGACGCTCCGCCACGGCGGCAATCGCCTCCTGACGCCCGACGAAACTTGTAAGCTGCACAGGCAGATTGTTTGGGATATGATCCAGCGAACGAAGGGGCGGGAAGACTTGGCGCCTACCCGGAAACGAGACCTGAAACACCTCTTCCACGCACTGCAGATCCCGTAACCGGTGCGGGCCGAGGGCCTGCAGTTCAGCATTCGTGGCGATCACTGGCCGGAGAGAGACGGCTGTAGCGGCTGTAACTAGCACCTGACCGGGGTGAGCCAGTACCAGTAGGTTTGTGATCTCACGCTCGGCTTCCGGGGAGCCGAGCACGATCCGCAACTCTGCAAGTGCGGGGGGAATCTTCGGAGAGGAGCGGTTCTCATCATGGATGGCAGACAACAGGGCTATCGCGTCACTTGCTTGCACAAAACGAACCCCGACAGAATCTGCCGGATAGGCAAGGCTAAAGATCTGCCCTCGATGCTTAGCAACGATCGATTCGAAAGCCCGCCACACCTCTTCGGTTCCGCCGATGAGCGCCTGCGCAACCACGACGATGGAGCCGGCACGTGCAGCGCTCTCCATGATACCCTCCCCTTTGCCTAAACCTACAGAGAAGACTATTTTCAAGGCAAAATTCTATGATCCTGCTTCTATGGGCGTAGTTTCATTGGACCACGAGATTCAATGACAAAAGACCCCTGCTTACGCAGAGGTCTTTCTAATGAATTTGGGCGGCGATCTACTCTCCCAGGCTCTTTGTGCCTAGTACCATCGACCCTGGAGGACTTAACGGCCGTGTTCGGAATGGGAACGGGTGATCCCCTCCGGCATAGCCACCCAAAACTATATAAGGCTTTACACCTTCAAAACTGTACAGTGGATTTTCGCTTCAATTTCCGAGGACAGTGCGAGTTTAGCACCGCAGGGAATTGAAGCGAAATACTTGCCGCAAACATCAAAGGTCAAGCCCTCGGCCGATTAGTATCAGTCCGCTCCACAGGTTACCCTGCTTCCACTCCTGACCTATCTACCTGGTAGTCTTCCAGGGGCCTTACTTCCTTGCGGAATGGGAGATCTCATCTT
>DATGYC010000040.1:0-53609 GCA_035298385.1 Symbiobacteriaceae bacterium | reverse complement strand
GTGATGTGCGCCTGCAGTCCCGCCAACGTCTCGATCTCCGTGTGCGAGTTCGCCTCCCGGAAGGCGATCGCCTGCTGGAGCATGTTCGCCTGGATCTCCACCATCAAGGCTTCGACCGTCGAGACCACGTCATCGAGCGAGACCGTCAGCTTCTCGCCGGTATCGCGGCGGGCCAGGATGCACTGGTTGGACTCCACGTCACGCGGCCCGATCTCCAGCCGGACCGGGACGCCCCGCATCTCCCACTCGTTGAACTTCCAGCCCGGGGTCTCCTCGCGCAGGTCGGCCTTGACCCGTACGCCCGCAGCCTTCAGCGCCTCGTAGAGCGGATCGAACTTTGCCATCACCTTGTCGCGCAGCTTGGGCGGACCGACCGGGATCATCACGACCTGGACGGGTGCGATCCGCGGCGGCAGCCGCAGGCCACGATCATCGCCGTGGACCATGATCATCGAGCCAATCAGGCGGGTCGAGGAGCCCCAGGAGGTCGTGTGCACGTACTTCAACTGGTTATCCCGGTCGAGGAACTTGATCTCAAAGCCCATCGCGAACTTCTGGCCCAGGTAGTGGGAGGTGCCGGCCTGGACCGCCTTGCCGTCCCGCATCATCGCCTCGATCGAGTAGGTGTCGACGGCGCCTGCGAAGCGCTCCGACGGGGTCTTCTGGCCCTGCCAGACCGGCATCGCCAGCTCGGTCTCGACGAACTCGGTGTAGACGTTCAGCATCCGCTCGGTCTCCTCGCGGGCCTCCTCCTCGGTGGCGTGGGCGGTGTGCCCCTCCTGCCAGAGGAACTCCGAGGTCCGCAGGAACGGGAAGGTCCGCTTCTCCCAGCGGAAGACGTTCGCCCACTGGTTGATCAGGACCGGCAGGTCCCGATAGGACTGAATCCACTGGCTGTACATGTGGCCAATGATCGTCTCGGAGGTCGGCCGGATCGCCAACCGCTCCTCCAGCTTCTCACCGCCCGCCTCGGTCACCCAGGGCAGTTCCGGATTGAAGCCCTCGATGTGCTCCTTCTCCTTCTGGAAGAACGACTCAGGGATCAGCATCGGGAAGTAGGCGTTCCGGTGACCGGTCTCCTTGAAGCGCTTATCAAGACCCGCCTGGATCCGCTCCCAGATCTCATAACCGTCCGGCTTGAAGACGATGCAGCCCCGGACCGGTGAGTAGTCCATCAGGTCCGCCTTCTGCACGACGCTCAGGTACCACTCGGAGAAGTTCTCCGCCTGGGCCGGGATCTCTTTGACCTGATTCTTCTCGTTCGCCATGGTTGAATCTCTCCCTCGCACGCAAATAAAAAAGCGCTCCATCCCAATAGGGACGAAGCGCGCTCTGCTCCGTGGTACCACCCTGCTTGACGCCTGCCGAAAAGGTTGGCGTCCGCTCTCGCCCCGCTAACGGTGGGCCTCCGTCCGACTTGTCGCCGGCGGCTCCGGGGTGGGTACAGGGCGCCGCTGACCGACCTTTCACCAAAGTGGTCGGCTCTCTAAACAGACGGGTACTCCCTGCGCTTCCCATCAAGCTCGCTTTGATTCCCTGCGGTGCTAAAACCGCACCGTCCTCGGAGATCGAAACGAGCAATGCCATGCTCTTTGCAAACAGCGTAGCAGGTCGATCCAGCCTTGTCAACGCTCACCATCGTCCATCAATGCGACGAGGCCCAGCAGGGTTGGCGCCATCCGCTCTAACTCCGCCCGGTGGTCCGTGGAGAGCTCTGCCAGGAGCGCCTCCCCACGATCGGTGAGGCTGACAGCCACCTTCCGCCCATCCGCTGGATGGGGCGCCCGCTGCACGAGCCCGGCCGTCTCCGCTCGCGTGATCAGCCCGACCGCTGCGTTGTGGTTGACCTGGAGGAAGAGAGCGATCTCGCCCGGCGTCGCCCAGTCTCGCTCGGGCTGCCCCTTGATCGCAAGGAGCATCTGGTGTTGCTGTGGGGTCAGCCCCGCGGCCCGGGCCCGCTCCTCACTAAAGCGAAGGAAGGAGCGCAGGGCGGCGCGGAACTGGGCTAGCTGAACGTAGGCCGCTTTCTCAATCGCCATTAACAACCGCCTCTCGCACGGGCGCCTCTGGCGCCACATAATCTTGGACCACAATCCGCCCACGCCGGACCAGCTTGCCGGTCATGATCGAGTAGGGTAGGAGTCGGCCGGCGACCATCGTCGCGACCGCACACGTGAACAGGAGCGGCACCAGGGCATCAAAGTGACCGGTCACCTCGGCCGCAAAGAGGATTGCGGTGATCGTGGCCCGTGTGGAGGCACCAAAGAGGGCGGCCATAAAGGCCAGGGCGACTAGGCCGGGCGGCAAGCCGGTCAATCCAACCGTCAGGTGCCCAATCAACCCACCCAGCGCGCCGCCGATCATCAGAATCGGGGCGAGCACGCCGCCGGAGGTGCCCGAGCCGAGCGAGAGCGACCAGGCGGCGAACTTACCAACCAGGATGGCAAGGACCAGGCCGACCCCGAACTGACCACTCAGAATGCCTGCGATATTATCATACCCGACACCAAGGGCCCGTGGGAAGAAGACGCCAACGATTCCGACCAGGAGGGCGCCCAGAAGGGGGCGGGTGGCATAGTTCAGCCAGGGGATCGCCTCATACCGATCTTCAATCCAATAGAGCAACCAGGTCATCCCAGCCGCAGCGCCACCCGCCAGCAACCCGAAGAGGAGATACCAGGGCAGGTGTCCCACCGCCAGCGGCATCACACGCACATCCGGGAAGAGCGGACCGGAATCGCCCATGATGGGCGCCCGGAGGGCCATCGCCACCGCCGCTGAGACGCTAACCGGGATCAGCGCTCGGGCCGACCATTCGAAGAGGAGCAACTCGGTCACCAGGAGGACCGCCGCCAGGGGGGTTCCGAAGATGCCGACCATGCCAGCCGCCGCACCCGCTGCGAGCATCACCTTCCGCTCAGCGGCCGAGGCTGGGAAGAGCTGGCCTAAGAGCGAACCCACGGCACCGCCGGTCATGATGATCGGCCCCTCAGCGCCGTACGGGCCACCGGTACCGATCGAGATCGCAGCCGAGAGCGGCTTGAGGATGGCGACCTTCAGGTTCATCCTCGAGTCGCGGTAGAGAATCGACTCCATCGCCTCTGGGATGCCGTGACCCGCGATCATCCGGCTGCCGTAGCGGAGCATGAGACCGATGATACCGGCACCGATCACCGGGAAGAGGAGCGTGAACCAGCGTCCAGCCCAGGGAGACTCGTGCGGCTCGACCAGGTGGAACCCGATCTCACCGAGCCAGACCAGATGGAGCGCGAGGCCGATCAACCGGGTCAGACAGAAGGCGGAGAGGACCCCCAGGGCGCCCAGGAGACCACCGGCAAGGAGCATGCGTCCGGTGCGGTACTCAGACATGGGAGGTGATCACCCTTTCGATCGATTCTGACAACACTGCCTCATTATATCGCACCGTGATATAAAATGGCACTGGCTGCCGCAAAAAAAGGAGAGCGGGGGCGCCCCCGCTCTCCTTTCGATTCATACAGTCCTGGCTAGGTACTAACCCCGGCCATGGCCGTGCGCCTTGATGGTGCCGCCGGCCTTGTACTCTTCCTGCTTCTTCTCGACGAGATCGACCAGCGCCTCGACCATCTCTTCCTCGGTGGTCTTGCGCACCTGATCGCCACCCAGGTAGAGCATGCCGACACCCTTGCCGCCGAAGAGCGCCACGTCAGCCTCTGCCGCCTCACCGGGGCCGTTGACCACGCAGCCCATGACGGCGACGTTCAGCGGCGCCTCGATGTGCTGGAGCCGCTTCTCGACCTCGTTAGCCACCTTGACCAGATCGATCTGGACGCGACCGCAGGAGGGGCACGAGATGATGTTGATACCGCGGGTCCGCAGACCAAGCGCCTTCAAGACCTCATAGCCAACCCGGATCTCCTCCGGGCCGTCGGTCGAGAGCGAGACACGAATCGTATCGCCAATGCCGCGGGCGAGGACGGTACCGAGGCCGACCGAGGACTTGATCGTCCCCTGGAAGGGCGTGCCCGCCTCCGTGACGCCGACGTGCAGTGGATAATCGACCTTCTCGGAGAGCATCGTGTAGGCATCGATCATCATCGGCACGTTGGAGGCCTTGATCGAGACGACCGTGTTCTGGAAGTTCAGATCCTCCAGGATGCCGATATGCTTCAGGGCCGAGCCAACCATACCCTCGGGCGTCGGGTAGCCGTACTGCTCCAGGAACTCGTCCTCGAGCGAGCCAGCGTTGACGCCGATGCGGATCGGCACCCCGCGGTCCTGGCAAGCCTTGACGACCTCCTCCACCTTCCAGCGGGCGCCAATGTTGCCCGGGTTGATGCGGAGCTTGTCGATGCCGGCCTCGAGTACCTTCAGGGCGATCCGGTAGTCAAAGTGGACGTCCGCCACCAGGGGGATGTTGGTCCCCTTGCGAATCTCCTTGAACTTCTCGGCGGCATCCAAGGTCGGGGCAGCGACTCGGACGATATCACACCCGGCCTCCTCAAGCGCCTGGATCTGGCGGAGGACCTCCGGGACGTTGAGCGTGTCACACTTGGTCATCGACTGAACCGAGATGGTAGCCCCGCCGCCGATCTGGACTGAGCCTACCTTGACCGGGCGGGTCGGCTTGCGTGGCATCATTTGTGAGCGACTCCTTTTGTTTTGATTTCGTTGCTCCTTCAGCCCCCGTGCCCCACTATCCCCATAACCCCGCATCCCTACATTCCCCGTAAGGCTCATTCCTATAACCTAACGATATCCCCATATGCCGTAACCACCATCAGCCCCAGCAGGAGCAGGAAGCCTACCAGGTGGACCATCGACTCACGGCGGGGATCCACCCGGCGCCCACGGATCGCCTCCACGGTCAGGAAGACCAGCCGGGAGCCATCGAGCGCCGGAATCGGCAGCAGGTTGAAGAGGCCCAGGTTGATCGACAAGAAGGCCGTCAGTTGCAGGAGGCTCGGCAACCCCTCCCGGGCCTGGTCAGCGATCAGGACCGTGATCCCAATCGGGCCCTGGAACTCCGGCTTGCTCCTGCCCGTGACCACCTTGCCTAACTCGCTGAGAATCTGCTTGGAGGCGAAGTAGGTCGTGCGTACGCCGACCGACAAGGCCTGGCCAGCGGAGATCCGCTCGTAGGCCGGGGTGATCCCGACGCGCCATGCGCCGCCCTCCACCTGGATCGGGGCGATCGTCACCGTCTGCTTAACGCCACCCCGCTCGAACTGGAACGAGAGCGGCTTGCCCGCCGAGCTTCCGACTAGGGCGAGCAGATCATTCCAACCCGAGACGGGCGCCCCGCCAATCGCCGTCACCCGGTCTCCTGCGCGAAGGCCCGCCGCGTAGGCCGGGCACGTGACCGCGCCACACTGCTCCGGCACCTGGCCCAGCGTGTTGGTCGGCTGGGAGGGCACGATGGCGAAGTAGCTGACAAAGATCAAGGTGGCTAGCAAGAAGTTCATCACGGGACCCGCCAGGATCGTTAGGAAGCGGGCGTAGACGGGCTTGCGCAGGTAGCCCCGCGGGTCGTCCTCCTCGCCCTCCTCCATGCCGCCCATCAGGACGAATCCGCCCAACGGAACGGCGCGCAGGCTGTAGCGGGTCTCCCCGCGTTGCATGCTCCCAAGCACCGGGCCGAACCCGATCGCAAACTCCTTCACCCGGATGCCAAAGAACTTCGCCACGCCAAAGTGGCCTAGCTCATGGATGAAGATTAGGACGCCGAAGACCAGGATCGCCCAGAGGATCGACAACGGGTTCACCAGATTTACGCCCCCCTCCACGCCAATGCCATCCGACGGGCCCAACCGTCCGCATCCAGGATCGTCGCCAGCTCAAGCGCCGGGGACGGATCGTGCTGCTTCATGACCGCCTCGACCAGCCGGAAGATGGATCCGAACGAGAGCTCATCGGCCAGGAACCTGGCGACAGCGACCTCGTTTGCTGCGTTCATCACCGCGGGCAGGGTCCCGCCAACCTCCGTCGCCCACCGAGCGAAGTCGAGCGACGGGAAGGTCTCCTGGTCCGGCTCCTCAAAGGTCAGCGTGCCCACCTGGGCTAGGTTCAAGCGAGGCAGTACTCGGCTCTCCAGCCGTTCAGGGTAGCCCAAGGCGTACTGGATCGGCAACCGCATATCAGTCGGGCCCAACTGGGCGATCTGATTCCCGTCAACGTACTCCACCAGGGAGTGGACGATCGACTGCGGATGGACCAGGACATCGATCTGTTGCATCGGCAGGCCGAAGAGCCAGCGGGCCTCGATCATCTCCAGCGCCTTGTTCATCAAAGAGGCGGAGTCGATCGTCACCTTGGCGCCCATCACCCAGCGGGGGTGCTTCAGCGCCTGCTCCTTGCGAATCCCGGACAGGTCCTTGCGGCCCCGAAACGGCCCGCCGGAGGCGGTCAGGATCAACCGGGCCACCTTGGCCTTCTCCTCCCCGACTAGACACTGGAAGAGCGCCGAGTGCTCGGAGTCGACCGGGATGATCGGGGCGCCATACCTCGCCGCCTCCGCCATCACTAGTTCGCCTGCGGCGACCAGGGTCTCCTTGTTGGCCAGGGCGATCGCCTTGCCAGCCCGGATGCCGGCCAGGGTCGGCTGCAGGCCCAGGGCGCCCACCACCGAAGTGAGCAGGATCTCGGCGCCCGGCTCGGTCGCCACCGCCTCGAGCCCCTCTGGCCCCGTCAAGATCGCAGGCCGTTCCCCGGGCGCCAGGAGGGCCCGGAGCGCCTCTGCCTCTACGGGACTCGGAACCGAGACCAGGACCGGGCGAAACTCCCGTACCTGCTCGGCCAGGAGCTGAACTTGGCGCCCCGCAGCCAAAGCCGTCACCCGGAAGCGTTCCGGATGCTGGCGGATCACGTCAAGCGCCTGCGTGCCAATCGAACCCGTCGAACCCAAGATCGCAACCGATCTCATGCAGCGACCGCTCCTTTAGCGGGAGAGAACCCGAAATCTAGAAGGGGCGCCCCTCCCGGAAGACCGGCAGAAGGCCTGAGCGGACGACCGCCTTCAACAGTGTGACCACAATCGGTCCCAGGACGACGCCCAGGGCGCCGAAGACCTGAAAGCCCATGTAGATGGCGAAGAGGGTCACGAGCGGGTGTAGCCCCATCTGCTCGCCCACCAACTTCGGCTCGATCACCTGGCGAATCACCGCCTGGATCCCCCAGACGACGATCAGCAGGATGGCGAACTTCGGCTCGCCCGTGAAGGCCGAGTAGGCCGCCCAGGGGACGTAGATCGCTCCAGGACCAAGCAGGGGCAGCACATCCGCCACACCCACCAGGACACCCATCAAGACAGCGTACGGGACACGCAGCACGGACAGGACAGTGATCGAGTAGATCGTGGCGATCAGGATCACCATCAACTGCGCCTTGGCGTAGCCCATGGTGGAGGACCAGACCTCCTGCTTCACCTGCCGGAGCTGGGGCCGCCACTCAACGGGGAAGAGCCCGAGCAGGAAGCGGTTGATCTCCGTCCGGTCCCGGGCAATGTAGAAGGTCGCCATGAAGGCGATCACGACGTTGAGCAAGAAGGTGGGCAACGATGAGAAGACGGTGAGGACACCGGTCAACTGCTTCGTGGCGCCCGATAGGCTCGACTGTAACTCATTGAGGCCCGACTGCAAGAAATCCTGCATCGACGTCGGCAGGCTCGTGTGGAAAGCCCCAATCGCCTCGGTCAACCGCTGGCTGAGGGCGACCGCATCCGTGTAGAGACTCGGAATGGCATCGGCCAGCGACTTCAAGTCCGAGACCAGTTCGGCCGTCAGGGCCGTCAATCCCGTCAGGATGATCCCCATGGCGACGAAGAGAACCAGTCCAACCGCCAAGGAGCGTGAGACCCGTTTTAGCTTGCTGAGACGGCTCACCAGGGGGTGCATCAGCTCCGCCAGGACCAGGGCGACCACGAAGGGCAGGATCCAGGGCAGTGCGTAGGTATAGAGCGCCCAAACCGCAACGAGGAACCCGGCCAGAATCAAAAGCGAGTAGACCCAGTCCAGGAAGATCGTCCTTTGGCTGCGCATCGTCGCCCCCCTAGCTTAGCGGCCCCCAAGCAGGATCACTACATAATAGACGACCGGGAGTACGAACAGGGAACTGTCGAAGCGGTCCAGTACGCCCCCGTGCCCGGGCAGGAGCTTGCCCGAGTCCTTGACGCCGGCGTAGCGCTTCAGCGCCGACTCGGCCAGGTCCCCAACCGGTGCGATCAGGGCGACGGCTAGGCCGACCCCGGCGCCCAGGAGCCGGGTCTGGTCGATCACCGGCGCCCAGAGCGCGCCAACGATCACCGCGCCCACCAGTCCACCAAAGAAGCCCTCCACCGACTTGCCCGGCGAGATCTTCGGCGCGAGCTTGCGGCGCCCAAAGGCCCGACCCGCGAAGTAGGCGAACGAGTCCGCCGACCAGGTGCAGAAGAAGGCGAGCGCTACCCAGCCCAGGCCCAGGTCCCAGCCGCTCCCGCCACCAAGGTTCCGCAACAGGAGGAGATGGCTGAGCAGGAAGCCGGTGTAGACCACACCACCCACCGTCGCCGTCGCCTCGAGCCAGGTGCGCTCCGGAAAGCCCTTTAGCAGCCAGAGCAGACTGAGCAGGATGACAGCCGTCAGGATGCCGCCCAGGAGGGCGCTACTGGCTGGGGCCATCTGCGCCCAGAGGAGCAGACCCAGTACGCCTGCGTAGCCGACGCCCTCCGCCACCTGAACGCCCTTGGCCCGCAGGATACGCGTAAACTCGAAAAAGCCAACAAGGCCCATCCCCGCCACGAGGGCGAAGAGGGGCCACTTGCCAACGTAAAGGGCGCCCAGGAAGAGCGGAATCCCTACCAGGGCGGTTGCAATTCGAATGAGCACGACTTCACCCGCTTTACTTCAAGACGCCACCATATCGGCGCTCGCGATGACCAAAATCGTGGAGAGCTTGCGCTAGATGCTCCGGGCGGAAGTCCGGCCAGAGGACGTCCGATACCCAGAGTTCGCTGTACGCCGCTTGCCAGATCAGGAAGTTGGAGAGGCGCAGTTCACCGCCGGTCCGAATGACTAGGTCCGGGTCCGGCATTCCTGCCGTATAGAGGCGCGCCCCGATTGCACCGGCGTCGATCGCCTCTGGTGCCAGGCGCCCGGCCTCTACGTCCCGAGCGATCGCCCGCACCGCGTCAACCAGTTCGGCCTGCCCGCCATAGTTGACCGCCAGGGTCAGGATAAGGCGGCTATTGCCCGCCGTCTCAGCCACCGCCCGCGCGATCTCCCGTCGTTGCAGCTCAGGTAGCTCGTCGAGCCGCCCGATCGCCTGTACCCGTACGCCGTTCTTCTTCAGCGTCTCGGTCTCCTTACGGCAGAACTCAACCAGGAGCGCCATCAAGGCGTCGACCTCGCTGGGCTCACGCTTCCAGTTCTCCGTCGAGAAGGCGTAACAGGTGAGCATCTCCACACCAAAGTCAGGCACAGCGCGTACGATTCCCTTTAGGGCCTCGACACCGGCCCGGTGTCCGAGGGGCCGCGGCAGGCCACGCCGCTGCGCCCAACGGCCGTTGCCGTCCATGATGACACCGACGTGCCGGGCGGAAGGCGTGACCTGCGCAGCCGGTACTACCGCTGCCCCAGTGCCCTTGCCGACCAACCTACGCAATTGCTCGAACACGTTTGATGATACCCTCCTGTCCGGCACAGACGCACGATCCTACTCCACGGCGGGAGCAGGGTCTACGACATAGTCACGATGGGCCAGGACGACCGAGAGGCCGGCGGGACGGGGACGCACAGCAACTACCCTGAGCTCCCCCATCCCAACCGGCTTACGCGGAGGCCTGGTCACGATCGCCTCATAGGTTAGACCAGCGGCCGCTAGTTGCGGTTCCACCAGCGACCACGGGCGCCCGATCCACTCCAGCCCCTGATCCGGCATCACTAGACCTCCATGATCTCCCGTTCCTTGGAGGCCAGGATCGCTTCGGCCTCCTTGATGTACTTGTCGGTCAGCTTCTGGACATCTTCCTGCGTACGCTTTGACTCGTCTTCCGTGACGGTCTTATCCTTCTCCGCCTTCTTGATGGCGTCGTTGGTATCACGCCGGATGTTCCGGATGGCGACCCGCTCCTCCTCCGTCCGCTTCTGGCAGGTCTTCACCAGCTCCTTGCGGCGGTCTTCGGTCATGGGCGGCAGGACCAGACGGATCACGACGCCGTCGTTCATCGGGTTAAGCCCGAGATCCGAGGTAAGGATCCCCTTCTCGATCAGCTTGATCATCGTGCGATCCCACGGCTTAATCACAAGGGTACGTGCGTCAGCCACCTCAATATTCGCAACCTGGTTGACGGGCGACGGCGTACCGTAATAATCGATCCGGACCTTGTCCAGGATTGCGGGCGTGGCGCGGCCGGCCTTCAGGGAGGCCATCTCGCCCCGGAAGTGCTCGACCGACTTCTTCATCCGAGCCTCGGCATCCGTCACGATCTGCTTCAACATCTAGATGTCACCCCTGACTAAGGTTTGACCAACGTTCTCGCCCCGGACCACCTTGACCACGTAGTCCTCCCCCATCATGTCAAAGACGACCAGGGGGATATTGTTGTCCTTGCAGAGCGCGGTGGCGGTCGTGTCCATCACCTGCAGCCCCTTCTCAAGAACCTCCTGGTATGTGACCTCATCATACTTAACGGCATCCTTGTTCTTGCGCGGGTCGGAGTCATAGATCCCCGAGGTCCCTTGCTTGCCCATCAGGATGGCGTCAGCCTCAATCTCAGCCGCCCGGAGGGCAGCGGTCGTGTCGGTCGTGAAGTAGGGCGAGCCGTTGCCCGCCGCAAAGATGACGACGCGCCCCTTCTCCAGGTGGCGGATCGCCCGGCGCCGGATGAAGGGCTCAGCAACCTGGCGCATCTCGATCGCCGTCAGAACGCGCGACTCTACATCGCACTTCTCGATCGCATCCTGGAGCGCCAGGGCGTTCATCACGGTGCCCAGCATGCCAATGTAATCGGCCGAGGCCCGATCCATACCCATCTCCTGGCCCAGCTTGCCACGCCAGAAGTTGCCGCCACCGACGACGACGGCTACCTGAACACCCAGCTCCTGCACCTGCTTGATCTGGTTCGCAACGTAGCGCAGGACCGAAGGCTTGAGACCAAATCCCTCTTCACCTGCCAACGCCTCACCGGAGAGCTTGAGAACGATCCGCTTAAACTGGGGCTTCGCCATGGGAAGACCTCCCGCTATAGACTCATCTTACCACGGTGCATGGGCAGTACGCTAACGAATCCGCCCGCTACCTTCACCTCAATCCCCTGCGGTGCTAAAATCGCACAGTCCTCGGGAATTGAGGTGAATCTGCACCAAAGGCGGGAGGTACAGACCTCCCGCCCTCACGTCAGAATCAGTTACTGGAGGCCGGCAGCCTTGGCAACCTCGGCAGCGAAGTCATCGGACTTCTTCTCGATGCCCTCGCCACGCTCCCACAGGGTGAAGGCGGCGACCTTAACGTCAGCGCCGATCTCCTTGGCAACCTTCTTGACGAGGCCAGCGATGGTCAGGTCCTGGTCCTTGACGAACTCCTGGTCGAGCAGGCAGACGTCCTTGTAGAACTTCTCCACACGACCAGCGACCATCTTCTCAGCGATCTCGGGCTTCTTGCCCTCGTTGATCGCCTGAGCCTTCAGGATCTCCTTCTCGTGCTCGACGACCTCGGCCGGGACCTCGGAACGATCCAGGTACTTGGCCTTCATCGAGGCGAGCTGCAGGCAGAGGTCCTGGGCGAGGCCCTTGATCGCATCGGTCGCACCAGCGGTGGTCTCGATGTTCACCAGGGCGCCCATGCGGCCGTCACCGTGGATGTAGGAGTGCACCAGGCCGGTCGGCTGCGCGTAGCGCACGAAGCGGCGCACGGTGATGTTCTCGCCGATGCGGGCGACCGCCTCGGTGATCATCGGGGCGACCTCGGCCTTCAGGGCCTCAATGTCGGCCGGCTTCTTGGCCAGGATGGCCTCAGCGACCGAGTTGCAGATCCCCTTGAAGTCATCGCCCTTGCCGACGAAGTCGGTCTCGCAGTTGACCTCAACCAGGGTGCCCTCGGTACCGGCGACCAGGGCATAGACGCGGCCCTCAGCGGCGACGCGAGTCGCCTTCTTCGCGGCCGAAGCGAGACCCTTCTCGCGGAGGAAGTCGGCAGCCTTGTCGAAATCGCCCTCGTTCTCCTGCAGGGCCTTCTTGCAATCCAGCATACCGGCACCGGTCTTGGCGCGGAGCTCCGCTACCATCTTCGCAGTGATCTCAGCCATGCTTGTAGTCCTCCTAAGTGTAGGCAAGGAGAGGAATCCCTCCCCTACCCATTATTCCCAAGCTGATTTGACACACAAAAGCGGGGCAAACCAAGCGGCAGAGGATCCCACAGTGGGATAGTCTTTCGCAAGTTCGCCCCGCTCATGCTCATGCCTTACTCGGCCTCTACGGCGGCGGCCTCGGTGGTCTCGGTTACCTCAACCTGAACGGACTCCTCATCACCCATCGGGATGTCCAGGTCGACGCCCTGACGGCCCTCGATGATGGCGTCAGCCATCTTGGCGGTCAGCAGCTTGACGGCGCGGATGGCGTCGTCATTGCCCGGGATGATGTGGTTGATCTCGTCCGGATCGCAGTTGGTATCGACGATCGCAGCGATGGGAATACCGAGCTTGCGGCACTCCTGAACGGCGATGCGCTCCTTGCGCGGGTCGATGATGAAGACGGCGTCCGGCAGTTCCTTCATGCCCTTGATGCCGCCGAGATACTTCTCAAGCTTCTCCTTCTCGAGCTGCAGCCCAGCCTGCTCCTTCTTGGTGAGCTTGGCGTAGGACTCGGTCGTCTCGATCTCCTCGAGCTGAGCGAGGCGATTGACGCGACGACGGATCGTCTCGAAGTTGGTCAGCATGCCGCCCAGCCAACGCTGGTTGACGAAGTACATGCCGCAGCGCTCGGCCTCCTCACGGACGGCATCCTGAGCCTGCTTCTTGGTGCCGATGAAGAGAACCTTGCCACCGTTGGCCGCGACTTCGCGGACAGCGTTGTAGGTGGTCTCGACCATGCGGACGGTCTTCTGCAGGTCAATGATGTAGATGCCGTTGCGCTCGGTGAAGATATACTCCTTCATCTTGGGGTTCCAACGGCGGGTCTGGTGGCCGAAGTGGACGCCGGCCTCGAGCAGCTGCTTCATAGAAATAACAGACACGGGTACAGTCACCTCCGAGGATTTTAGGGGCCTCCGCCACCCTCATCAACTGAGCGGAACTGCCTGGGGCAGCATCACCGTCAGTCTCCGTTGGCGTGTGTAATGACACCATCGGATATCTTAGCATAAGAAGCGACAAATGGCAAAGGGCATTTCGTCTGGCGCGCCGTTGGCAGCTATGAGAGGCCGAACCAGGACTTGATCTGTTCGGGCGTTGCACCGGCCTCCAGCATATTCGAAAGACCGTCTAACAGGGCCAGGGTATCCTCCGCCCACTCTCGTCCGCCGCTGCCGTGGCGGCAGAGCACGCGCATCTGCTCACCAAAGGCCTCCTCGAACCAGGTTAGCCGGTGGCTGTCGATCTGCAGACGGCTCAGAAGCTCCCGCTCTGGCACATAGCGAATCGCCATAGAAAAAACCTCCCTCTGAATGCTATAACGCATAAAAGGGAGGTTAGGTTCGATAGTTCGGACCCCTGATTTACTGCGCGTGAATGCGCAGGGGGAGAGAGAGTCCAGCCACCTTGACTTGCAGGCGCTGGGCGCCCAGTACATCGGTCAGTCGGTCGACGATTCGGGGGGCGCCCCCGGCGACCCGGCTGGCGATCTGATCCGTAGGCACGGCCTGTAGACCGGCCTTCAGGCCTGCAGAAACCGCCTCCGTCACCCCACCCTCGACCTGCTTCTTCAACGGCTCAGGCAGCTTCACAGCGCCCCAGCCAAGGTCGATCGTCAACTGGTCCAACCGCTGGCTGACCGCTCCAGCTACCTTGGACGGGGCCTCCTGCTCCACCTGGCGGAGAAGCACCGGCAGCTCCCGCTGAATCGTGCGTTCAACCTCTTGGGCGACCGCCTCTTCCACCCAACGCCGCTCCACCATGACGGTGATGCCTTTGGTCCGGGCGCCCTGCACCAGCCCGGCCCCGAGTGCAAGCGAAAGGCCCACCCCCATCAGCAGACCCGCCCAGAAGGGCTGTAGCTTAGCCATTGTCGGGCCTCCTCTCACAGGAGAGGATATGCTGATTTGGTCGTGGGCATGTCCCAAGAGATGCACGGGCGGACGCCCACCGGACTTTACGGGAAGAGGGTCGCGATGAGGCCCTCCACACTCAGGCCCAGCCGGAGCCGGTAGACCCCCTCCTTGGGGCGCCTCCCGCCCACGTGAAAGAGCAGCTCCGACTGATCAGCGAGCAGTCCTGCCTGCTGCAGGGCCCGTGCCATCTGTTCCGCCGTGGTGCCCGGGCCGACCGTCAGGGTCACATCGTCCCCGGCCAGTTCAGTCAGCGGCCGCATCCCCAGGCCCCGCGCCCGCGCCATGACCGCCTCGTTGGACAGGTCGGTGGGCGCCGGGGTGACCAGATAGGCTGCTCCGGTGCCAACGGCCAGGCCAAGCCCGAGCCCAAGTGCGACCGACCAGGTGACCAGGGCACGCAGGCGCATCACCGGTCACCCCCGGTCCTGGCTGCCTGCACGGCTAGGCGGACCGCCGTGCGGGCCAACCCAAGCTCCCGAGCGATCGTCGCCTCGTCCTGACCAGCCGCTGCACGGGCGCCCACGGCCTCTGCTAGGGAAGGTGCCTGAGTCGGCAGCGTACTCTGGCGCGGCCGCTCGACCGGACGGACCTGACGCAGTATGGCGATCCGTTCATCAGCGGCGGCCAGCAGGAGACTCATCTCCTCCGCCCGGTCCGTCACCGTCGCCGTCGCCGCCTCAGCCGTCGCCACGAGTTCATCGACCAAGGCGTCCAGCTTAGCTGGGGCCCGTTCCGCCTCCCTGAGCAGTCGAGTTACCTGCCACAGGGAGAGTCCGGCCAACATCAATCCACCAACCATGAGCGTCAGCACCATCGGCCGTACCCTCCTTCCTGAGCCGGGGCACTATAGTTTTATGTCGAGCCGACTACCGACGCCAGGAGGGCGAGCGCCCTCCTCCGCCTTGGTCGTCTCCGTCTCCTTCGCCTTACCACCCTTGGCGAGCCGCTCGCGCTGGGCGCCCCCCTTCGATCCCTGATGGGGGTCCTCACCGGTGCGCAACTTCGCCGACTCACCCTCCGGCGTCGCCTGGACCTGGGTTCCCTTCTGTTCAAGGCGCGCCTTGCCCTCATTGGCCAAGGCGTGCTGGAAGGCCTGAGCCGTCCCCTCCTGCGCCCCGTGAACCCGGCTGTTCTCTGCCGTCCGCGGCAGTAGGGAGAGTAGATCGACCGGGCGGATCGGCATCGTGAGTCCCTCCTCTAGGCGGAGCCCAGGGTGATCTCGTGCTGGTGCAAGTAGAAGGAGACGTACTGCAGATCATCAACGACCAGGTAGTGCTGGTTGCCAATCAGGATACGGACGCCGGGGTAGGCCGTATCAAGCACCCGAATCCGCCCGCTGTTTATGCTTGACAACGACTCCTCAAGCTCGGCCTTGCGGGCCGTGTACTGCTCGATGAGCCCCTGGAAGTGATACATGCTGCGCAAGGTCCGCATTAACGCCTGCCGCTTCTGCTCGTTGAAGAGCGTCGGCTGCTTCGCCTCCTGCTCCCGCAAGGCCGCCACGATCTGCTGGGATTTGCGCACGTTCTCCTGCGCCTCCGCCAGCTCCTTGCGGCAGGTCTCATACTCATCGCGCAACTCCGGAGCGGCACCCACCTCCACCTCGGTCAGGGTGGCCTGGGGCGTGCCCAGGTAGCGCGTGGCGATCTCCTCAGCCGCCTTCACCTGGCCACCCATAATGGCGCCCCGGCGCCCGACGAGCTGGATCTTGCCACCGGAGCGAACCCGGCTATGCAGGATGCCGTCGACGACCAGGAGGTCACGGCGGCAACGCACGTCCGCGTTCTCCAGGAACTTGCACTGGATCTTGCCACCGGCGACGACCCGTCCCCGGCTGGCGCCCTGGATTCCGTAGCGGACGATGATATCACCGCCCGCCTCGACCACAGCCCCTTCAATGCCGCCCCAGACCTCCACGTTCTGGCCCGCCCGGACGGTGAAGCCACTATGGATGGAGCCGCGCACCACAACCGTGCCAACGAACTCGATGTTGCCAACCGAGGTATCCACGTCACCCATGATCTCAAAGATCGGCAAGACCGAGACGGTGGAGTCGCGGGCCATCACGGCATGCCCGGCCACCTCGGCGATGAGCGATAGGCCGTCAGGCGTCACCCGTACCCCCTTGGCCGGCTTGAACACGTAATCCTTGCCGTCTGGAGCGGAGAGCTGGGCGCCCGTTACCGCCATGCCGTTGACGCCCTTGGTCGGCGGATCCTTCTTGATCAAGACCGTCCCTTCGGCAACGTTACGGACGAGGCCAAGGGCGAAGAAATCGACCGAGCCATCATCCTTCATTGCCGGCGTACCACCTGGCAGCGTCAGCCGATCGTCGATCTGCACTACCGCATCCTGACCCGGCTGAGGTGGCACCCCCCGGGCCACCACAGCGGTCGCTGACTCCCCTTCACCAAAGCCTGCGGCGGCTTCGACCAAGGCCTCCACCGCCCCCGGGATCATCCCCCAGACCACATTTCGCCCTGCCAGCGCTTGCTGTGCTTCGACAAGGACGATCGGCGATCCACCAGCCGGTGGCGCCATGATCGTCATGGATGCTTCCAATCCATCCGGCGAGACCGTAACCGATACGGAACCCTTGCCAAAGACCGGAATGCCCGAACTCGATCCCGAAGCCGAGCCGAACATGACCGATTCCCCCTTTCGGCCTGACCAATCATACATCCCACCTACCGGATGGTAGGCGTCCCCTGCTCCAGTCGTCCCCGCAAGCGCAGAAGCGCTTTCGAATGGAGTTGCGAGATCCGCGCAACCGAGAGTCTCAGCACCGCTGCGATCTCCTTGGCCGTTAGTCCTTCAAAGTAGAAGAGGGTAATAACGAGCCGTTCCTTTTCAGTTAACGTTTCGATGGCATCTGCTAGGATCGCCCGCCGTTCCCCAAAGAGCGCTTCGGCCTCCGGGTTCGGGCTGTCCAGATCGGTCAGCCGATCGCCGAGCGTCAGGCCGTCCTCATCACCGGGGACGACGTCATCTAGCGAAACGAGCAGGGCGGCCCCTACCTCGCCGCGGCGTCGGTGTAATTCTTGTACGGTGAGGCCAAGTCCTTCGGCGATCTCGTGCTCAAGCGGCTCCCGTCCCAGCTGGGTCTCCAGGCGGGTCTCGACCTGATCAAGTTGCCGAGCCTTCTGCCGGAGTGCCGGCGCCCAGGTCTCGGCGCGCAGACCGTCGATAATCGCTCCTCGGACCCGGGTCGAGGCGTACGTCTCAAACTTGACCCCACGCGCCGGATCAAACCGCTCGATCGCCTCCAGCAGGCCGAAGAGTCCAAACGACTCAAGGTCATCAACCTCGACCTGGCTCGGGAGTCCCATGGAGAGCCGGCCTGCGACCATCCGCACTAGAGGCAAGTAGAGCTCCACCAGTGCGTCACGGGCGCCGCTCTCACGCGTCTCCTTGTACCGAAGCCAAAGAGCACTGACGTCAGCCATAGGAGACCCCCTCCTTCCACCTGACTAAAGCAGGCCCTGCCTCCGCATCTCCCGCTGCTCGGCAAAGATAAAGCGAAGGATTGCCTGACGCTGCTGTTCATCGATACCGAGAAACCGCAGGCCGTAGGCGAAACGGTTCCGTCCCATCGTTCCAACCGGCCGGACGACCTCCGCGAGCGCTTGAAACGGCTGCTGACCCACGGCAAATTCGATCCGCAATTGATCCCCGGCCTCCAACACATCCGGTAGAACTACCTGCATACCGGAAGCACTTAGGTCGATCGCCTCGCCCTGCTTCGGTGGCAGACCTTGGTCAGGTACCTCACGGTAGCGCAAAGTCAGCGCGATTGGTAGCCGAACAAAGGAGCGCTGCTGGAAGCGAGCGACACGGATTGGATCTGGGTGTGCCAGCCTTACGATTGGGTATGGCGTCAGATGAACCGCTTCGACGGTGGAGAGGAAGGCGATGCGGGCAGCACCCGAGAGGGCGTACTCGATCCGGACGGACTCACCACGCTCCAGTGGGACCGGGCGCCCGCCCAAGAGCGGGTGGGTCACGGTGATTCCCGTCTTGTCCACGTCGTCCACCAGGGTCGAATAGGCCGCTGCGTAGGGGCCAGCCAGGATCTGCAGTTCAACCTTCTGTTGGATGCGCGGCAGGGCAGCCTTCAGATCGCTCACCGTCGGTCACGTCTCCTTCGCCTGCGGCTACGTTCGGCGGCCGAGGAACCGGGACAAGCGATCCAGGAAGAGCCCAACCCCCGGGCGAGCCTCCGTCTCACGACCGATCAGGGCTCGCGCCACCCGGCGGATCGCACTGGCCGCAGGGCTGTCAGGCGATGCCATCAGAAGGGGCACCTGGCTCTTGACGGCCCGCACCAACGCCCGATCCTCCGGCACTGGCGGCAAGGGATCGACCGCCGTCCCCAGGAACTGCAGCGCCGTCGCTGCCAGCCGTTCCGTGGTGGCCGATGCCTCCTGAATCGACTCTGCTCGATTGACCAGAAGCCGGAGCTGCTGGGCCGGGTTCTCACGAATCAGGGTCTTCATCAAGGCGTAGGCATCGGTCATGGCGGTCGGTTCCGGCGTCGTGACAACGACCACCGTGTCCGCCGCCAAAGCGAAGGCGGTCACGTCCTGCCCGATCCCCGCCCCGGTGTCGATCACCAAGAAGTCGGCCTCGCTCTCCAGGGGGCGCAGGGCGGTAACGAGGCGCCGCAGTTCGGTCGCACTTAGGTCGGCACCTATGCCAGAGCCGCCAGGCAGGAGCTTCAGTCCCCGTGGCCCCTCTTGAATCACATCGGCCATCGTCGCTCGCCCGGCGATCACCTGTGCGAGCGTATGGGTGGGTCGCATGCCGAGCAGCACATCGAGGTTGGCCGTCCCCAGGTCGGCATCGAACAGGATGACCGACCGACCCTCCTCCCGCAGGGCGAGCGAAAGCCCCAAGGAGATGTTCGACTTGCCCACGCCACCCTTGCCAGAGGCAATGGCGATCACGTGCGCCCGCCGGGTCTGACCCTCCGGGCGCCCCGCCTCCTGGCGGGCCTCAGCTAGAAGTTCACGCAGCCGTGTCGCTTGGTCTCTCACAGTTGACCCCCCGCGTCACCGCCGAGGATCGCCTCAGCGATCCGAAGTGGGTTGGCGGCCACGATATCCTCCGGGACCGACTGCCCGGTGGTGACGAAGGAGAACGGGCGCCGGTAGCGCTGCACCAAATGATAGATCAGCCCCGGTGAGGACGACTCATCCCACTTGGTGAAGAGGAAGCGGTCAAAGCCGTACGGCCAGTAGCCCTCGATCATCGCCTGCGCATCGCGCTCCGATGAGGTAAGCGAGAGGACCAGATGGACCTCGTCGGCATGCAGGGCGCCCAGGTAACGCCTAAGCTCATCCATGTGCCCAGCGTTCCGGTGGGAACGCCCCGCCGTATCGACCAGGACGATCTCCGCATCGGCGGTCCGGGCGAGGGCGCCCGGGATCTCCTCTGCCTCGTAGACGACCTCGATCGGCACGCCGAGAATCTCGGCATAGGTGCGAAGCTGGTCAACGGCAGCCACTCGGAAGGTGTCAGCCGCCACCATCGCGACCCGCTTATTCTCCTGCAGCACATAGTGAGCGGCCAGTTTGGCCAGCGTGGTCGTCTTGCCGACCCCGGTCGGGCCGATCAAAGCGATGACTCGGCGTCCCTTGGCCACGCTGGCGCCCGGCGGCGCCAGGTCAGCGGCCATCAGATGGGCCGCCATCCGGCGGACCTTCAGGGCACTTACGTCCGGGTCTGAGGTGAGCCGGAGCCCCACCCGGTGGATCAGATTGTAGGCGGACTCCTCGCCCACGCCGACGTTGACCAGTTCCCCGCCCAGCCGCTCCAGATGGGTGGCCATCCGCGGATCGAACCGGCCAACCGGGACGGGCTCCGGCGTGGGCTGGCTCTGTGGGGGACGGACTGGCGCTTCCAACACCGGGTCAAGGGCGGCTGCCGGGTCCGACCCGGCCGTCACGTAAGCCTGACGGTAGGCCTCGGCAGCAGCCGCAGGCCAGCCCGCTGGCGCATCACCGAGAGCCTTTGGCGGCGGGCTGGGGGCCGGCCGTTGCGGCGCCGTCGCCGGGGGGCGCCCGGCCTGGGGCACGGGCCCCTTGACCTCAGGCACCGCGACGCTTCTAGGCGACTCGGCTGGACGGCTTGCGCGCTCCTCATCCGGGTGGCGCTCCACCGCCGCCGTTACCTCAATCAGTCGGGACGCAAAGAGGCCCAGGAGCCCCCCCTGCTTCACGTGGGTCGTATGCAGGATCACCGCTTCCGGACCCAGTTCAGCCTTGACCTTGGCCACGGCCTCCTGCAGGGTCGGCGCCTGGAACTTCTTGATCCACATTAGAGGTTCACCATCCCGACTGCCTCGATCTCTAGGGACGGATCGAGTTCGTTATAGGAGAGGACGATTAGCTTCGGTAGGTTCCGTTCGGTCAACCGTTTTACATAAGGCCTGACGGCCGGGGAGGTCAGACAGAGTGGCATGGAGCCCAGCGCCGCCATATCACCAGCCAGGCGGGTCAGGGAGGCCAACATCCGGTGGATGATCTCGGGCTCCAGGTTCAGGTAGGTGCCACTCGGCTGCTTGTCCACGGACCGGACGATCCGCTGCTCCAGGTCTGGGTGCAGGGTGATCACCCGCACCTTCCCCTCCAGTCCGTACTGTTTCGCGAGGCCGCGGGCCAACGCCTGCCGGACATACTCGGTCAGGAGTTCAAGATCCTTCGTTGCACCGCCCCAGTCCGCCAGGGTCTCAAAGATCGAGACGAGGTCTCGAATCGAGACGCCCTCGCGCAGGAGGTTCTGCAGCACCTTCTGGACCTCGCCCAGGTTGAGCACCCGCTGGAGCTCCTCGATGACGGCCGGGTGGGTCTCCTTGATCAGGTCGACGAGTTGCTTCGTCTCCTGGCGCCCCAGTAGCTCGTGGGCGTGCCGGCGGATCAGCTCCGTCAAGTGCGTCGCGATGACAGCTGGCGGGTCGACGACCGTGTAGCCTGCCATCTCAGCCCGCTCGCGGTCCTCCTCCGCCACCCAGAGCGCCGGCAGGCCGAAGGCCGGCTCCTTCGTCTCTAGGCCCTGAATCGGAATGACCACCGTCCCCGGATCCATCGCCAGGAAGTGATCAGCGAGCAGTTCGCCCCCCGCCACGTCCGTTCCCTTGATCTTGACCACGTACTGGTTCGGCTTCAGGCCCATGTTGTCACGCACTCGGATGTACGGCAGGACCAGGCCCAGATCCATCGCTGTCTGGCGCCGGATCATGACGACGCGATCCATCAGGTCGCCGCCCATGCCCGCATCGGCCAAGCCGAGCAGGCCGTAGCCCAGCTCGATCTCCATCGGGTCGACCTGCAGGAGGTTCAGAACGGACTCCGGCTTCCGCTCCTCCAGCGAGGCCGCCGCCTGACCCGCCTGCTCCGCCTCCTGGGCCTCTGCCTGCTCGCTGCGCTTGGCCTTTCGAATCTGCATCAGACCGAGGCCAAAGAAGAAGAGCCCGAGCACCCAGAAGGGGAGCTGCGGCAGTGCAGGTACCAGGCCGAGCCCCATCAGCGCACCACCCGTGAGCATCAGGACTCGGGGATTACTGGCCAACTGCCCAACCAGATCGGTCGAGAAGTTGGCATCTGAACCTGCCTTGGTCACGATGATGCCGGTCGCTGTGGAGATCAAGAGGGCGGGAATCTGACTAACCAGACCATCACCCACGGTCAGCAGGGAGAAATGCTTCAGCGCATCGACGGCCGGCCTGTTCTGCATGAAGACGCCGACGGCGATACCGCCGAGCAGGTTGACGATGGCGATGATGATACCGGCGATGGCGTCACCCTTGACGAACTTAGAGGCGCCGTCCATCGCGCCATAGAAGTCCGCCTCACGCTCGACCCGGCGGCGGCGCTCGCGCGCCTCTGTCTCCGTGATCAGGCCAGCGTTCAGATCGGCGTCGATCGCCATCTGCTTACCGGGCATGGCGTCCAAGGTAAAGCGGGCAGCGACTTCCGAGACGCGCTCGGCGCCCTTGGTGATGACGACGAACTGGATGACCACCAGGATGATAAAGACGACAAAGCCGACGATGGCATTGCCGCCAACGACAAAGTTACCGAACGCATGGATCACTTCCCCCGGCTCACCCGTCTGCAGGATGAGGCGGACCGAGGAGACGTTCAGCGCCAGTCGATAGAGCGTCAGGATCAACAGGAGCGTGGGAAAGACCGAGAGCTCAAGCGGCTCCCGGTTGTAGAGGGCGGCAAGCACCACGATGAGGGAGATACCAATGTTAATCGTGAGGAGAATATCGAGCAGAAAGGGCGGTAGCGGGATCACCAGCATGGCGACGACCAGGATCACCGCAAGGGCGACCAGGACGTCCCGGTACCGGCTCAGGTTGAGGGGGGTTCGTGAGACCACGGGGGGTTCCTCCTAATAGCCCTTTTTCTTTAGCTGGTAGACAAAGGCGAGCAGTTCGGCCACGGCCTGGTACAGGTTGTGGGGAATCTCCTGCCCGACCTCGACGACCTTGTGGAGCTCTCGGGCCAACGGCTTATTCTCCACCGTGGGCACGCCATGCTCCTTGGCGATCTCGCGAATCCGCAGCGCCACGAGGCCCTGACCCTTTGCGAGGACCTTGGGCGCCCCCATATCGCCCTGGCTGTAAGCAAGGGCGACAGCGAAGTGCGTCGGGTTGGTCACGACGACGTCCGCCTTGGGCACATCAGCCATCATGCGGCGACGAGCCATCTCCCGCTGCTTCTGGCGGATCTTGGCCTTAATCTCGGGGTTCCCTTCAATGTTCTTGAACTCTTCCTTTAGTTCCTGTTTAGTCATACGGAGCGAGACTTCATATTCGAACCGCTGGTAGAGGTAGTCGGCGATCGCCAGGACCAGCATCAGCAGGCCAACGGTCAGAAGGAGCCGACTGATCAGCCCCATCACAAACTGGATCGCGGCCGGAAGCCCGACCTGCATCAGAGTCGGGAAGCGACCCAGGTCATCAGCGACCGTCTGGTAGGCCACGAACCCGACCAGGCCCAACTTCGTCAGGGACTTGACCAGTTCGACCAACGAGCGTCGAGAGAAGATCCGCTTAATCCCTTCCAGCGGGTTGAGCCGGCCAAAGTTGGGCGTCAACGGCTCGAGCGTAAAGAGCAGACCGACCTGGACCAGGTTGGCCGCAACGCCCAGGATCATCCCACCGACGGCGATCGGGCCACCGATTAGGACGGTCACCCAGAGCGTCCGGACCAAAAGCTGCTTGACGCCCTCTGGGCTCCAGTCCTGGGTCGGTCCGCTCTCCCAAAGGGTCTGGGCAAAGCCGAGCAGCCGACCGGCCATGCCAGCGCCAAAGAGGTTGATGAGCGCCCAGGCGCCCAGAAGCACGACCGCCGTATTCACCTCGATCGACCGGGCGACCTGACCCCGCTTTCGCGCTTCCTCGCGTCGTTTGGGTGTGGCCGACTCGGTCCGCTCTCCGGCGAAGCGCTGGAGATTCATGGGCCACTCACCCCTTGAGCAGTCGAATGACTAGCTGGATGTCATCAAAGAGTCCACCGAATACCGCCCGCAGAGCGGCCAGGTAGAGCGGCAGGATCACCGCCAGCAGGGCGATGCCCACGAACATCTGAACGGGAAGGCCCATGACGAAGACGTTCATCTGCGGGACAGTCCGGTTCATAATCCCCAGGGCGACCGCCGTCAGCAGCAGGGCTGCCAGAACAGGGATCGCTACCTGTAGCCCAATCACGAAGATCTTGGCCGCCGACTGCACGAGATGGTCGGTCAGGGCGCCCGACACCACCGCTCCGTCCACCGGCACCACCCGATAGGAGTCCATGATCGCCTCAAAGAGCATGTGGTGCCCATTGATCGTAAAGAAGACGAGCAGGGCAAGGATGTACAGGAAGTTGCCCAAGAGCGGCGACTGGGTATTGGTCATCGGATCCAGCACATTCATCATCGTAAAGCCGATGTTGATGTCGAGTAACTCCCCGGCGAACTGAAAGGCTGCGAAGGCCATCGCGACCACGAAGCCGATCACCATGCCGACCAGGAGTTCCTTCAGGGCGATCGGCACCAGTTGAACCAGGTTGACGGCCGGGGCCGGCTGGGGAATCAGGCCGTGCAGCAACAGACCAATCGCAAACGAGAGCGCCACCCGGACTTGGACCGGCACCTGCCGATTCGACCAGACCGGGGCGGTGGTAAAGAGACCCATCACCCGGATCCACATCAACAGGATGAGGTCGATGCGGGGCAGGAGCGCCTCCAAGAAGGGTACTCCCATCTTACGGCCCCACCTGTGGGATCATGGCGAAGATCGACGCAGCGAAGTCGAGCATCATATGGCCCATCCAAGGGCCAAAGAGAACGATCGTTGCCAGGACGACCACGATCTTCGGAATAAAGGTCAGGGTCTGCTCATTGATCTGGGTAGTCGCCTGGAAGACCGAGATGATCACACCCGTGACTAGACCGAAGAGCAGGATCGGCCCGGAGACGAGCAGGACCGTCATCAACGCCTGACGGCCGATCGAGAGGACCAGATCCTCCGTCACGTTAAACACCCCTTGCTTGACTGGACGCATCTGGATTTCTTTCCTAAAAGTACGTCAACATTTGAAATACGTCAGAGGAGGCCCGCTTCCCTGCCGCTATGAGCCGTGGCAGACCATCCCACAACAAAAACCGCCCCCGCTCTGCCGGGGACGGCTCTCTTACTTGAAGGAGGCGACCAGGTACTGAATGACGAGTCGCCAGCCGTCCATCATCACGAAGAGTAGGATCTTGAACGGCAGGGAGATCATCATCGGCGGCAACATCATCATGCCCATTGACATCAGCGTCGAGGCGACCACCATGTCAATCACGATGAACGGGATGTAGATCAGAAAGCCGATCTTGAAGGCCGTGGTGATCTCACTGACCGCAAAGGCCGGGACCAGAACGGTCGTCGGGACATCCTCCCGCTTTGCCGGCCGCTCCATCTTAGCGAGGTTGATGAAGAGCGCCAAGTCCTTCTCACTCGTCTGCTTCAACATGAACTCTCGCACGGGCACCTGAGCCTTGTTCAGCGCCACTGACTGCGTAATCTCGCCCTTCAGGTACGGCTGGAGCGCTTCACTGTTGACGCGCGACCATGTGGGAGCCATGACGAAGAAGGTAAGGAAGAGGGCTAGGCCAACAATGACCTGATTGGGCGGCTGGTTCTGCGTCGCCAAGGCGGAGCGCGTGAAGGAGAGAACGACCACGATCCGGGTAAAGGCCGTCGTCAACATGATCAACGAGGGCGCCAAGGAGAGGATGGTCAGCAGGGCGACGATCTGCAGGGAGGAGATCACGTCAGCCGGCTTATCCGACTGGCCCACGGAGAGGTTGACCGACGGAATCGGGAGCGGATCCGCAGCCAGAGCCAGCGTGGTCCCAACCACCAGGAGTAGCAGGGTGATGAGGCCGACTCGCCTCCAGTTGAACGTACGGCGCATCGGTCGGCCTCCTACTGCTTCGTATTCGTCCAGGCCTTCAGGCGCTCCAGTTGGTCTGTCAGGCTCTCTGCACCCGCCTGGTCAGCAAGACCTTCATTGCCCGGAACCGTGGGCGCCCCACCCAACCCCTTGTGCAGCAGGGCCGGGAAAGGGCGGAGCAGACCGCCCACTGACAAGGGTTGCACCGGGGGGTTGGCCGCCCGTACCTGGGCGATCAAAGCCGGTTCGGTGATCAGGTCGAGCAGCGTGATCCCCTGAGCAGTCGAGCCGACCACGTAGAGCCGATCACCCACCTCGACTAAAGCGATGGAACGGTCCTTCCCAACTGGAACTTGCTCGCGCACGTTGAGCGTACGCCCACGCCGAGGGCCCGCCCCCCACTGTTGGCCAAGGAGGCGGGTGGTCAGCCAGGCCAGGAAGACGACCAAACCAAAGAGCAAGACCGACGAGAGGATCTGAACGGCGACGTCCACCCCTGATAACCCCTTTATTGTTAAAGCTAGATGGGCGGCAGGCATTGCCTGCCGCCCCACTCCCCTCCGCTAGCGCATCACCTGAACACGCTCGGTCGGCGAGACAATATCCGTGATTCGAACCCCGTAGTTCTCATCGATAACGACGACCTCGCCCTTGGCGATCAACTTGCCGTTGATCAGGACATCCACCTGCTCACCGGCTAGCTTGTCCAGTTCCATGACCGAACCCGGTCCGAGCGAGAGGACGTCACGAATCTGGCGGCGAGTCCGGCCCAACTCAACCGTTACTTGCAGCGAGACATCCAGGAGCAGGTCGATGTTACGAAGCTCCTCCCGGGTGGCCCGCGGGGTCAGATCCGGGAACTGGGCCGCCTTGACCGGCGGCTCAGCGACCGCAGCAGCGAGGGCCGCCACATGAGACGGAGCGCTGTGAGTCTGCACGGCGGTCTTCACCTCGGTCGGCGGATTGGGCTTGGTCGGGGCGGGCGCCTCTAGGCTCCGAACCAGGTTGCCAAGGACGGGCGACAGGGCCAGCGTAACGGGTCCCGTCTCCCCTTCCACCACCAGGTTGAAGGTGACCGTCCAGACCGGGCTGGCGGCTGAGCCCTGATAGACCTCAGAGAGCGTCTCGGCCGGGAGCACCTCCGCGTTGGTCACCTCGACCGGTTGCGGCGAGACGAGAGTCAGAGCCTGCGTCACCGCACGGCTCATCTGATTCAGTCCCTCACCGAGGGCGGCCAGGGCCGAGTCATCGAGCGCAGAGGGCTGAACCCCCCCGTATAGCTGCGTCACAATAGCCAGCGCCAGGTTGGCCGGGACCACCCAGTAGGCCATATCACCACCCGTGAGCACCACACGGCCGATTGCACCCGCATTGCCCGGGACCGTGACCCGAGCGACATCGCTCTGGGCGATCTCAGCCGGGCCTTCGTGCACCTCAACCATGATCAGATCAGCAAGAGCCTTGGCGGAGCGCTCCGCCAGCAGACGGGCGCCGTATGGAGGAGCAGCCGAGGGCTGGGGGGTGGCGGTAATTCCGCGCACCAGAGCGTCAATCTCCGCCTGGGAGATCACATCGTCATGCATCTGCCTCTTCCTCCCTCCGGGCGTCGCCCAGAATCTCAAGGGCGATCCGGTCACGGACCCGCCCCGGGCGCCCCAGGAACTTAGGTTGATTACCAACATAGACGGAGACAGGATCCGTCACCCTCGTGCCTAACACGATCACATCGCCCTGGGCAAGCTCCAGGATCTCACCGACCGAGAGCTCCGTCCGGCCCAGTTCAGCCACCAGGGAGACCCGGGCGCCCTGGACCGTCGCATTTAGCGCCGACTGGTCACCCGGCCGGACGTCCCGGATCGAGGTCTTGAACCAGTTGTGCGCCGAAAGCTTGTCCAGAATCGGCTCCAGGGTCAGATGCGGTAAGCAGATCGTAATCACGCCCACATGCTCGCCGATCCGGACGTCGAGCGCGACCGTGATCACGATCTCGTTCGGCGCCGCGACCTGGACGAAGAGTGGGTTGGTCTCGATCGTGCCCGGCGTGATCGTCCAGTGGGCGACCGACTTCCAGGAGTCCGCATACGCCTCTAGCATCCCGCGCAGAACCGAGCTTAAGACCGAGGTCTCGATCTCCGTCAGTGGGCGAGACTGCGGCATCGCCGCACCAGGGCCGCCAAAGAGCCGGTCGATCATCGGGAAGGCGACGACCGGCGAGATGTCGATCACACAGGTTCCCGGGAGCCCCTCGATCTTGAACGGACAGATGACCGACGGATTGGAGAGCCCACGTACGTACTCTGCATAGGTGTTCTGATCGACCGACCCGACGACCATCTGGACCATCGTCCGGAAGCGGGCCGTAAAGTAAGTCTGCAGGGGTCGAATAAAGTTCTCGTGGATAATCTGGATGGTGCGAATCTGTTCCTTAGAGAACTTGTCAGGACGGCGAAAATCATACTGCCGCACCCGCTTCGGGCTACCCTTTTCACCCGGACCCTGCCGGGCGACCTCGGTCTCGGCGCCTTGATTGACCATCGCTGAGATCAGCGCATCAATCTCGGCTTGACTCAGGATGTCAGCCATCCATGCTGCCTCCCTGACTTAGAACTGCACGACGAGATCCGAGATCCAAACCTTCTGGATAAGCGAACCACCCAGAGCGGCATTCAGCTTCTCTTGAACCTCGTTCTTTAGTTTATTGGCGCCGGAGTCGCCAGTTACCTCCATGGATTTTTTGGAGTTTAAAATTTGAAGGATCTGGTCACGGATGGCGGGGATCTGGGCGTTCAGCTTCTCGACCGTCTTTTCGTCATGCGCACCCAGCTCAAAGGTGACGCTGATGTAGCGCGGCCGATCGGTATCACCCAGGTTGGTGGTGAAGGGCTTGAGCGCCACGGCGAACTCCCCACCCACCTCAGCGGCGCTGGCCGGGCGGGACTCGGCCGTCGTAGGCGCCATCTTGCTGATCACAAGGTAGGCGGTCAGGCCACCCACGCCGGTCACAACCACCAGGGCGGCGATGCCCGCCACCACGTAGAGCACCCAATTCTTCACGCCACGTTCCTCCTCAAAGGTCCAATAAAATCGGTGTACAAAGAACCGCTCTCTACGTGCCCTGGGCCAACACCCGGATCTCGACTCGCCGGTTTCGTGCCTTTCCCGCCGGGGTCTCATTCGAGGCGACCGGGTGCGTATCGGCGTAGCCAGCCGTTGCCAGACGAGCGTCGTCAATCCCGTGGAACTCACGCAGGTAACGCAGGACTCCGTTGGCCCGGGCGCCCGAGAGCGCCCAGTTATCCGGAATCGTTGGATTAGGGAGCATTGGATCGGAATCGGAGTGCCCCTCCACGACCATCCGCTGCTTGGTAGCGGCGAGGGTCGTGCCGATCACGTCCAGGACTGGCAGGGCCTGTGGCCGCAACTGGACCTGACCGCTCTCGTAGAGGAGTCCAGCGGAGAGCCGAATCACCAGGGCGCCCCGGTCCTCGATCAGTTCCACCTGATTCGATCGATCCACCTTTGCCAGGTTGCTGGCCAACTGGTTCCGCAGGAGCGTCAGGTCGGATGCCAGGGCGCCCTTGCCACCAGAGCCGAAGCCACCACTCCCCAGCATGACGACCAGGCAGAGCAGGAGCGTTGCCCAACTGGCCTGCCAGCCGGCCCCCGTCCGCCGACGGTTACGTAAGGTGATCACGCCACCTCATCCCCCTCATCGCGCCGGGAGGCGCCGCCCGGCAGGAGCGCCTGCAGGCGCTCCGCCAGGTGACGCGGGGCATCACCCGCGCTGATGCCGAGGAGCCCCTCGCCAGCTGCCGACCAGAGGCGAAGCTGCTGCTCCCCCTTCTGGCGCAGGGCGCCGCCGAGCGACTGGAGCACGACCGGACCAAGCAGTGTGCCATAGAGCGTCGGGAGCAGGGCCGGACCGATCCCACGCCCACCGATGAGGGCGAGCAGGGTGCCGACCATGCCAAGGGCTGGCGCGAGGTTGGCGCCCGCCTCGATAAAGAGGGCGGGCTCTTCCAAGCTGGCCGCCTGGCGCTGGAGTTCGGCCCCCAGAAGCGGCCGAAGCTCATCGGGCCGGGCGCCCTCGACGAGGGCCCTTAGGCCGCTAGCGAGGAACGGATCCGACTCGCGAGCCGCCTCCTCCTCCAGGGCCAGCGGACCCCCGCGCCGGGCGATCTCCGCCAGAGCGAGGAGCCGCTCCCGGAGCGGGGCCGGCGTTGACGCTGGCTGGAGCAGGCCGCGCAGGACTAGAGGGGCCAGGCGCAGCAGACCGGCCAGTCGGAACTGGAGCAACAGGGCGAGGAGACTCCCGCCCACGACGATGATGAAGCCAATCGGATCTAGATAGATAGCCATGCGGAATCTAGCCTCCCCGTGGCGCTAGGGCTGGACAGAGAGGGGCTGCTGAATCGCTCGCTTATACGCGATAACCAACTCGACCACCCGCTCCACCGACTCCTGAACGATCACCTTATGACCGGTGGTCAGGGTGATGTGGGTGTCCGGCTTCGCCTCCACGGTCTCGATCAACTCGGCGTTGATCACCAGGTTGTCATCTAGCCGCCCAAGGCGTGTCACATGGATCATGGTCGTTCACCTCCTCCCGCGCTCTAGGCTGGCGACCTAGGCCGCCAGCCTGCCGTCCTTAGCGTTAGCGCTTCAGGTTGACGAGCTCCTGGAGCAGTTCGTCGGTCGTCGTGATGGTGCGGGAGTTGGCCTGGAAGCCACGCTGGGTGACGATCATCTCCGTGAACTCGGAGGAGAGATCGACGTTGGACATCTCCAAGCGGGACGGAGCGATCGCGCCGCGATCAGCGGTGCCGGGCGCCCCAAAGCGAGCCATGCCCGAGTTGTTCGACTCCATCCAGTTCGAATTCTGATCCCGCAGCAGACCGGCGGGATTGGCGAAGGTGGCCATGCCAACCTGACCGACCGCCTTCTGCTGGCCGTTGGTGTAGAAGGCCGTGACCATGCCCTGGTTGTCGACGTTGATCCCCTCTAGGTCACCAGCCTCATAGCCGTCCTGCTCATAGGCGCGCAGGTTGGACTGGTTGTTGACGCCGCTCATCGCGACCTGGGTGATCTTGGAGAGATCAAAGCGAATCGTCTGTGCGGTGGGGTCGGTGGTGTAGAAGGAGAAGTCCGCATCAAAGGTCAGTTCGAAGGGTGCCGCCGGGGTGATGCCAGCCGTCGCATAGTCCAGCGTCCCATCCGGCTTGAAGGGGATGCTGGTCGGGTTGCCTCCACCGCCCACGAGCGGGCTCGGCACGTTGGTGTCGGCGCTGGTGACATCGATCGTCCAGTCGTTCGTGGCCGTCTTGGTTAGGGCCACGTCGAGGATGTGCGCATTGCCGAGGGAGTCATAGACCTTGACGGCCGTCGTGTGCACATCACCATTGGCCGCCAGCGAGTTGAGCGCCTGGTCGAACTTGACCAGATCGGTCGGCTTCGCCAGGGACTTATCGGTGAGGGGGATCTGCAGGTCGGTGATGGTGGAGACGTCCCGGGCCGGGAAGGCGCCGGTCGTATCCGGTAGCCACCCCTGCACCCGCTGGCCCGTGGTCTTGGAGACCATGTAGCCCTGGGCGTCAAAGTCGAAGTTGCCGGCACGGGTGTAGAGGAACTTCCCACCCTCCTTCAGGACGAAGAAGCCGTTGCCGGAGATGGCCAAGTCAGTAACCTGACCGGTCGTCTGTAGCGAACCCTGACCCATCAGCGAGTCGATCGAGCCGACGCCGACACCAAGGCCGATCTGCTGGGCGTTGACGCCGCCACGGGTAGCCGAGGGCGCCAAGGAGCCAGTCAGGGTCTGAGCGAAGGCGGAGGAGAACGTAACCCGCTGGGACTTATAGCCGATGGTGTTGACGTTGGCGATGTTGTTGCCAATGGCGTCCATCCGCTGCTGGTGCGCACGCAGGCCCTGGATCGACGAGTACATGGAGCGCATCATCTTTCCATCATCCTCCCTGAATTGTGCGGGGCGCCCCGCGTCGACGTGTAGGTGGCTCCGGCAACGTCAGGCCAGAGCCGGGGGCCTCCTCAGGTGAGGTCCAGCCCCTAAAGAATCACGGCAGCATCGATATTCGTAAAGACATTCTCCTTGGCCCGCTCCCGCTCCACGGCTGTGATCACAGTCCGGTTGGTGACCGAGACGACCAATGCGAGGTCTTGGGTCAAGAGGAGGGCCTCGCGGGCGCCCTTCTGGGCGACCTTGTCGACCGCCTTAGCGATCGCCTGCCACTCCTGCTCGGAGAGGTGACGATTGGCGGCACTCAGGCGCTCCTGCGCGTGACTAGAGAGGCGTACGGGCCGTTCGGTGAGCACTCCCTGCAGCACCTGCTGGAAGGAGGGACCGCCGGGCGGTGGTGTGCTGGGTCTGGCCGGTTCAGGGCTCGGCGCCGCGATGGGCAACCGGGCGCCAATCTGGATCCGTTGGTTCATTCCCCCCACGCTCCCCCCTTACTGCCCGCCCATCTGCACCTGAACGACCTTCGAGAGCTCGACCTCGACGGTCTTGTCACCTGCCGTAGTCAGGGCGACAACGGGCGTGCCATCAACAAGACGGATCGACTTGGCGACTCCGGTCACCGGGTAGCCGTTTGCATCGGTGGCGTTAACCTGCTTCCCCAGGAGCGAGACGCCCCAGTTCAGGCTGGTGGTCTGGCCGACGTTCATCATCTGCTCGAGCGAGGAGAACTGGGCCAACTGGGCGATGAACTCCTTGTCCTCCATCGGCTTGAGCGGGTCCTGATAGCGCATCTGGGTCACTAAGAGCTTGAGAAAGTCGTCCTTCCCCATCTCGCCCTTAACGGTGCGCGGATCGCTGGCGGCCTTCTTGACCGCGTTGCCGTACCCAAGCGGGTTGACCGGCATGGAATCTCACCTCTCACGGAGCCGAATTAGAAGCTAGGCGAGATGATCGAGGCGGCTGAGCCCACGGCGACCGAGGATTCGGCGGGCCGGGGTCGGCGGTAGGGCGTCCTCGGGCTCCTCGCCTTCGCCGTCATCACCAGGGGCTTGACGAGAGGACTGGTTGGACGGTTGGGCCCAGCCGCTCTTTGCCTGACCGTCATCGGTCAGCTGGCCGGCGCCCGTGGAGACCGCCAGGGAGTTGACCTGCAGGCCGTGCTGTTCAAAGCGGGCCTTCAGGGCGTCCAGGTTGGCATCCAAGGTCGCCTTGACGGCGGCATCAGTCGTCTGGAGCTGTGCGGTCAGGAGACCGTCCTGGATCGTTAACCGGACCAGGACCTCGCCGAGTTCAGCGGGGTGGAGCTTGATGTGCAGCTCGGAGCGGGCGCCCTCAGCCAGGAGGCGGATCGACCGGCTCACCTGGTTCAGGAGCGCCGGAGCCGGGATCTCCGTGGACCGAGCGGGTCGGGAGTCCGCGGCCGGGGTAGACAGAAGCTCACCAAAGGTGGGCTTGGGGCCATCGGCGCGGTGACCGACCGGGCTGATCGCCTCCGGCTCGCCCTCTGGCGTCGGGGCGCTCTGGGCCAGCGTCGTCGCCTCTGCGGCCGGTTCGAGCGCTGTGGTGGTACCAGGGTTGGCCTGCTTCGGGGCGTGGCGCACGGTGTCTCGGGCCTGGGCGCCCGTGATCAGCTGGACCAGATCGTCGAAGGTCGGTCCCTTGGTGGTAGTCACCTTGGGCCCTCCCGCAGACGGATGGTCAGCCACAGGTTCCGACTCCGGCTCCGCAGGCGGTCCAGGGAGGATCTCTGCGACCGTCTCGGCAGCCGTCAGGGTCATCACCTGGGCGACGGGGCTGTCCATCGGCACAACCGGGGACGGCGGGAGTTGGGGCGGGACGGGGTTGGTCGGGGCTGTCTCAGCGGAGACTGGCTCGGGCGGAGCAGGAACGGCCAGGGCCGGTACAGGCTCTACCAGGGCTAGTCCCGCGGCGAGTTCCGCCAGAACCGAAGCGCTCGGGGCGGGGTCCTGGAGCTCGGGTTCGGCCAGCTCCGGGCTCTCAGTCGGAAGTTCGGTACCCTCGGCGGCGGTCTCCCCACCAAGGAGTGCGCGCAGGGCGGCGCCCAGGGGATCGAGACGTTCGGCCGCCGTGCCAGCGGGTAGGTTACTCCCACTTGCGTCGGTCTGCGGTGCGACCGTGACACCCAGTGCCTGGAGTAACTCCTGGGCGAAGGGCGCCCCAGCACCCGGGTCGGGGGAGTCGGTTCGCAGGGCCGCGTCCGGAACGGTACGGGCGGTGATCTGGGAGATGGGCAGGATTAGACTCATCTATTCACCCCCTTTCAAGGCTTGCTGGTATTAGGAACCGGTTGCGGGGGTCTGCTTCAGCTCGCCCAGCTTCCGGAAGAGGGTCGCCGCGCGGGTGGCGTCCAGATCCCCAAGGATCTTGGCGATCTCATCGTTATCCATGTAGCGGAGGAGTGCGAGGGCCTCCGTGTCCGAGAACTTCGCGAAGAGGGCGGTCGTGGCGGCAGGCTTCATCGCCCGGATGATCTCCACCTGGGAGAGGTTGGCCTCCAGCTTCTTCAGTTGGTTCTCGCGCGTCTCCACGACCTGAAGCCGCTCGGTCAGACGCTGGTCAAGCGCCTTCTGCTCCTTCTCCTTCTGATCCAACGCCTGCTGGGCCAGATCAAGCTGAGACTGCTTGGCCGAGAGTTCGGCTGAGAGGCCGGAGAGGTCGGCCGTGCCGCCGGTCTTGGTCGGCTCGGGCTGGGCGGGCGCCGTGGACTTCGGGGCGGGTCTGAGCCAACTGGGCAGCTGCCAGACGGGGCTGCTAAAGACTGATCCAACCCCAGGGGTCTTTGCTAGGAGCCCACGGGCCGGCTCCCAGAGCCGTCCTGTGAGGTAGAGGATCAACGTCAGGGCGATCAACCCGATGAAGATTCGCTTCAGCCCGCGACCAAAGGCAGCCAAGCGGCCTTTGCCTGCAGAGGCGGAGACCCCTGGGATGTGCACCTGGGGCTTTGGAATCGACACGTCGGATAACACCTCTCTCCTTATCTAATCGGAGCCGTGACGGCGGTTCTTAAGGGCGCCCCTGCGGGGGCAATCTCCTGCGGTGCTAAACTCGCAGAGTCCTCGGACTCTGCCCGCGTTCATCCAACTCCCGCTGTTCTTCGAGCAGGACCTCTAGCTGGTAGGCCTCCAGCCGGCGCTCGCGGAGCTTTTCCAGGATTCGCTCGCGCTGGCGGGCCACCAGGAGGAGCTGGCGCAGGCGGGCGGTCTCGGCCTGTGCCTCCTGCAGATGCTGCTCAGCCTTCTCGACCTCGCCCTGCAGGAAGCGGATCCACTCCCGGTCCTGTCGGTAAGAGGCGACCGAATAGCCACCGGCGGCCGCCAGAGCGATTCGCTCGGCCAGGCGACTCTGCGCTTGCTCCAAGCGGTCCTGCGCCATCGCCTCAGCCGCTAGAGCAGCGGCGAGACTTCGCTTGGCCTGTTCCGTCTCTTGATGGCGCAAGCCAAGGAGTTTCTGCAAGGAGAACTGGAACTTCTTCATCCGCGCTCCCCCCCTTTACTGGTGGGGCGGCGGGAAGATCTCCCGCAGGCTTTGCAGGGCGGTAGCGAGGTCGACCCGCTCCTCCGTTCCTTGCTGGAGGAAGGCGTTGATCTGGGGCAACTTCTGGAGCGCCCAGTCGAGGGCGGGGTTCGCCCCGGGCTGGTAGGCCCCAATATTGACCAGGTCCTCCGACTCCCGGTAAACCGCCAGGTTTGACCGGAAGAGGGACGCACTCTGTCGGTGGGGACGGTCGGTCACGGCTGGCATGACACGCGAGACGGAAGGCAGGATGTCGATGGCCGGGTAGTGGCCCATCGAGGCCAGCCGACGGGAGAGGACGACGTGGCCGTCCAGGATGCCGCGTACGGCGTCCGAGATCGGTTCGTTGACGTCATCACCATCGACCAGGACCGTGTAGATGCCCGTGATCGAGCCCTGGTCCGAGGTACCGGATCGCTCCAGCACCTTCGGCAGGAGGGCGAAGACGGAGGGCGTATAGCCGCGGGTGGCGGGCGGCTCGCCGATGGCGAGACCGACCTCACGCTGGGCCATGGCCAGACGGGTAACGGAGTCCATCATCAGGAGGACGTCCTTCCCCTGATCCCGGAAGTACTCGGCGACGGCTGTCGCCACGAGGGCGCCCTGGATGCGGAGCAGGGCCGGCTGATCTGAGGTCGCAACGACCACGACCGAGCGGGCCAGCCCCTCTTCACCCAGGTCCTCCTCAATGAACTCCCGGACCTCACGACCGCGTTCGCCGATCAGCCCAATCACGTTCACATCAGCGGTCGTCCCCTTGGCCATCATGCCGAGCAGCGTCGACTTACCGACACCAGAGCCAGCGAAGATACCGAGGCGTTGCCCCCGCCCAACGGTCAGCAATCCGTCGATCGCCCGGACGCCCGTAGCGAGCGGCTCGGCGATGCGACGTCGGGTCAGGGCGGGCGGCGGCTGGTTCTGGATCGGGTAGTGGGTCGCAGCCCGGAGCGGGCCCTTGCCGTCGATCGGACGGCCCAGGCCGTCGATCACTCGACCGAGCAGTTCGGGGCCGACCTGGACGGTCGCCGTCCGGCCGGTCGCCCGGACCTCCCAGCCCGGGGAGAGGCCAGCCAGTCCGCCCAGGGGCATCAGGAGCAAGGAGCCAGAGCGAAAACCGACTACCTCCGCCCAGATCCCCTCGTCGGAGAGGCCCGACGGGGCGAGCCAGCAGAGTTCACCAACGGAGGCCTGCGGGCCCTTCGATTCGATCACCAGGCCGACGACGCCGGTCACCGTCCCGACCAAGGGAGCGGTCTCCAGGCCGTTTAGAGCCCGGTGGAGGTTCTGCCAGGCGATCGTCATGGCTATGGCCCCTCCCGACGGATGCGATCCTCGGCGACGCGCACCTGCGCCTCGAGGCGTCCGTCGACCCAGCCACCGGCACCGTTTACGGTCCAGTCACCGGGCGCCAGGGCCGGATCGCCCTGGACGGTGAGCCGGGGGGCGCCCTGTAGTCCACCTACGATGGCGCCCATCTGGGCGGTCAGGAAGGGGACCCAGGCGGGAGCGACCCGGAGGACCGGTTCCGCCTCCCCCTTCAGCTTCTGGAGGGCGGCCCGAACGGCAGGCAGGATCGCCCGCGGGTCCTGGGTCACCTCCCGCTGCAGGATCACCCGAGCGACCGCCAGAGCCAGTTCGATCACCTGGTTCTCGGACTGACTCAGCAACTGCTGACGGTCAGCCTTGGACTTGAGGGCGAGGCTCTCAGCCGCGGCACGAGCCTCCGCCGTGATGGCGTCAGCATCCTGCCAGGCCTGCTCGATCACCATCGCACCGTCCTCCTGGATCTGGGCCATCCCTTCGGCGGCGCCGACCTCGTGGCCCGCCTGCTTACCCTGCTCGAAGCCTTCGGCCCGGGCAGCCTCCAAGAGACGATCAGCCTCCAGGGTCGCTTGCGCGACCAACGCCTCTACCCGATCGGCTGCCTCGGCCAAACGGGAGGCGGCAGCCGCCTCCGCCTCAGCGAGGAGGGCGGCGGCACGGCGCTCCAGGGCCTCAGCCCGGCGAAGCGCCTCCGAGACCAGGGGATGCTCCGCTGGTTCCGGGGAGAGTTGTTCGGCCTCAGCCGCGGGCCAATCCGGCAGATCATCCGCAGGCGACAGGGACGGGAGGGAGTGGGGGCGCCCGGTCAGGCTCTCTAGCGACTGGAAGGCGGGGGGCAAAGCAGCCGCCGCCCCTCCCTTGATGACGCGGGGGGAGTCCGGCGTGCTGCCCGCCCCCCGCCCCCCACGGCGTTGGCTAGGACCCTGCCAGTTTGAATTGTTGGTGTGGATAATCGAATTAGACGACAATGTCCTCGCCACCGCCTCTCGACCCGACTACGATCTCGCCCATCTCCTCGAGCTTGCGGATGATGTTGACGATCTTGGTCTGCGAATCCTCGACGTCCCGTAGGCGGACCGGTCCGAGGTAGTCCATCGCCTCGCGCAGGTTCTCCTGCGCACGACGGGAGATGTTCGCGTAGACCTTGCGCTTGACCTCGTCTGAGGCGACCTTGAGCGCCAGGGGCAGGTCGCGGGAGAGATCGACCTCGCGCAGAACCCGCTGAAGGGATCGGTTGTCCAGCGAGACGATATCCTCGAAGAGGAACATCCGCTTCTTGATCTCGTCCGCCAGGGACGGATCTTGAACAGCCAGCGACTCCATGATCGTCTTCTCGGTCGAACGATCGACCCGGTTGAGCACCTCGACGACCGACTCGACGCCGCCCGCCGTGGTGAAGTCCTGGCTGACCATCGAAGCGAGCTTGCGCTCCAGGACCTTCTCGACCTCCTTGAGCACCTCAGGGGAGGTCCGGTCCATGATGGCGATGCGCCTGGCGACGTCCGCCTGGCGCTCCGGCGGCAGCGATCCCAGGACGATGGCGGCCTGTTCCGGCTGTAGGTAGGCCATGATCAGGGCGATCGTCTGCGGGTGCTCACCGGAGATGAAGGAGAGGAGCTGGTTCGGGTCGGCCTTACGGACGACGTCGAACGGGCGAGTCTGCAGGCTGGCCGTCAGACGGGTCAGGATCTCGACCGCCTTCTGCTGGCCGAGCGCCCGCTCCAGGATCTCCCGGGCATAATCGATGCCACCCTGGGAGATGAACTGCTGCGCCTGATAGATCTGGTAGAACTCGTAGAGGATCTTCTCGCGCATATCAGCGGGGATCTGCCGCTGAGAGGCGATCTCGAGCGAGATCGACTCGATCTCGGCCTCCCTCAGGTGGCCGAAGACCTTGGCTGAGAGTTCAGGACCGAGGGAGATTAAGAGGATGGCGGCCTTCTGGCGACCGCTCAACTCGCGTTGCGTCGTGGTTGTTGCCATTGGCGTTCACCCTTTACTCTTCAGCAATCCAGGTTTTGATCAGGCTGGCGACCGCCTCGGGGTTGGCCCGTGCGATCTTCTCCACCTTCTCCTTCATGCGGACCTTGGCCGGGTCAACACCGAGTTGGTTCAGGAACTCGTCGCCCAGGAGAGCGATCTCCTCCGGAGCGAGTTGCATCAAATCATCTGCAGTCTGGGGTAGCTTCTTCTCCTCCGCAGTCGCCTGCGTGTTAAGCGGACCGCCCAGCACCAGTTCGAGATCAGAGACGGGGATGCCGCCCATCATGCCTGCTTCCGGACCGGTGAAGACCGGCTCGAGGACCGGGCGCTTGGGCCGGAGGGCCGACAGGAAGAAGGCGATGCCACCGAGGGCCAGCGCGGCACCAATCAGCCACCAGAGCCATTGCGTCGGCAGACCGGTTGGAGTCGTCGTCGGCTTGAATACATCCTCGAACGCATTGTTAAAGGGAATCGCAGCGACCTGGACCTGGGCGTTATTCCCCAAGGAGGTGGCGATGACGGTATTCATCGCTCGCTCAGTCTGGGCATTCACGTACTTCTCGTTGACCATGACACCGACGGCGATCGACTTGATCCCGCCGCCCGGCTTCTCAGAGACCGTCTTGGTCTCCGATACGAGGTAGTTCGTGATCTGCTCGACCTGCTCGGCTGAGAGGGGCTGGGTCGTCCCTGGCGTCGTGCCCGGGTAGGTGGGCGGGCCCGCCTCGGCGTTCGGGGTCGCCCCGACCGGCGTCGGTGTTGTGACGGTCTGACCCTGCGAGGTGGCGTTCTTCTTCTGCTCGGAGACCTTGACGCCGGCGGTACCGCCGTTGGCGCCCGTATACTCCGTGGAGTTCTTCATCACCGTCTCCCAGTCGAAGACCGGGGTAACGATGACGGAGGCGTTCCGCGGCCCGACCACCTGCTCAAGAGCGGTGGTCAGCTTCTTCTGCCAGTACTCCTCAAAGTTCCGCTGGATCGTCAAACGATCAGAGGTCTGTTCGAGGGCGGTCTGCCCATCCGACTTTGGCGCAAAGGCGCCGTCCGACAGGATGCTGTTCGACGCAGTATCGACCACGACGACGTCCATCTTGTCCAGGCCGTCCACGGCGCCCGAAACGGTCGACATGATCGCCTCTACCACCGATTTGGTCAGCTTCTGCCCTGGCTTTGGCTCGACCATGACCGAGGCCTTGGGCTTGGTCTGATCCTCCTTGAAGAGCCGGTCGGCCGGGACGGTCAAGGTGACGCGCGCCCGATTGACGGCTGCCAGGGAAGAGACGGCCCGCGAGAGGTCGGTCTGGAGTTGCTCGACTAGGAGGCGGCGCTTGTCAAACTCCGTCGACATCCAGTCAGTCTTGGTCGCCCAAGAATCGGCAGCCCACTTTACTGACTCGGGATCTAAATTTAATTCCGCGATTACAAGTTTCGCTTGAGACCACTTATCTTGCTCTACTTCAAACGTGTATGGATCGTTATCTGCCTGCTTATAGAGGATGTTCTGTTCTTGTAGCTTCTGTTGCACCTTTGGGGCGCTTTGGCCGTCAAAGGTACCCAGCCTTTGGTATTTAGGGCCCGAGGTCGTTAAGGTGAAAACGACGGCGATCGCGATCAGACCCGCGACGGCACCGAAGATTACCTTACCGCTCGGTTTTGCCCACAGTTCCTTTACTTGTTCCCACAGGCGGGCCAAGTCCAACCCGTTTCACCTCTATTTCAAGTGGCGTGTCCGCTCGTGATCACGAAGCCTTAGACGGGCATCCGCATCATCTCCTGGTACGCTTCGATGACACGGTTCCGCACCTGTACGGTTAGTTGGAGAGCGAGGGTCGCCTTTTCCGAGGCGATCGTCACCTCGGCAATATCGCGAATCTCACCGGTCGCCAGTTTTTGGGCGGCCTCATCGGCCTGTACCTGGGCGGACTCAACCGAACCAAGGGCTTCGCTAAGGAACTGACCAAACGTCTTTGCGAACGCCTCAGGCGTCTCGGACGGGCTCGTGACGACGGGGGGAGTCGTTACCGCCGAGATGGCCGGCAGCGGAGAGATGCGAATCACTCTTTACTCCTCCTACTTACCAATTTGGAGGGCGCTCTGGACCATACTCTTGAAGGCGTTCATTGCAGTCACATTCGCCTCATAAGCTCGGGAGGCTGAGATTAAGTCTACCATCTCTGTGACCGTATCAACGTTAGGCAAACGTACCCATCCATTCGAATCCGCATCCGGATGGGTCGGATCGTACTTCAACTTAAAGGCCCGCTGGTCCTCGACCACCTGCAGCACTCGAACACCTCGACCGACCTGGCTGTAGGGATCCGCCGGTGCGGCTTCACCGTCCGTCGCCGAGGCCGGAAAGCCAGTCTGTGCCTGGGACATTGCCGCTGCAAAGGAAGGACGATTCCCTAGCACGACCATCTGGCGGCGGTAGGGATTGGGCGCCCCGCTAGCATCGCGCGTCGTGTTGACGTTGGCGATGTTGTTGGCAATGACGTCCATGCGCAGGCGCTCCGAAGTCATGCCAGAGGCGCTTGTCTGCATGCCGCTAAACCACTTGATCACAGATTATCGCCTCCCGTCCAAGATCGCCGTCCGGAGCCTGGTAAACTCATCGTTCACGGACCGGACGAGGGCCTGGTACCAGAGTTGGTTTGCCGCCAATTTGGCTTGCTCCGACTCGATATCAACCGTGTTGCCATCCTGACGATAGACTCCATCACTCTGGACAACCTGCGGCTGTACTCGGGCCGTAGCGGCCGTAGTCTGCGTGTTGAACGGGATGTGCAACGGGTGTGCGACGATGCCGCTCAACTCGCCGGGCTTTGATGTAGAATCCGCCATAGCCGCCCGAAGTTGTTCCTCAAACAGCACCTCATGGGCTTGGAACTTTGGCACGTTCACGTTGGCGATGTTATCAGCGATCACCTGATGGCGTAGATTCGCGGCCGCCATCGCCTGCTCCAAGTAGCCCACCGTCTTGCCGAAGACCGGCATCTCTGTATTCACCCCCGCCAATTTGAAGCACTATCCTGCTAGCAATACAGGGTTCGACCTTGGCTACCTATTCGGCAACAGCTTTCAAAGTTCCTGTATGCACTTGGCTGATGCTACCACTTTTTCGCGAAAGAAGAGAGAAAGAGGCAGTAGATCCGTCCCATAACAAAAAGGGAGCCGGGGGTTATCCCCCGGCTCCCTTTTCAGGTTGAACGTGACCTAGCGGAGCTTGCGCAGCTCCTCGACCAGACGGTCGTTCAGAACCTTGATGTGCGTACCCTTCATACCCAGCGACCGGGACTCGATCACGCCGGCGGACTCGAACTTCCGCAGGGCGTTCACGATCACCGAGCGGGTGATCCCGACGCGATCAGCGATCTTAGAGGCGACCAGCAGACCCTCCGAGTTGCCCTCCAGCTCGTCGAAGATGTGCTGAACGGCCTCGAGCTCGGAATAGGAGAGGGTGCCGAGGGCGATCTGAACCGCAGCCTTCTTGCGAGCCTCAACCTCCAGCTCTTCCGAGTGGGCCCGCAGGATCTCGGTGCCCACCACGGTGGCGGCCAGTTCACCCAGGATCATCTCTTCGTCACCCATAGCGGTCTGCCGGGTCACCACGAGGGTGCCAAGGCGCTCGCCGCCACCGACGACGGGGATATAGGTGATATGCGGAGCAGTGACATCCTGCTGGCTGTCGCCCAACAGGAAGGTGAGGTTCCCACCCTCGGTGTCGGTATGGGTCTCATCCGAGCGCATCAGACGACCGTTGAGATCCTCCGGGAGAGAGGCGCCAAAGAGCGCCTCAATGTCGCCGCCACCGGACAAAGCGACGCCAAGGAGCTTCCCCTTGCGAGAGGCAATGTAAACGTCAGCAGCGATGAGCTCAGAGAGAATCTGGGCCATCTCATTAAAATCTACCTGGCTTCCAGCGCTCTTCTGAAGCAGACGGTTAATGCGGCGAGTCTTATCAAGTAGGTTCATTGGGGTACAGGCCTCCAATCGATCATTGTGGATAGTGTGGTAAAGAAGGGGCGATTTTGGCGATCGTGCAAACGGTTCCATAACGCCGTTCATTCAGGGACGGCCGGATCTGCCAGAGCAGCCCGACGTTGCCGGGGATGTGCCTGCAGATACTCTTTCCGCAGGCGCTCACGAGTGACATGGGTGTAGATCTGTGTGGTCGACAGGCTCGCATGCCCCAGCAATTCCTGCACGACTCGGAGGTCAGCCCCCCGGTTCAGCAGGTGCGTGGCAAATGAGTGGCGGATGGTGTGGGGACTGACGTGTTGCAAGGTTGCCATCTCCTGGATATAACCATCCAGCAGCCGACGAACCGATCGATCCGACAACCGCGTCCCCAACTTGTTCAGGAAGAGTGGCTGCTTGGCCATTGGCAATCCCTGTAGTTCGACCGGACCACGCACCACTAAGTGCGGACGGCCCTGACGAAGGTACTCGCCCAGTGCCCGGAGCGCCTCACTCCCAACCGGAACGGCTCGTTCCTTCCGCCCCTTGCCCAGAACGACAACCCAGCCATCGCTGGCGTCGATCTCCTGGCAATGTAGAGCGACCAACTCACTGACGCGCAGGCCGGTAGCGTAGAGAAGTTCCAAGATTGCCCGATCCCGAAGACCTAGCGGCGTAGTGAGGTCTGGCCTGCCAAGCAGGTCAGTCACCACTGGCTCGTCCATGAAGGTAGGCAACTTCTTCTCCAACTTCGGTGTATGCACCCCCACGAGTGGGTTGTGGCCGAGTGTCCCTACCCGGTTCAGGTACTTGTAGAAGGAGCGAAGCGTTGAGAGCTTGCGGGCAATGGTGCGTCGGGAGAACTCCTGACGTTGCAGGAAGGCAAGGAATGAACGAACGGTCAAATGGTCCACCCGACCGAGTTCAGCTAGCGTGATTGGCTCAGGCAACCGCTCTCGCTCACTAAACTGATGGGATCGTGTCCGTCCGGTCCTCCGTCCACCAACCACCGGCACTTCCTTCGGAGTTGCGAGCCAGACCAGGAATTGCTCCAGGTCCAGCGCGTAACTGCGCAGGGTGTGTGCCGAGGCCGACTTCTCGACCCGCAGATTCGCCAGGAATCCAACAACCTCCGGCATTGGGAGGGACTGGTGGATATCCACGGCCATCGCGTATGATCGTTCCTTTGTTCACACCGATTTGCGACCGAAGCTAATCCTAGCACATAGTATCTTCGAACGGCAAGACAGAAATTCAGACAAAAGTGCGGGTCTCGAAAAAAACTTGTCATCAGTTGTCGCCGATTAGCACAGCCACGTTAGTTCAGACACGTTTTTTTACACTCATCCCATTTTCTGGATCAAATTTCACGGTTCTGTTACATCGGAAAGTTCTACGCCTAGCGTGGCGGGCGCCCAGTCTTGCAGCCGGTGCAGGGCCCGCTCCGCGAGCTGGCGCTTGCGCTCCCGCTTATCCTTGATCTTCGGGCCATCCAGCGGAGGTATCAACCCAAAGGCGATATTCATGGGCTGGAAGGAATCCGGATCGGCGTGCGTGATGTAATGAACCAACGAACCAAGAGCCGTCTCGACCGGGAAAGGCACTGGCTCCTGTCCCAGAGCGAGCCGCGCTGCATTGGTGCCCGCAATCAAACCTGCCGCTGCCGACTCCACATACCCCTCCACCCCCGTCATCTGCCCTGCAAAGAAGAGATTCGCACGGGTGATTGTCTGAAGTGTCGGTCGGAGTACTCGCGGTGACTTAATAAACGTATTTCGATGAATGACACCGAGCCGCTCGAACTCAGCCTGTTCGAGGCCGGGGATCATCTGGAAGATGCGCTTCTGCTCGCCCCACTTGAGCGAGGTCTGGAAGCCGACGATGTTGTAGAGTGTGGCGGCCGCGTTATCCTGGCGCAACTGCACGACGGCGTACGGCCAACGCCCCGTCCGGGGATCGTCCAAGCCAACCGGCTTGAGCGGACCGTAACGCAGGACGTCCCTGCCACGCCGGGCCATCTCCTCGACTGGAAGGCACCCCTCGAAGTAGCAGACCTTCTCGTCCTCCGGGTTGTGGGGGATCGACTTCTCGGCGGCCACCAGCGCCTCCCAGAAGGCCTCGTACTCCTCCTTGTTCATGGGGCAGTTGAGATAGTCGTCACCGTCCCCCTTGCCGTAGCGAGAGGCCCGAAAGACCTTCTCCATGTCGATCGATTCAAGAGTGACAATCGGAGCGGCCGCATCGTAGAAGGAGAGGTAGCGTTCGCCTGTGAATCGCTTGATCTCCTCGGCCATCGCCTCCGACGTGAGTGGACCAGTCGCAACGATCACAATTCCTTCATCCGGGATGGCGGTGACCTCATCCCGCACGATCTCAATGTTAGGGTGGGAGGCCAGGGCCTCCGTCACACCGCGAGCGAAATCCTCACGGCTGACCGCCAGGGCGCCCCCTGCGGGAACGAAGTGCTCGTAGGCCTCTCGAATAATCAGTGAGTTGAGGCGCCGCATCTCCTCCTTGAGTAGACCTACGGCGTTCTCAAGACCATTGCCGCGCAGTGAGTTAGAGCAGACCAGTTCCGCGCAGTAGTCGGTCACGTGGACGCCTGTCCGCTTGACAGGCCGCATCTCAAACAAACGAACCCGGCAGCCGCGGGAGGCGGCCTGCCAGGCCGCCTCCGAGCCTGCCAGGCCCGCGCCAATCACTGTGATCAGGGGCTGATTCATGACACGTTTCCCTCTTCCGCATCGTTCATTTCGGGAGCTGCCTCTACATAGCTGCAACCCTCGGTCTTACAGACGAGCGCTGGCCCAATCTCCTTCACTTTCTTGAGGACGAGGAAGCTTGCGCCACATTCTGGACAAGGGCGGGCCACCGGCTTCTCCCATGAGATAAACTCACAGTCAGGGTAACGGGAGCAACCGTAGAATTTCCGGCTTCCCTTTTTCGCCTTGCGCTCCACGATCTTGCCTTCACCGCACTGCGGGCAAGTGACGCCGGTCTCCTCCAAGAGGGGCTTTGTGTTCCGGCACTCAGGAAAGCCCGGGCAGGCTAGGAACTTACCAAAACGACCCCACTTGATCACCATGCGTCGGCCGCACTTGTCACAATCGACGTCCGACTCTTCATCCTCTAGTTCAAAGCCGCCGACCTTCTCCTCCGCCTCTTTGAGGGTTTGCTCAAAGGGCGCGAAGAATTCGCCCAGGACGCGCTGCCATTCCTGGCCGCCCTCCTCGACCTGGTCGAGGGACTGTTCCATCTGCGCCGTGAACGCAACGTCAATGATGGAAGGGAAGTACTCAGTGAGGATCTGGATGACCTTTCGGCCCAGTTCTGTGGCCCGGAAGCGCTTCTCCTCTTTCTCCACGTAGCCACGTGCCTGGATCGTCTCGATGATCGGCACGTAGGTGGAAGGGCGCCCGATTCCGCGCTCCTCCAACGCCTTGACCAGCATCGCTTCGGAGAAGCGGGGCGGCGGCTGAGTAAAGTGCTGTTTGGGCAGGAGGTCAAGGAGCGTCAGGCTCTGCCCTTCGACTAGTTCAGGAAGGACGCCCTCCTCCTCGCGCTCACCGCTCTCTTCATCCGAACCTTCGGTGTAGATCTTCATAAAGCCCGGGAACTTCATGGTCTGCCCTGAGGCTCGGAAGGGGACCTCGGCTACGAGCAGGTCGGCAGTGACGGTATCCATCACAGCAGGGGCCATCTGGGATGCGACGAACCGGTCCCAGACTAGCTTGTAAAGCTTGTATTGATCAGAGGTCAGGAAAGACTTAACGGACTCCGGTGTCCGCTCGACCACCGTGGGGCGGATCGCCTCATGGGCGCCCTGCTCCCCCGCACGCTTCTCCGCTTCGCGGTGGGTAGGAGCGTTATACTCCTCACCCCATGTTGCGAGAATGTAGGCTCTTGCAGCCTCCTCCGCCTCCGCAGCAATACGGGTGGAGTCGGTACGGATATAGGTAACAAGGCCGGTCGTCCCTGCCTCACCCAAATCCAGACCTTCATAGAGCTGCTGGGCGATCGACATCGTTCGCCGCACAGTAAAACCGAGCTTGCGGGCCGCCTCTTGCTGAAGGTTTGAGGTCGTGAACGGGAAAGCGGGATTGCGCCGCTTCTCTCGCCGCTTCACAGCTTTGACGACGATGGGGCTCCCCTGCACTGCGGCCATCACAGCGTTCGTCTCCGCCTCGTTGGCGAGTCCGCGCCGCCCCTCAGCCAGACCAGCGTACCGCGCCTCAAAGGAGGTGCCACTGGCGGCAGCCACCTTTGCACCTAGGGTCCAGTACTCTTCGGCCACGAACGCGTCAATCTCCCGGTCCCGGTCGACGATCAACCGAACGGCAACTGACTGGACCCGTCCCGCCGACAGTCCCCGGCGCACCTTGCGCCAGAGGAGCGGTGAGAGCTTGTACCCAACCAAACGATCCAGGATACGCCGCGCCTGCTGCGCATCGACACGAGCCGATGCGATCGGGCGCGGCTTCTTGATCGCCCGCTGAATGGCGTCCTTTGTGATTTCGTGAAACTCAATGCGAACCGGCTGATCTCCTTCAATCTTCAGGAGTTCAGCCAAGTGCCAGGAGATCGCCTCACCCTCGCGATCAGGGTCGGTTGCGAGAAGGATCTTGTCAGCCTTCTTTGCTGCTTCGCGCAACTCCTTGAGAACCTCGCCCTTGCCGCGGATGGTAATGTACTTGGGGGAAAAACCGGCTTCTACGTCGACCCCCAACTGGCTTTTGGGCAGGTCACGGACATGGCCCATGGAGGCCTTCACCGTGTAATTTCTACCCAAAAACTTCTCAATGGTCTTGGCCTTCGCCGGGGATTCCACAATAATAAGGTTCTTGGCCAACCAGTTGACACCCCCGTGACACGTACGCACCCCAGACCGCACACGGGGTGGCTATGCTGAAACTATACACCGATTGCGCCCGTTTCGCCAACCCGAAGGAATTGACCTCCTGGCAAAATCTGCACGAGCCCCCGTACTGCAAGCAGGGTGAGGCGGGCCTGCACCTCGGCAGGGGACAGCCCTGTGGCCTGTACCAGGGCCCCCGCTGTCCAGGGCCCATCACCCATCCAGGCCAACAGTTGAGCCTCTTCGGGACCGAGATTGGGCGGCGCATGCCGGTTCATGGTAGCCTCCAGGCCCAACTCCGCCAGAATCTGCGTCGCTGAAAGCCCAAGGGCTGCCCCCTCACCAAGCAAGCGATGCGGACCGACGGACATCGGACTCCAGACTGGCCCAGGTACAGCGAAGACCTCCCGCCCCTGCTCAAGGGCCGACTGGACCGTGATCAGGGTACCCGATCGCTCCCCTGCTTCGACCACAACGATTGCATCGGCCAAGCCCGAGATGATCCGATTCCGTTCGGGGAAGGCCTCGGCTCGAGCACCCGTTCCGGGGGGCAGCTCCGAGAGTACCGCCCCGGTCTCGACCAAGCGGCGATAGAGCGCCGTAGAGGCTCGCGGGTAGGGTACATCGGCGCCGGTGCCCAGCACGGCGACCGAGAGACCGCCGACCCGCAGGGCGCCCCTGTGGGCTGCGCTATCGATGCCAAGGGCTAGGCCAGAGATCACGACTGCCCCTGCTGCCGCCAGGTCGGCGCCGAACCGTTCTGCGACCGAGAGGCCATACGGAGTTGGCTTACGAGTGCCCACGATGGCGATGGCTGGACGATCATCCGGCACGCCGGGGCCCGCCTGATAGAGGAGCGGCGGTGGGTCTGGAATCAGGCGTAGACGACGCGGGTAATGCGGACTCGCAAGGGCGATGAGTTGGAGTCCAGCGCGCTCAGCTGCCCGCCAATCGGCCTCAGCCCGAGCCCAAGCGACCGGGCTCTGGCGTGCGGCAACCAGATTACTAGCCACCGGACGGCTCCAGCCCTCCAGGGCGGCCAATTCCGATGCGGTCAGGCGCCAAGCGGCAACCGGGTCCGGAACCGCAGCCATGAGCGTGGCGAGACGACGACGCCCCACACCCTCAGCCTGAGCCATCACCAACCAGCGAATCGACTCCCCCATGCAGGCCCGTCGCCCCTTCCCTGTGCAAGACCACCTAACGCCTTGGCAGAGCCGCGGCACCATCGACCAGAAGCAAAATTTGTGCTAGCCCCTTGATCAGAGGGGTCGTGTGTATGTACTCATCCAGGCGATGACCATTGCCGCCGAGGGTGACCCCTACAGTAACGGCCGGGATGCCACGGGAGAGTGGGACGTTGCCGTCAGTGGAGGAAGCGTACGCCCTTGTCGGAATCGAGAGCCTCTCGTGTACGGACCGAACGAACTGGCAGAGGGCATGATCCGTCGGAATGGAGCCACCGGGACGATCCCCGATGAGTTCCCACTTCACAAACGTGCCGGTCTCCGTCGCCAGTTGGGAGACAGACCGTTTCACCCGCTCTTCCAGCCGGCGAAGCTCATCCGTTGAGAGCGAGCGGAGATCGATCACCGCCTCCGCCTCAGCGGCGATGGTATTGACCGAGGTTCCACCACGGATGAGCCCGACGTTGAAGGTGGTCTTGGGCGCTGAGGGCACCCTGACCTCACTAATGGCTGCGATCATGCGCCCCAGGGCATGGATGGCCGACGGAGCGCCAAACGCGCCCCAGGAGTGTCCTCCCTCAGCTGTCACTTGCAGGCGCCACCTTCGGCTCGCCACACCTTGGGCGACGAGCCCGCCCAGCGAGCCATCTAGCGGGATGACGTACTCGGCATCCTTGCCAATGCCATCCAACACCACCCGGATGCCGCGCAGGTTTCCAAGACCTTCCTCCCCAACCGTCGCTGCCAGGATCACATCTCCATCAGGGAGAAGCTCGCCTTGATTGAGCAGACGGGCTACGTGCAGGAGGACTGCCACGGCAGCGGTGTTGTCGCCTACGCCGGGCGCCCGCAGCATCTCCCCCTCCATCTTGACTCGCAGATCGGTCTCAGCCGGGAAGACCGTATCCAGATGGGCGGCGAAGAGGATCGTCGGTCCGGTACCCTTCCCGCGTACCCGGGCCACCACATTCCAGATCGAGTCGACGTGCACTTCGGTCAGACCGAACTCCCGAAACCGCTGGGCCACGTAACGAGCCCTCGCCTCTTCCGCAAAGGTCGGGGCCGCGATTGGACAGATCTGGAGGATCTCACGAACGACCAAGGGCTGGGCAACCCGTGCCAATTCAAGCATTCGCTCGGCCATGGGTTCAACAGTCTGGCGCACCGAGTCCACCCCCATCTTCGTCTTAGAACCAAGGTACACGGAAGACTTCGCGGGAGGGGCGATCTACATTGCCTCAGGAGAGCTATATGCAGGCCTGCACCCGTCATCTAACCAGGAGTGGTCTGAACTGGCAAGGCCGCTGGATCCAGGTCGGCGATGAGCATCTCCACCTTGTAGAGGCCGGGCAAGGGGAACCCCTTCTCTTGATCCATGGTTTCTTTGTCTGGTCATACTTCTGGCGGAAGGTGATCCCTGGCCTGAGCCAATTTGCTTGGGTGATCGCACCGGACCTGCGCGGCTTCGGTATGACGGAGCGCCTGCCCAGCAAGCCCCTGGACCTCTGGGCCCAGGCAGAGCTTCTCGTGCAGTTGATGGATGAGATGGGCCTAGAGCGTGCCGTCCTTTGCGGACACTCCATGGGCGGCGAAGTCGCCCTTCGGGTCGCGCTACGCTATCCGGAGCGAGTGCGCGGGCTTGTGTTGGCCTCATCTGCGGGTTATGTACAACGGGCATCGTCGGGTTGGGAGCGGCGGTTGCTCGCGACGCCCCTACTGGGACGACTAATGATCCGGCTTCTCGTGGCTAATCGACGCTTTGCTGGCAAGGCAATGCGGGAAGCCTATTACGGCGGTAAGATGGACGCCACCGATCTGGGCGCCTACCTTCTACCGGGGCGCCTGCCGCGCGCCAGCCGGACGATGGCCCGCATGCTACTTGAGATCGATTTTGGTGCCACTAGCGCTGAGATTGGTCGGGTAAACCATCCAGCCCTACTTCTGTGGGGTCAAGAGGACCCATGGATCCCCTTGGTGCACGGGCAACGGTTGCTGCAGACGCTTCCACATAGTCGCCTGGAGGTTGTATCTCAATGTGGACACTCGCCGCCTGAGGAGAATCCGGAGGCGTTTACGGCCGCGCTTGCCGGGTTTTGGCGCGAACTGGGTCTATTCAACTCGTTTACGGATCCAAACGGCCCACCCACCTGAATCCATCGGCTGGAGAGCCAGAACTTCATCCCCATAAAGTTCAACGGACTTAGGGACGTTACGGGTAGCCGGCTCCCAATCAAGGAGAACGCAGAGAACCTGCCCGATCATCATCTCCTCCAAGGCGATCTTGGTCTTCGCGAAGGTGATCGGACAGACATCACCAAACAGGTTCAACTCACGGTCAGAGCGGGCCGGCAGACTCATGCGTGGCTGACCCCTTCCGATTGCGCCAACTCGGCCTGAGTCAACCGGATCGCTTCGGTAAGGGATGGCGTGCGCCAAAGCTCCTCGGAGTGTCCGGCTGGGTAGGGGCGCCCCGTCTTGGGATGGGGGAGAGCATCGAATAAGGTTCCTACATACTCCCCAGTTAGTTCATGACGTGTAACGACCAGGAAACCGCCCCTGGCCAACGCAGGCCGGTCAAGTTTGAAACGAGCGGGCTGAGCCACATAGCCCAGAATTTGACCAGCCTCATCATAGAGTTCTTCGCCCGTCCCTCGGATCAAGGGCAGTAGTTCATTCTCCTCCACCCTGCCCCTCCTTTCTCACTACGTGTATGTGCGCCGTGGCGCGGGAGGCCCGAATGCGGACCTCCCACCGGCGCACGAGCTAGACTGTATCGCCACCCGAAAAGATCGCATCATCATCCACGGTGCCCTCATCCGACTTGCGGCGAGCCTGGTCACCTTTGGCGTTTGAAACCTCTTTGTTCGGCAGGGTGGGCATAGGATTCTCGATACGGGCTGCGTTCTCCTGTTCCAGACGGATCGCATCCGCCTCCCAACTCTCTCCCCGCTTTCCGGCCATTGGGCCGTGGTGAACGGAGACAGGGTGTTCATGCGAGTACTGACCTGGCATACTGGGTTCCTCCTTCTTTGGCTGCTCTCTCTCCATCTCCTGCTGTGCTGCGGTCACACCTGCTTGGCGATGAAGCGGAACCGGCATGCGCCGGCCTCTTTAGCATGCCAAAGGATCAGCCTCCTCAGGCGCCGGGGCGAAGCCGATCCAGTGACCTGTACTGAATCGCCTCCGCCAGGTGCTCGACCGCAATGGCGCTGCCGGCCAGGTCCGCAATCGTTCGGGCGAGCTTCAAGACTCGGTCGTGCGCGCGGACCGAGAGTCCAAGTCGCTCGACCGCTCCACGCAGGAGGGCCTCTCCCCCCTCTGGCAGGCGACAGAAGCGACGAACCTGTGCCGGAGTCATGGTGGCATTACACCCGCCCTCACCGAGCCGTTCCTGCTGACGATCGCGGGCGATGGTCACCCGCTTAGCCACAACGACCGAGGACTCGCTAGAACCAGTCCCGATGATATCCGCGTAGGGAACCGGCGTCAAAAAGAGCTGAAGGTCAAATCGGTCTAGAAGCGGCCCGGAGAGTCGGCCCAAGTAGGTATGGGCGAGGGCGGGTGGACAAGAGCAGGGGTGCAGGGGAGACCCCAGATGACCGCAGGGACACGGGTTGGCCGCTGCAACCAACTGTGTGCGGGCTGGAAAGAGGTACGACCCGTGGCTGCGCGCAATCTGGACCACGCCCTCCTCGAGCGGTTGCCGGAGGCCCTCCAACACGTCACGCCCAAACTCCGGGAGCTCGTCGAGGAAGAGGACACCCCGGTGGGCCAGCGAGAGTTCGCCCGGGCGACATGGGGCACCACCGCCCAGCAGGGCCGCGCGAGAGGCCGAATGATGTGGCGAGCGGAAGGGCCGGGTCGAGAGGAGACCGCCACCAGGGAGGCGTCCTGCCGCCGAATGAATGCGGCTTACCTCCATACGCTCTGCTCCCGAGAGTGGCGGCAAGACGGTCGGCAGCGTCCGGGCGAGCAATGACTTGCCCGCACCCGGTGGACCAATCATGAGGAGGTTGTGTCACGTTGTCAGGACCAACACTTAGGACACATCTATATGAAGAAACCCGATTGAAAAGGGAAGGCGGGATTTACTCCATGCCTTCCCTCTGTTGTTCGTTATTGTTGTAGAGTTCCTGTTGGTGTAAAAAGTGTGTGAAACTCGTATTTTTCTAGAAACCCGCAAAGTGGCTCTAGGACTAGGTTTCAGGGCTTTTTATGAGTGATTAGATGCACACAGCACCCCCGTTTATACAGGGAATCACTTACATACCAAGCATCTCAAGGAGTGGCCCAACATCGCCATCGTGCTTCTCAATCAACTCTCTTAGGTCCGACTTCTTCACCCATTCGGCTGGATTCTTCTTTTCTCTCTTGTAAGGGTTTACGCTGAGGGTCATTCGCTCTGCACTCTCTAGGAACTCGTCCCACCACTTCTCCGACTTTAGTCGGCTCTTCTGCTTGTTCCTGCCTGCCTTCTTTACATCAACATAGCGTCTAAGGATACCCGCAATACCGCTTAATCCATGCTCCGCTAGGTGTCGGGCTAACTCCTGAGCATTCTTACCTTTCATTCTCAATTCGACTCGAACCCAAGGGCCATTCTCGCCGGACTCTGCACCCTTATCGTAGAACACGACCTGAGTATCAGAATTCTTACCCAAGATGTACCCTTCGCCCGTACACTTGCCCGTTTGCAGGTCACGCTCCAGAAGTTCAAGACCCTTCTTGAAGGCAGTAACCAAAAGACCCTTCTCGCCCTTGCGCTTAATGTCTCTCACCGTGAAAGCCCCTGATCTACTGTCAAAGGCGACATGGATTCGAGCGAAAGCCGATGGACTTTCGGCAAGCATGGTCTTGAACCATGCCTGCCAATCATTCTGCGGAATTAGTCCTTCTGCTTCTGCCTGTCGGCATCCCTCACCTGATACCTGAACATGAATCCCCATGTGTGAGAGTCCATCATGGAACACCTTAATATCATCCCTTTTCAGGCATCCTCGATAGCCGTAGGCACCAACACCCTTAGACCAGGGCTGCAATTCATTCTCTGCCGTCCATGCTTCTAGTACTTGTGACAACTCAACGGACTTCTCATAAGTCGCAGAAACCCAATCAATTAGTACGGTAGCACTTGCATCCTTCTTCATTTA
>DATGYC010000039.1:0-7190 GCA_035298385.1 Symbiobacteriaceae bacterium | reverse complement strand
GAAGCGCTCCGGGATGATCTTGACCTCGCCGGAGGCGACCGCCTCCGTGGCCGGGGCGGCAAGATCCTTCATCTTCACGTACCACTGCTTGGAGATCAGGGGCTCCACAACGGTCTTGCAGCGATCGCAGCAGCCCACGTTATGCTTGTGCGGCTCGATCTTGACCAGCCAGCCCGCTTCCTCTGCATCGGCGACGATCGCCTTACGGCACTCGTAGCGATCCATGCCCGCATACTTGCCGCCGGCCTCGGTGATCTCGCCCTTCGAGCCGATCACCTGGAGCATCTGCAGGTTGTGGCGCTGGGCGATCTCAAAGTCGTTCGGATCGTGGAACGGCGTCATCTTGACGCAGCCCGTGCCGAACTCCTTGTCGACATAGGCGTCAGCGATGATGGGGATCTCGCGGCCGGTCGCCGGGTGGCGGAGCGTCTTGCCGATCAGGTGCGCATAGCGCTCATCCGCCGGGTGGACGGCCACGCCGGTATCGCCGAGCATCGTCTCCGGGCGGGTGGTCGCCACGACGAGCGACTCTGACCCGTCGGCGGTCGGGTAGCGGAAGTACCAGAGGTGGGAGTCCCGCTCCTCGTACTCGACCTCGATGTCAGAGAGGGCGGTCTGGTCCTTCGGGCACCAGTTGGTGATCCGGGTGCCCTGGTAGATCAGGCCCTTGTCGTAGAGCTGCACGAAGAAGGCACGCACGGCCTTGGAGAGGCCCTCGTCCATGGTGAAACGCTCACGGGACCAGTCGACCGAGACGCCGAGCTTCTTCAGCTGACCGGTGATGGTGGCGTGGTACTTGTGCTTCCAGTCCCAAGCCTTCTCGACAAAGGCTTCACGCCCAAGCTGGTGCCGGGTGGGGCCGCCCGCCTTGCGCAGATCATCCTCCACCTTCACCTGGGTGGCCAGACCAGCGTGGTCGGTGCCAGGCAGGTAGAGGGTGGGGACCCCCTGCATCCGCTTCCAGCGGATCAGGATGTCGATCATGGTGTTGTTCAGGGCGTGGCCCAGGTGCAGGGTGCCGGTCACGTTGGGCGGCGGGATCACGATCGTGAAGGGCTGCTTGCCCTCGACGATCGGGGCCTTGTAGAAGCCCTCCTCGGTCCAGAAACGGTAGTAGTCGTCTTCCACCAGGGACGGGTCGTACTTGGAAGCGAGTTCGGTGCTCTGCTGCAGCTCGTCTGCCATCTCAGTCGTCCTCCTCCAAAGCATAAAAAGCCCCGGCATCGTCCAGATAAGGACGAGCCGGGGCGCTCGCGGTACCACCTTACTTCCCCTGCCCATGGGAGGAGAGGGCAGGGACACTCGTGCGCTGTAACGGGCGGGGCCCGGTCTCTCCTACTGAGGCCCGCAGGCCAAGTTCGAAGAGACAGCATCAGCGGCGACTTCGCCGGCGCCTGCCCGAGAGCCCTTACACCCAAGGGGCTCCCTCGCTGGGGGTGGCCTGCCAAACTACTACTCCGCGTCAACGCCTTTGAAACGGTATCTAATTACTCCGTATGATATGCCGCCGTCATCCCAGTGTCAAGCTATCCTGAAAGCAGACTTGTTAGACGGCTTCCTCCTGGAGGCGCTGCCAACGCTCCTGGGCAAGCTCCATCAACAGGATCGGGCTGGAGTCCCCTCGGCGATCCGACGGCGGGGTAATGCCGACCTTGCGGAAGCCGATTCGCTCGTAGAGACGGATGGCGCGAACGTTCTCCGTGTAGACCCGCAGATGGACCGAGCGCAGCCGCCACGTGACGAAGGCGAAGCGTAAGGCAAGGGTCAGAGCCTCACGGCCATAGCCATGGCCCCAGATCTCCTTCTCACCCAGGCAGATTCGCACCTCAGCATTGCCAGCCCGCCGGTTCAGATTGGCTAGTTCCAGTTCGCCTACCGGGCGCCCCGTCCCGCACTCCTCAACCATCCAAGCCAGGCCGCCACGCCCAGTCAGATGGGTCCGGAGCCACTCCGTAGGCTGGACAACGGTGAAGCGGCGGCCCATCAGCGCCTCGATCTCCGGGTCCTGATCCCAGCACTCTAAGAGTGCGAGGTCCGGCCCCGTCACCGGGCGAAGGCAGACCTTCGTCCCGCTCATCAGCGCCTTTGCACCGACGTTTTTATTCATGTAAGCATGCCCTCACTTGCACAATCGGGTAAGTGGACTCTCCATGTTTAATACGACAACAGGAGGGTCTACCCTTTATGTAAATCAGGGCAGGGCAGATGGAGGCTGGCAGAAACGCTGGGTTAGACGACCAGCTCCTGATAGAGCTGATGCAGCATCCCACGGAGGGCGCCCCGCTGATCCTGCGGCCAGATCCCGGCCATGCCCTCCAGCTCCTTCAACCAGGCGCCCTGGATCTCCTTGACGCTGTAGCCCTTCTCCGTCAACCGGACCCGGATCACACGGCGGTCCTCCTGGCTCCGCTCCCGCACGAGCCAGCCATCGCGCTCGAGCCGGTCCACAATGCCGGTCACATTGCCGCGGCTACAGTGCAGGTGATCAGAGAGGTCGCCCAGGGTGATCGTCGAGTTGGTCACGGCCGCCAGGAGTAGCTCATACTGCGGCGTCGTGAGGCCCCAATCCACCAGGAAGCGGTCCGAGCGCTTTGTCACTAGGTCGGAGACGAGCTGCAGCAGGGGCAGGACCTGCTCCGGAACCGTCTGATCCATGTGGCTGGGCGACTGGACCGCTGCCTTCATGTAGATCGCTCTCCCATTCATTTTAAGGTAAGATTGGGATCTTCTGGTTCATCCTCATTATAGTTTTACTGGCAACAATAGTCAATATATTTTTTCTATGGAAATCGACCGTTTTTATAAGAAGGTCACGGGCCAGCCAGCAGGGTTCGTGCACAGAGTCCAGCAGTGGACACAGCCTCCACCTACTTGCTAAGCTGTCTATTACATAACAGATGCTCCGGCTGGAGGTTTACCCCATGCGACTCCGCACTTGGCAGGCCGATCTGCTTCTCCTCTTCGTCGCATCGATCTGGGGCGCCACCTTCCCGCTGGTGAAGAACGCGACGGACGTTACGGCAGGGGGCGTCCCCACGTACTGGTTCCTGGCCGCTCGCTTCACCCTGGCCACCCTGATCCTGGCCCCGATGCTCTGGCGCCGGCGGGCGCGGCTGAAGCCCGCCACGTGGGCGGCAGGTGGGCTACTAGGGCTCTTCCTCTTCCTCGGCTATGCCTTCCAGACGATCGGACTGGGGCTGACCACCTCATCCAAGGCGGGCTTCATTACCGGTCTTGGCGTCGTGCTCGTCCCTGGCATCGCCCTCGTCTGGCTCAAGATCCGTCCCCGACCGCTGGTGTGGCTGGGGGTTGGACTCGCCCTAGTCGGACTCGGCTTCCTGTCGCTGGACGGGGTGACCGCCCTGGCTTGGGGAGACTTCCTCGTCTTGCTGGGCGCCGTCGCCTTCGCGCTGCACATGGTCGGGATCAGCCGCTTCGGTGAGACCCATGACACTACGCTGCTGGCGACCATCCAGATCGGCACCGCGGCGCTCCTCTCCTGGGGGATGCACCTGGGAACGGAGTCATTACCGGCCAGGATTGACTGGTGGGGCGGGACTGGCAACGTTGGCGTGGCTGTCCTGATCTGCGGACTCTTCGCTACAGCCTTCGCCTTCCTGCTAATGAACGTGCTCCAGCCGTTCACCACGCCGGCCCATGCAGCGCTGATCTATACGACAGAGCCGATCTGGGCTGCGGTCTTCTCCTTCCTCCTCCTGGGCGAGCGGCTGACGACCACCGGCTACGTGGGCGCCCTTCTGATCGTAGGCGGTATGGTGGTGGCAGAGCTCCCAATCGGGCGAAGCGAGGCGGTCCCGGACTAACGAAAGCGGCACCTACCGATCTGGTAGGTGCCGCTCTTCTGTTAGCCTTCCTTGATGAACGCCATCCGGCGACCTCTGTTAGGGTGCGCCCTTTTAGATTCGTTCTCGCCGCTGGCAGCCTCTCCCGTGTGGATACGCTTGTGTGCGTTTACGAGACCCGAAGATAAGACAGACTCTTCTTGACAGAACGTTATGGAAGGGAGAGCGCGAGTGAACTCCATCTTGCGGCTACACGAGGCAGCTCGAATCCTGGGTATGGACACGGATACTCTCCGGCGAAGGATCGCTGGCGCCCAGGACTCAGTGATCCTCCACGGCATGCGACTCCGTATCCTTCGAACGGATTTTCGGCCGGATGCGGAGCGTCGTCTTGACCGAAGAGAGGTGGAGCGCCTCGCCCGATCTCTCGAGGGCTGAGTGACACGTTCCCTTGATGAGGCCGCCCTGCCGATCTCCGGCAAGGCGGCCTTACCTATTTAGGGCGCCAACTGCTTCGGCACCCTCACCTCAAACGGTACCCGAACCTCCTGCCCTGCTGCGGTCAGGATGACCACCTCGACTCGCCACTTCCCCTCCATGGCCAGGAGGATCTCGGGCGCCCGGTAGTGTCCTGACGCCTCCTCCTTCGCCTCTGGGTCCTGCTTGCCCATCTCATGCTCTAGCATCGTGATCCGTAGCCCGACATTTGCGCCCGCTACGGGGCTCCCGTCTCGCCCGGCGACCTGGATCAGGGCATCGTTGTAGCCGAACTGGAAGGGCTCGATCTGGAGCGTCACCTGCAAGCCGTCGACCGTCTGGGTCTGGGCGAACGGCCCCTGTGGCAGCGCCGCCACTTTCGCCGGCGGGACTGAGGTCAGGTAACCAACCGCCACAAACAGGGCGGTGATCAGCACCAACTCACCGGCTACCAGGTGACGGAAGGGGCGGCGTCCCTCCCGGCGGAGATTGATCAGGCCAAGGAGTAGAAGCGGGATCAAGAGTACCAGCTTGGTCACCAGCGACTGGCCCCACTCGGTCTTGACCAACTCGCTCCAGGCATCGACGTGCAAGAGAGTAGCGTAGAGTCCCGTCGTCCCCAGGAGGAGGACCGCACCGGTGACCACGACGGAGAAGCGGCGCACAGCCTGCGGCAGGGCCTCGCGGTCCGCCCCGGGCAGGGCCAGGACGAAGCCAAGTAGGCCACCCGCCCAGAAGGAGGCGGCGACTAGATGAAGCCAGTCGGCTAGGATCGGCAGGGCGCCCCCCGCCGCTGCGGCATGCGAGGAGAGCGAGAGGGTGAGGAGCAGTCCACCCGCCACCAGCCCGTTGATGACGGTGAGTAGTCGGGGGCCGCCTAGCCACTTGGCGATACCCGGCAGAACAAGACCTGCCACTAAACCGAGTCCCATGCGGAGGAGCCAGAGGAGGCCGACCCGGGACTTGAAGAGCGCTTGGATGAGGATCCCGGCACTGAAGCCTTCGCCGGAGGCTCGAACTGCATAGAGCCCGACCTCACCAAGCCCGATGAGGATGAGGCCGCCAGCCAGGCCCGCCAGGATCGCCGTGAACCGATCCGCGCCCTGCGGGAAGACCGGTCGCCAGACAAAGGCCAGGAAGAGCGGCAGCCCCGCTAGAAGGACCACCCCCCACGCAGCCAGCCCGTGAACGAGCCCCACGGCCTGTACGAGCGCCGTCGACTTGGCCTGGTAGAGTGGCTCGCCCTCGACCGCCTTGGCGCCCACTGAGAAGCCATAGGCGCCCTCGACAGGATGGCCATCGGCAGAGGTGACCCGGTACGAGACCGTGTAGAACCCCTCCGGCAGCGACTGGAGCCCAACGATGGCTGCCGTTGCGTCGCCGGGGTCGACCTGAGCGTCGCCCTTGTCCACCCGGTTACCGGCCCGGTCGTAGACCATCAGGGGCGTGAAGGCCGCCTCGACGGGCTCGTTGAACTGCACGCGTACCCAGGGCGGCGCCGTTTGGACCACCGCTCCACTACGAGGCTCCGAACTCTGCAGGACGGCGTGGGCGAGCGCCGTTCCCGGTACCAGGAAGAGGCCAACGGCCAGCAGCCCGAGGAGGGCAGCTAGCCGTCGTATGCCGGTTCGAATCATCGCCTACTTCTTCTTAAACAGCGCGACGAGCAGTGCCAGGGCGCCCAAGCCCAGCCCGCCCCAGGCCGCCCAGCCAGTTACGCCGTGAGCCTCTTCCTTGGCGGCCTCGGTGGCAGCAGGCTTGGCATCGTGAACGTCCCCGTGTGCGTCAGCCGTGCCGGTCCCCGCAACAACCTCGACGACCGAGGCCGGGGTCTTGGCATCAGACGGGCCGGTCCACTCAACGACAGTGCCATCCTTGTAGGTCTGGTAGGCCTTCCAGGCGACCTTACCAGCCTCAGCCGGGGCCTTACCGGACATACCGAACTCCTGGTACTCCGTCGCGGTAATCTCGCCGCCGGTCCACTCGATCGCCGTCACCTTGCCGCTGGCGTCCTTGGTGAAGGTATAGGTCCAGCCTGACACGGGCTTGACGCGGGAGACGGTGAAGCCTGCCGGGATCTCAACCTTGACCTTGGTCGTCGGGATCTCCTTCTCAGAGGGAACCCGCAGGACGAAGTTCTCATAGGCACCGGCCACGAACTGCTTCGGATAGACGGTCACATGGGCGGATGCGATCCCCTGCACGCTGATGAGCAGGGCGCCTGCTACGATTGAACTGCGCATAAAATTAGCACGCATCAGAACACACCCCTCAAGTAAGAATGATATCTCTAGGGTAACGTGACACTTATCACGAGTGAATAGCCCGATCGGGCTATCCTTGCAGTTTCGCTGCCCGCGTTACGTAGGACCAGACCAGGTCGCACCCCTGGCCGGTCTCCGCGGAGAAGAGCTGGAGCGGCTCCAGGGTCGGATCGACCGGGGTGTCCGGCCCGAGCGGCAGATGGAACTTCATCGCCAACTCGTGCACGATCTCCTTCTGGTGCGCCACCCATTGCGAGCGCCCGATCTTGTCCAGCTTGGTCGCCAGGACCAGGCGGGACTTCTCATAGTGGCGGAGCCAGTCGTACATCGCCACGTCATCCTTGGTCGGTGGATGGCGGAAGTCGATCAACTGGATAACGGAGCGCAGGTTGGTGCGATTGAGTAGGTAGGTCTCGATCAGCTTCTGCCAGGCGTTCCGTTGTGTGGCGGAGACCTTGGCGAAGCCGTAGCCGGGCATGTCCACGAAGTAGAAGGCGCCCTGCTCGATGGCGGCGTCGCGCAGGGCGCCCTTGAGCGAGAAGCGCTCCTCTCCCTCAGTGGGGCCCTCATTCTCGAGTCGGGGCTTTCCTTGCGGCCAGATGCGGTAGAAGTTGAGCGTCTGGGTCCGGCCCGGCGTGTTCGAGGT
>DATGYC010000038.1:0-12892 GCA_035298385.1 Symbiobacteriaceae bacterium | reverse complement strand
ACCTTCGCTAGCAGGGGCGCCGTCGTGGGGGGAGGGCCTGCGGGCAGGGGGGCGGTCGGGGTTGGTGGGGCCTCCCGTGTTACCCTCCATCCGATTTGGACAGGGCGCCCTCGAATTTCCTGTCCAAATCGGACGGAGAAGAGGCCGGTTCCGGCCTCAGGAGCCGTCAAAGCCCCGGTTCCCGCCCAAAACCCCGGTTTTTGGCCCATCGGGCCCGGAAGAGCCCTCGACTCCGTCCACTTTGGACAGAATTTCGGGATTTCGCCTGCCCATTTCGGATGGAGGAACCTCAGTTAGCTACCACGAATTACCAATTCCGACTCCCCAAAGGAGGTCGGTGCCCTTGCAGAGCCGCGAGATCCCCGTACCGGTCGCCCTGCTGCTCGAACCGAGGCTGACGCCCTCGGCGAAGGTACTCTGGATCGCCGACCTGCTGGACCCGACCGCTGATGAGGCGAAGCTGAAGGCCCAGACCGGGCTCTCACGCCAGACCCTGCAGCGTGCAATGGGCCAGGTGAAGAGCGGGAGGCACTTCCCGGACGGCCTGCAGGTGAAGGTACCTAAGAACCTGCTGTCGGATGCGGGTGTGGGCGCCCAGGCCAAGGTTCTCTATGGCCTGCTCCAGACCGTTCCCCAATTCGGTGGGGGCGAGGGGGAGTTCACCTATGCGACCTTGAACGAGCGCACCAAGCTTGGCCCTAATACCCTGAAGCGGGCGCTCAGGGAGCTTGAAGCTGCTGGCTGGGTCTTGCTCAGCCAGAGGAGCCGCCTCTCCCCGATCCAGTTTCGGCTGGAGAACCCGTGGCCTACGTGCACCATCGAAGAGATCGCGGCGGTTAAGCGCCGTCTGAGGCAGAGGGATAACCGCGGGGAGCGGATCATGAAGGAGTATCTATCCCTGTTGATCGACTCCAACCAGTTTACCGATAACGCCAGACCAGGGTGGTTGGTCAATCCGCTGACCCAAGGACTGATGGAGTTCGATCGCTACTACATGCCGAACTGGGCGTTCGAATTTCACGGGGAGCAGCATGATGGCCCGACCGAGTTGTATGCGCAGGAGGTCGTTGACGGGCAGCAGCTGCGTGATGTGATCAAGGCCGGGATCTGTTTCTATCGGGGGATTCAACTGGTGGTGATTCGGGCTGCGGACCTGACGTTGGCGAAGATGAGCGAGCGAATCCCGGCGGGGCTGCCACGGCGGAACCTGAAGGGGCAAGAGGAGCTGATCGAGTTGGTCGAAGAGGCCAGCTTTGAATACCGCGCTGCGAGTGGAGGCAAGGCCTAGTGAAGGGGTGAAAGACGACGGCGTTCCTCTCGAAGCATCTAGAACTAGGGCCAGACTGCTCTTCCAGGTGGTTAGAGCAATCTGGCCCTGGTTCACATGCCCTAGAGGTTAAAGAAGGTCACCTCGTACTGCAGCGGGAACGGGGCGCCACTCTGATCCGTCAGCCCGGTCACCGTCACCTGGTAGCGCTCCTCAGCGCCAAGCTGCGTCAGGCCATCCGGGCGGAAGATGATCGCTTGGGTGTAGCCGTAGCCAGCGGTATCGACCCGGAAGTAGCCGTCGGCGCCGCTGGTGCTGAAGCGCCAGGTCTTGCTATCTGACTCCCGGGTCAGGGTGACCGCCACCGCACCGGAGGTCTGAACCGCAGTTGGGTTCACGCCGATCGACCAGGCCTGCTCCGGGCCGAAGAGGCTGATCGGGAAGTAGCCAGCCGAGGGCCAGGCCCAGTGGGTGAAGCTGGGGTCGGGCGCCCGGCTCCCATCCAAGACGTAGAGGGCATCGAACGCCCCGTAGCGAGCCGGGGAGGCGACCCAGCCGAAGCCGACCTTGCCCATCCGGGGGCTCAGGATCCAGCGGCGGTGGCCCAGCCGATCGATATTGGACGGGTCCGAGTCGTCCATGTAGCCCCGCAGGATCGCATCAGCGGGGGAGCGGAAACCGGCGCCCAGGTTGGACTGGGAGCTACCCTTGAGCGCCTGCTCGTAGAAGGGATCCGTCATGCCCTCTGGGTGGGCGGGGTGGTGGTTGAGCACGCCATAGTAGGCGTTGATGACGGCAGCGTGCTGGGCGAGGTCGGAGTAGGTGCTGTCCAGGGTGAGATCGTCGGGGAGGTTGGCGAGGTAGCGGACGAAGTTGAGCATTCGCAGCCCGTCGTCCAGCAGGGCGGGCTGCAGGGCGCCCGCCTGAAAGGGGGGCGTAATCACCGTCGGAAGCGCTAGCGGCTCACCGGTGAAGCGAGGCTGCGCCGCCAGCCAGTGCTCCCGGATGGCACTGCGGGTGTGGCCGGTTCGGCTGATCGAGATCAGCTGCCGCTGCTCGTCCCACCTGACGTAGCCCCCCAGCGCCTCGCTGACGAAGCGGACCGGGACATAGGTCCGACCTTGGATGAGCAGCGGCGGGACCGCCAGGGTGACCGGCTTGCCATCGACTGACGCCTCGTCCGAACCGATTCGCAGCGAGACTCGGTGCTGGTCACGGGTAGCGGTGACGGTCTGGGTCGCTGGGTTCCACTCGACCCGGGCGCCCAGGCGTTCGAAGATCGCCCGCAGGGGTAGAAGGGTCTGACCGTCCAGCAGGAGGGGGCTCTGGTCGAAGGGTTCGCTCTGCCCGTCGATCTGGATCTGAATCTGCGGGGCGGAGACTGGTGTGGCGGGGAAGGTAGGGCGGGCGGTGATCAGGAGTATGCCGGCGGCCAGAAGCGAGAGCCAGACGCGGCGTCTCGACATGTGTATCCTCCTGCGTGTATCTACGTATATTCTGTATAATATTCTATCGTCTTCCATCTAAACGAGCAAGAGGCGCCCCCCGCAACAAAAGGAGCCAGCCTACGAAGGCTGGCTCGTACATATGCTTAGAAGGCGGCCTGCCACTCTTCGGTGAGTGTGTAGCCGAGGTCCAGGGCCCGTGCCGCAGCCCGGGCGCCGTACGCGAACTGGCTGTCATAGGCGCTCCAGACGGAGGCGGTCAGGCACTCGATGCAGATATCCGGGACCATCCGGGCTGCACCGCCCAGCAGGGCGATCACCTGGTCGGTCCCTTGCTCGGCGGCGATCCCTTCGCCATCGACGCAGGAGACGCGGGCGGCGGGGCGCCCCAGTTCACCAGCGACGTCATGCGGGGAGCGGGCGGAGCAGAGGACAACAGCGGTCTCGCTGTCAACGGCGTTTAGAATGACCGGCTCGTGCAGGAGGTCCTCGCTGAGCAGGACGAGCACCTGGGGCGGGCTGGCGTTCGTGGTCTGAAAGGTGACGCTCTGGGAGCTGTGCTCCGGATGGCGCCCCTGTGTGCGCAGGGATTGGGCGAGGATCGAAGCAGCCAGGCGAGCATCCGTGCCAGGACCGTGGTCCACAAAAGTAATAGTAATGGTCCGCATCGAGGAGCGCCTCCTCTTTCATCAATCGCTACTCTGATTGTATGAAGTAGTGATCCACTTGTCCGGCGGGGGCGGTGGACCGCCAGTTGGGCACGATAGATGGCAGGTGGCGGAGCGGGGCGCCCTCTGGTGAACGGTTTGCCGGAGATTCTGCCGCCGTTCATCGCCCAGAGCCTTCCATTCGCCGTTACGCGGATGCAACTGAGGGCGTCCAAACGGCGAGGTAGTTCCAAGAGGGAGGAAGCGGGATGCCCAAGATCCACGTAGAGGGCCGTGATACCTTTGCGGTAGCGGCTGGTAGCAAGCTCGTGCTGGCACTCGAAGACAATGGTGTGGACATTTTGCATCGATGTGGTGGCAATCTAAAGTGCACCTCGTGCCGGGTGGAGATCCTCGCTGGTGAGGTCCCCCCGATGAGCGAGGCGGAGCTAAACAAGCTGACGGAGAAGGGCCACCCAACCGATGGCTCCGTCCGGCTCTCCTGCCAGATTCGGGTTGAGCATGACCTGACCGTCCGGCCGATCCTGACCGTCGCTTCGGCGGGGATGGACGCCGGTCCCCGGCCCCAGGACTAGAGACCGCGGTGACTGGCGCCCGGCCCCAAGACCAAAAAGAAGCCGCACGCTCTGCAGCGTGCGGCTCTCTCTATGGCTTTTGAACTTACTTGTTCTTGGCCAGGATCTCGTTGGCCTTCTTAGCGGCCTCATCCAGGGCGGTCTTGGCATCGGCCTGGCCGAGGAAGACCTTCTGGACGGCGGTGGTGACTTCGTTCTGGATCAGCTGCCAGTTCACGATGTTCGGCTGGACGGTGCCGTCCTGAACGGCGGTGCCCAGCGCATTGTAGACCGGGTTGGCCTTGACGAAGTCCTTCCACTCAGCGGTCTCCAGGGCGGACTTGCGGACGGGCATGTAGCCGGTCTTGGCGGTCGCCCAGGCCAGGGTGCCCTCCTTGCCGGTCAGCCAAAGAGCGAAGGTCTGGGCCGCAGCCTTCTGCTCCGGCTTCAGGCCGGTCACGATGGAGAGGTTAGCGCCAGAGAGCGGCACAGCGGCGTTCTTCGGGCCGGTGTAGATCGGCGCGGCGCCCCACTCGGAGCCATCCACCGGCTTCATGAAGGCGAAGGAGGCGGAGGTGGTGAGGATCATGCCGACGCGACCCTGGTTGAAGTAGTCGCTCTGGTACTCCTTCGGCTTGGTCTGGAGGGCGATGCCATCCTTGGCCTGCTGCGCGATGTAGTTCAGGGCGGTGACACCAGCCTCCGAGTTGAAGGCGGCCGTCTTGCCGTCAGCGCTCAGCCACGCGCCGCCAGCCTGGACCAGGTGGTTGCCGAAGTAGTAGACGTCAGCGGTGACGGCGGTGCCGGCCTTGCCGTCCTTGGTCAGGTCCTTGGCGACCTTGTTGAACTCCTCCCAGGTCTTGGGCGGGTTCTGGACCATCTTCTTGTTGTAGATCAGGACGATGGCCGACTTGTTGAACGGCAGGGCGTAGAGCTTGTCGCCGTAGGTGGTCGCCGTCAGCAGCGCCGGGGCGTAATCGCTCTTCTCCGAAGCCGGGATATCAAGAGCCTCAACCGTCTTGGCGGTGACCAGCTTGGTCAGCATCGAGTCGGTGTTCTGGACAACGGCGGGCGGCGTCTTGGCGGCCAGGGCCGAGGTCAGCTTCGTCTCGAGGTCTGCATAGGAGCCCTGGAAGGTCGGCTTGACGACGATATCCTTGTGGGTCTCGTTGAACTGAGCAACCAGCTTCTCCAGGGTCGCACCGTGGGCCGACTTCGGGTCCATGCCGTGCCAGAACGCAATTTCGACCGGGGCCTTGGTCTCAGGGGCGGTCGTGGCGGGAGCCGTCTCGGTCTTCTTGGTGCCACCGCAGCCAGCGAGGACAGCGATCGAGAGGGCGAGCGTCAGGGCAAGGCCCTTCTGCAGACGCATGGGTGAATCCTCCTGTGGAGTCCAAAGTGTATATGCAAACCGCCTTGAGAGCGGGCTTGCCCGATTAACCCTTCAAACCGGAACGGGCGACAGAAGCGTAGAACTGCTTCTGTAGGATGAGGAAGATGACCAGGACCGGCAGCAGCGCCAAGGTGGCGGCCGCCATCCAGATGTGGTAGTGGGCGCCCGCCTCCTGCATGAAGGAGGAGAGGCCGTTCTGCACCGTCCGCATCTCGGGGGAGTTGGTGACCAGCAGGGGCCAGAGGAAGGCGTTCCAGGAGCCGATGAACTTCAGGAGCGCTACCGTAGCCAGAGCCGGCCGGGAGAGGGGCAGGACGATCTGGAACAGGAACCGAATGTGGCCCGAACCATCAAGGAAGGCGGCCTCCTGCAGCTCCTTCGGGATCTGGAAGAAGTGCTGCCGGAGCAGGAAGATGGCGAAGACCGAGACCACCCACGGGACGATCAGGGCCGGGTACTTGTCCACCCAGCCGAAATTCGCCAGGGTGATGAAGTTCGGGACGAGCAGGACCTCGCCGGGGACCATCATCGTGGCGAGGAAGAGGCCGAAGATGAGGTTCTTGCCGAAGAACTCCATCTTGGCGAAGGCGTAAGCCGCCATGGCGGCGATGATGACTTCGAGGACGACCGTGGTGATCGCCACGAAGAAGGAGTTGAAGAAGTAGCGGGTCCAGAGCGGCTGGAACTGCCAGGCCTCAAGGAAGTTGTGGACCTGGGGGACCGAGGGGAACCACTTGATCGGGTAGGCGATCGCCTCTGCCTCCGTCTTGAGCGCCGTCGAGAGCATCCAGTAGAACGGGAGGAGCATCACGACTGCACCAAGGGCCAGGGCCAGATGGCTGAGGATCTTGCTACCCTTGCGGGGTGCTTCCATGGATGTGGACGCCATACAGATCCTCCCTTAGTCGTAGTGGACTCGGCGCTTGCCGTACCAGAGCTGGAAGAACGTGACGGCGAGCACCATGAAGAAGAGGACGTAGGCGGCCGCAGAGGCGTAGCCCATCCGGTACTCCGACCAGGCCTTCTCATAGATGTAGAAGACGATGGTGATGCCTTCCCGGAGCGGGCCAGGCTGACCGCCGTAGAGGACGAAGATCTCCGAGAAGACCTTGAAGGCGCCGATGACCGAGGTGATCGAGACGAAGAAGGTCGTCGGGGAGAGGAGCGGCCACGAGACGTGGCGGAAGGTCTGCCAGCGGTTCGCACCGTCTACCGTCGCGGCCTCCTGCAACTGCTTGTCCAGACCCTGCAGACCAGCCAGGAAGATGACGGCGGTATAACCAAGCGTCTTCCAGACGGACATCAGGATGATGGTGAACATCGTCCACTTCGGGTCGAGCAGCCACTTCTGGCCCGGGATGCCGAACCAGCCGAGCATCGTGTTGAGCAGGCCGTACTGGTCATGATAGATCCAGGCCCAGACCATGGAGATGGCGACGACGGTCGTGACGTGCGGGAGGAAGAAGGCGAGCCGGTAGAAGCCGATGCCCTTCAACTTCTGGTTCAGCAGCATCGCCACACCCAGGGCCAGGGCGATCTCAATCGGCACGGTGCCGATGATGTAGATCAGGGTGTTCTTGACGGCCTTCCAGAAGAGTGGGTCGTGGAGGAGTTCCCGGTAGTTGGCCAGTCCAACGAAGGTGCTGGACTCCGAGATCATGTCCCAGTCGAGCAGGGAGAGTTGCAACGCTCGCAAGACCGGGTAGAAGCTGAAGAGGCCCAGGACGATCAGAGCAGGTAGGAGCAAGGTGTAGGCGAGGCTCGTCTCCCGCCAGAAGCGGCGCCAACCAGCGCGGGTTGCCCCCTCTGGTAGGTTCAGCCCCCGGGCGATGGACGTCCGAAGTGCCATAGCGTGAATCCTCCCTCTGTGAAGGAAGCCGGAGCCTGTGCCGGGCAATCGCTTGCCCACGTACAGTTATACCACGGTAGCCAAACCTATACCATTATGAACTTGTTAGGGCCTTAATGGAAGACCTCATAGAATATTCCTAGAGGTCGGCGAGGTCGAAGCTGGCGCCGTTGGACGGCAGGATGCGGCGGATCCCTGGCGGGTCGAGCCGCTCCGGGCACTTGGAGTGGATCGGCATCAGGACCGCCGGGGCGATCGTGGAGGCGATCCGGTGTAGGTCGGGCGGGGTGGCATGACCCGAGCAGCCGGCCCGGACGAGGGTGATCTGGTGCCGCTCGAGCCAGTTCAGGAAGATCTGCCAGGCCGGATCGAACGGACCGAGGGGCTCGCCGTTGGAGTGGATGAAGCAGGAGCCCGGCGGCGGGGTCAGGTCGGTCAGCTCTGGCAGGTCGGCCGGCCCAAGCTCCAGGAGGTACTGCGCCGGGGCGAGCCGGATGTCGGCCGCGGTCAGGACGAGGGGCGCCTCGGCCAGCAGCTTGCGGAGCCACGGCTCGGCGAGCTTCGCCTCCACATTAGCCCCCCGGTAGATGCCGACCTCAGCCAGGTCGTAGCCCATCTGCTGATAGATGAAGGCGGTGGCGGCGCTCAGGACCAGACGACGGCCAGCGGCCTTCGTCGCTGCGGCGACCCGAGCGATCCGCTCCGGGTGGCGGTTGTAGTGGGTGATCAGCGCCAGGCCAGGGTAGGCGGCGAGGTGGGCCGAGACCTTCTCGGCGACGTTCAGCTCGGTGGCGATGGACGACCAGCCGCCCTCGGGCTCGTTCTCCATCAGGCGGGTGCCCTCCAGGAAGAGGACCTTGGGCTGCTTGGCCCGGGCGAGTTCCATGAAGCGCTCGGTCAGCTCCGGGTGGGCGCCGTGCAGGCGCAGGTCACCGGAGTAGACGACGGTGCCGTCCGGGGTGTCGATCAGCATGGCCACGGCGCCGGAGGCGTCATGGTCGACCGGGACGAAGGTGACGGTGAAGGGGCCGACTTGGAGGGGCTGGTGCGGGGGGAGGGCCTTGGCGTTTTGGGGGACGCCCGGCTTCTCACCGGTGGCCGCAACGGCTTCCAATAGTGATAGGGTTTCCGGGCTGAAGTAGACGGGCACGCGCGGATCGAGATAATCGAGGGCGCCGATGTGATCTAAATGAAGGTGGGAGATGAAGATATTGGGGGAGGGAGCCTCGCCGGCGCCCTTCAGGCCGACGGTCTGGGCCTCCTCGGGCCGGTAGAGGCCGTCCAGGCGGGGGAGTTCGCCGATGGTGATGCGGTCGCGGAGGCCGGCGGCGCCGGGGCGGGGGGCGATGGCGCCGTTCCAGGGACCGTTGGCGGGGTCGAAGGAGAAGCCGAAGTCGAAGAGGATCGTAGTGTTATCGGCTGCCAAGGTGATCTTGGTGCCGCCAATGCTGCCAATGCCGTCGTGGAACGTGATGCGAGTAGACATAGATGGTTCAGCCTCCTATACACACAGGGAACAGTATACGCCTGTGGGGGGCGGAGGGGAATAGTAAGAGACCCCGGGGCGCCCGGGGTCTCTTGGTTATGCGGCGTGGGCGGGGGTGGCGGGGTGCGGTGGAGTGTGGAGGATGGCGTCCCAGACCTGGCCGAGGAGCTGCCAGGCGAGCTGGCGGATGGTGGACTGGAGGGCGTTCGGTGTGAGGGGCTCGTCGGCATCGCCGTCGTCGAGGAGGACGTGGAGGGTGTTGGCCTCCCGGTGGAGGGCGAGGAGGGTGATGCCGGCCGCTTGGGCCCGGGTTTGGAGGGCGTTGGCGATGGTCTTCAGGTGGGTGTCGGTGGGGTCGTAGATTGGCGCCGGACAACCTCCGAGCCACAGCGAGTTTAGCGGCGCAGGAGGGTGTCCGGCGGAAGAGGGTTCGACCACCAGTTGGGCGCCTGCTGCTGTTGCTAGACGTGCTGCTCGGGCGATGAGCCATTCCTGCATCTTCGACCACTCCTTTGATGTTATCTACTTTTCTTGTCGTTCGAGAGAGTGGAATCTCCTCGCGGAGATTTGCGGAATTCTCCCCCCGCTCTCTCCCCTGCGCTTGAAGGGGCAGGGATTCCGTGCTAGTGTTTCAACTATCAATCCAATCCCTTAATCGAGGCGTTGCACGCATGCAGCTTAGCGAATCCCGCCAGTTCCGCTTCGGTCTAGAGATCGCCAAGCTCCTCATGATGATCGCCAGCTACCTTCCCTTTGCCATCTTGCGCGAGGCCGACATCATGGGGCGTGACCGCTGGGTCCTCGTCGCCGGCGGGACCTACCTGTGCGTCTCCATGCTGCTGAGAAACCTCTCCCGGCTGGAGGAGCGCCTCCCATCCTGGGGGCGGATCGCCTGGCTCTCCTTTGACTTTGCGCTCTGGTGGTCCAGTCAGTACCTCAACCACTGGGATACCGTAACCCTCTTTGCCGGCTTCGCCTTGATGGTTGACGCTGCCATCATCGGCTGGAGCCTGCTCCGGGGACTGATCCCCTTCTCGATCACCGCAGTCTTCGTCATCCTGGGGCCCTATGTGACCGGATTCCGGGTGGGGCGCACCTTCTGGGTGAACTACGCCACCGTCCTGTTGCCAAGTCTCTTCCTCTTATATGGCCTGATCTACATGGCGGGGCGCATTCAGGAGGAGCGTCAGGCGGCCGAACGGGCTCGCCGGGAGGCTGAACTTGCCAACGCGCACCTGCGGGAGTACGTGCGGCAGGTTGAGGAGATGGCCGTTCTGCGGGAGCGGAATCGACTCGCCCGCGAGGTGCATGACACAGTGGCCCACGGCTTTACCGGCATGATCATGCAGATGGAGGCGATCACCCGCCTCCTGCAGAGGAGCCCCGACCAAGCGCTGCAGGCCCTGCAGCAGGTCCAGGATCAGGCCCGGGACAGCCTGGCCGAGATCAGGCGCTCCGTGCACGCCCTGCGCCCGATGCAGATGGAGGAGGGCAAGGGCGTCACTGCACTGCAGCGGCTCGTGGATGGCTTCGCCAGCACGACCGGCGTCAAGACCGACTTGGTCATCGAGGGGATGCCGGTGGAACTCCCGGTTGGGCATGAACTCTGCCTCTACCGCTTGGTGCAGGAAGGGCTGACGAACGCCTTCCGCCATGGCAAGGCATCACGTGCTCGGGTGCGGCTGAGCTTTGGGCCGGGCGCCCTGATCGCTGCCGTCGAGGATGATGGCCGCCCGACCAAACTGCAGAAGCCAGGCCTGGGGATCATGGGCATCCGGGAGCGGGCGGAGGCGCTGGGCGGCCAGGTTGAGGCCGGTCCTTCGTCCACGGGCGGCTTCGTCCTACAGCTTAGATTGCCGCTGACACAGACCGGAGGTGCTGCTTCCGCATGAGCATTCGTGTCGTACTGGTGGATGATACCCGCATGTTTCGGGACGGGCTGCGCCTCGTGATCGATATGGAGGAGGGCATGAGCGTCGTCGGCGTCGCCAGCAACGGCGCCGAGGGCGTGGAGGCGGTTGGGCGGGAGCAGCCCGACGTCGTCCTCATGGATATTCGCATGCCGGAGCTGGACGGCGTAGAGGCCACTCGCCGGATCAAGGCCAAGTGGCCGCAGACGCATGTGATCATCCTGACCACCTATTCGGATGACGAGTTCATCTTCGAGGCGCTAAAGGCTGGCGCCGTCGGGTACATGGTGAAGGACCTGCCGGCCAGTGAACTGGTCCAGGCGATCCGCACGGTGCAGCAGGGCGGCGCCCTGATTCCGCCCGCGATTGCCGCTCGGCTGGTGGCGGAGTTCACCCGCCTGGCCGCCAGCGGGGCGCCCCTGACGCCGCCGCCTGCCGCCGAGCCCGCCCGGTCACGGGTGGCGGACCTGACGCAGCGCGAGACAGAGATCTTGGGGCTTGTGGCGCGCGGCCTGTCGAATAAGGAGATCGCCGACTCCCTTTACCTGAGCGAAGGGACCGTCAAGAACTATGTGAGTGCGATCTTCGCCAAGCTGCATGCCCGGGACCGGGCGCAGGCGATCGCCCTGGCGCACCGCCAGGGGTTGGTAGACTAAGCGAAGTCATATGACCCGAGTCATAGGGGGTCTTCCGGCATGGGCCGGGAGACCCCCTTTTCCTATGACTTGGCTCGTGACTGGGGGCACTGGGGCATCTCCTTGAAGCTCGGTAAGATTAGATCATGAACTGCGAACCACGAAGGAGAGATTCCACGATGACGCTCCCGAACTCGCTGACGAACCAGCGTGAGACGAAGCGGCCTTTCCGCCTTGCCGCCCCGACCGCGGGGGCGACGACCCTGCGCCTCGTGCTGATGCTGGTGGTCAACCTCAGCCTGCTGGCGGCGATCGCCTTCCCGATCATGGCCTACATCAATCCGCCCGGCGCCCATACCCCCTGGTACGCCTGGGTGATGATGCTCGCCTGGCAGCCGCTGATGGCGCTGCAGGGGATCGTCTGGCACCGCTTCGTGGACAAGCGCCCGCTGGCGGAGCTGCCCTGGCGCTGGGACGGGGGCGCCCGCCGGGCTGCGCTCTGGGGGAGCCTCCTCACGATCCTCCTGATGGCCGCGTTCGTGGGCCTGACTGCGATGACCGGGCTGACCACCTGGCGGTGGAACAGCGCTACGCTCCCCATCACCGCGATCCTCTTCACCCTGCTGACCGCCTCGGCGGGCTTTGGCGAGGAGATCATGTTCCGCGGCTATGTGATGCGGACCCTTGGGCACCTGGGCGCCCGCTGGGCGGCCGTGCTCAGCTCGGTCATCTTCGCCCTGATGCACACGACGACGGGGCGGATCAATCCGCTGGACCTGCTCGCCCTCTTCCTGCACGGCTACTTCTTCGCCCTTCTGGCGCAGCGCACCAAGTCGGTCTGGCCGGGCATGATCATCCACTTCCTCTATAACGGCCTGACCTGCCTGGTCTGGGCGAACAACCTGGACGCCTCGCCGCTGCTCTTTGATGGCAACCTGACCGTGGTCAAGTGGGTCTACAAGGCGGCCATGGTGATTCCGTACCTCTTGATGCTCTGGCTGCTGGATCGGAAGCAGCAGAGGACGCAGAACGCATAACGAAGGAGCGACTACCCACATGATTAAGCGGTTTGTCAATACCCGTCCGGCCCTCTTCATGAGCCTCTATGTCCTGCACACGATTCTGCTCTTCCCGCTCTTGAACTGGCTCTTTCCGCATACCAACGTGATGGTGCTGAAGCTTGGGATCATGGCCGAGATGATCGGCAGCGCTGCGGCTCTGCTCTGGCTGATGGGCTGGTGGCGCGAGGCCGGCTTCAACGGGCTCGCTACGTGGAAGTCGATGCACCTGCACTGGCTCCCGTTGCTCCTGGCCGCCAGTCCCGTTGTAATCCTGGGCTTCCACGTGACGGATCCGAAGCAGCTGCTGGGTCTGCTACCGGTGACGCTGATCATCGGGCTTCAGGAGGAGATGATCTTCCGTGGCTTTGCGATGCGGGCGCTGCTGCCTGGCGGCCAACTCCGGGCGGTGCTGATTACGGCGACGCTCTTCGGGGTGATGCACATCGGCAACCTGTTTGGCGGTGCGGACCTGACCTACACGCTGGTCCAGGTGCTGGCCTCGATCCTCGGTGGGGTGGGTGCGGGTGCGATCCGGGTGCGGACGGGTACGGTCTGGGGGCTGATTCTGGTCCATGCGGTGAATGACTACGCGATGTTTGTGACGCGGGATGAGATCAACGTGAC
>DATGYC010000037.1:0-15704 GCA_035298385.1 Symbiobacteriaceae bacterium | reverse complement strand
GAAGGCGTCATCGGCGTGGGCAAGACGACCGTCACTCGCCTGCTTAGCGAGGCGATGGGTGGCGAGACACTCTTTGAGATCGTCGAGGAGAACCCCTTCTTGAAGGACTTCTACCAGGACCGTGATGCCTGGGCGCTACAGCTTGAGACCTTCTTCCTGCTGAACCGAATCAAGCAGTTGGAGGATACCGGCCGCAAGCTGGCCGCTGGCACCACGATCGTCTCTGACTACAACATCCTCAAGAATCGCATCTTTGCCGGGCTGACCCTCTCGGGCACGAAGCGGGAGAAGTACCTGCAGGTCTACTCCGTCCTGACCGGTGACCTGCCCAAGGCTGACCTAGTGCTCTATCTGCACGCCGACCACAGCGCCGTCATGGAGCGGATCGCCCGCCGTGATCGGCCCTTTGAGCGGAATATGGACCCGCACTACATCATGGGCCTTGCCGATGAGTATCAGCGGTACTTCCAGGACGTCCCGGCTTACCTGGGCGATACCCGGGTTCTGACCGTTGACACCACGGAACTAGATCTGGTCAGCAGTGAGGCGGACAAGGCCCACCTGATCGATCTGGTCAAGGGCGCCCTGCAGCAAAGGAGGGACTCGGTTGTTCCGATACTCGAATCAGCACATTCGGCCTGAGCCGCGCGATTATCATTTCATCACCGTCATCGGCAACGTCGGTTCGGGTAAGTCGACCCTTACCCGCGCCCTCTCCCAGTCTCTTGGTTATGACGCCTCCTTTGAGCGGGTCGCTAACAACCCCTACCTGAACGATTTCTACCAGGACCAGAACGCATGGGGCTTCCACCTGCAGATCTACTTCCTGGGTCAGCGCTTCAAGGACGTGGTGGAGATCCAACAGGTCGGCCACCACCATATGCAGGACCGCTCGATCTATGAGGATGTCGAGATCTTCGCCCGGGCGCTCTATGAGACCGGCAAGATGTCCGAGCGTGACTTTACTACCTATCACGATCTCTTCCACAACATGGTCGATCACCTGATCAAGCCCGATCTGGCGATCTACCTGACCGGCTCGCTGGACACGATTCTGCACCGCATCGCCCTGCGGGGGCGGGAGTCGGAGAAGGCGGTACCGGCCTCTTACTGGGCCGAACTGCACCGCCGCTATGAGCTCTTCATGCAGCAGTACACGCACAGCCCGGTCCTGGAAGTCAACGTCGATCAATTCGACCTGGTCCAGCACCCGGATCATCTCACGTACCTTACCCAGGAGGTTCGCTCCTTCCTGGAGGGTCGCAAGGTGCGCGCCGCCATCTAGCGCAGGCGAGCCCCTCTCCATCCGCGATGGAGAGGGGCCTTTTTTCGTCAAGCGAGGTCAAGCTCTTTGGCTCCGGGCGACGTGGAATAATCTCCCAGAAATGGAGGATTAGAGCGAAGTTAGACCGAATTCCTCCCAGTGACACCACGTAGGGGGGAATGGGTGTGAATCCGATGATCCGCAGAGCCAGTGAGCGAGCCATGCGCGAGTGCTTCCTGGTGATCAAGTCCGGCCCGACCGACCAGGGGAGTCGGCCGATGACCGGCCCATTCACTACGCCGGACCTGTCGGTGGGGACCGACGGACGGCCCAAGGTAACCATCTGGAACATGGGCACTCGTGAGGTGCAGGGGGTACAGACCGAGTTCGCCTCGATTCAGGCTGGTCTGGCCGTGACGGCAGAGAACCGCCGGATCATCGGCTACGGGAATCTGGCTAACATTGGCGCCCGCAGTTCGGTGGAGGTGACCTGTCCCACACCCTGGCACAAGCTCTCCTTCGCTGACGTCCTCCTGGTCACGGTCCACCATCCGGAGCTTGATCCGGTCAAGGTGGCCTATGATTGCCTGCAAGACCGCCGGGTCGGCCAGATGAACTACGCCTGGTCCGGCATGTACGAAGGCAAGTGGGCCAGCAACAGTGAAAAGATGGCGATTCAGATTCGGCCGGCCCAGCAGGGCATCTACCGGCTGAAGGTCTTCCAGGAGATCAACGGGCGGATGCCGAGTAACGCCCAGATCGACTGGACGATGGCGCCGCACAAGGCGGTCTTCCGCTGGCAGCAGCACTATGCCAACAAGCGGGAGGACTGGCTGCTCAGCATGGCGGACAACAACAAGATGAACGTCACCTGTGTTGTCCACCACCTGGACGGTACGGAGAAGGCGGCTCAGAGCCTGAGCGGTTCGGTGATGCGGCTATGAGAGAGGGGGCGCCCCGCCAATTCAGGCGGGGCGCCCCCTCATCATGTGCACGCCCCGGGCATAGGCTCTCGTGGGGTTCGGTCAGCGGGGAGGGAGAGTCGACGATGGTCAGTGAGCGGATCCAAGAGTTGATGAACCAACTGATCCAGATGGAGCTTACCTCGTCCCATCTGTACCTGGCGCTCTCCAGCTACTTCCACCGCTTGAGCCTGATCGGGCTCGAGCGCTGGAGTGTGGTGCAGTCGCAGGAGAAGGTTCGTAATGCTCACCGGCTGGTCGTCTATCTGAACGATCGCGACGGGACCGTAGAGATCAGGGCCGTTCCCGCACAGCCGACCACCTTTGGTACCCCGGTGGAGGTGTACCAACGAGTCTATGTGCATGAAGAGGGCGTGACGAATGCCTATGAGCAGGCCTATGCGAACGCCTTTGAGGCGGGGGACTTTCAGACCTCGACCTTCCTTGAGGACTTTATCCGCGAGCAGACCGAAGTCGTCGCGGTGGCCAAGGTGATCCTTGGGCGGATGCAGGTGGGGGGCATGGACCCGGCTGGCATCCTACTCCTCGATCGCGAACTGGGCCATCGCCACTGGAGCCGCACGAGACACAGTAGGGACCGCCGTAGCGGACGAAGCCGAAAGCAACTCTCGGAAGAACCGTTCTGAGTATCTACAAGCGGCTGGGGCGCCCTGCTGTATGAGCGGGGCGCCCTTCTGCCATACTATCCCGGTCCACCCTGCCAATCACGCCCACCGAACCATCAAAAACTTGGGCGGGGGGGTCTTGACTGGTAAGTGCCCCTTTCTTATCATAGAGATCGAGCGTTAGCACTCACCAATACCGAGTGCTAACAACAATCATGCTAGGAGGGACCGAAAGTACGATGAACATCAAGCCGTTGGGTTCCCGGGTGGTCATCAAGGCTCTCGAGAAGGAGGAGCGCACCAAGAGCGGCATCCTGCTTCCCGACACCGCCAAGGAGAAGCCCCAGCAGGGCAAGGTCGTCGCCGTCGGTACCGGCCGCGTCAACGAGCACGGTGCCAAGATCGCCCTGGAGATGAAGGAAGGCGACACCGTTATCTTCTCGAAGTACGCCGGCACCGAGATCAAGATCGATGGCGAGGAGTTCATCATCCTCGACGGCGAGCGCGACGTCCTCGCGGTCGTTCAGGGCTAAACTCTAAGGGGAGGTACTTAAGGTATGCCTGCTAAGCAGATTCTGTTTGATGAGGCCGCCCGCCGTAAGCTGGAGGCTGGCGTTAACGCCCTCGCTAACACCGTTAAGGTTACCCTCGGCCCGCGTGGCCGTAATGTCGTCCTCGACAAGAAGTTCGGCGCCCCGGCCGTCGTCAACGACGGCGTCACCATCGCTCGCGAGATCGAGCTTGAGGATCCGTTCGAGAACATGGGCGCCCAGCTCGTCAAGGAGGTCTCCACCAAGACCAACGACGTCGCTGGTGACGGCACCACCACCTCGACCGTCCTCGCCCAGGCCATCGTCCGCGAGGGCCTGAAGAACGTCACCGCCGGCGCCAACCCGATGGTCCTGAAGAAGGGCATCGAGAAGGCCGTCGAGGCGATCGTGGCCGAGCTGAAGGCGAACGCCATCCCGGTCGAGACCTCCAAGGCGATCGCCGAGGTCGCCTCGATCTCCGCCAACGACGCCGAGATCGGCGCCCTCGTCGCTCAGGCGATGGAGAAGGTTGGCAAGGACGGCGTCATCACTGTTGAGGAGTCCAAGTCGGTCGTGACCGACCTCGAGACCGTCGAGGGCATGCAGTTCGACCGTGGCTACCTCTCGCAGTACATGGTGACCGACACCGACAAGATGGAGGTCGTCTTCAACGAGCCGTACATCCTGATCACCGACAAGAAGATCTCCTCCATCCAGGAGCTTCTGCCGGTCCTTGAGAAGGTTGTCCAGCGCGGCAAGCCCCTCCTGGTCATCGCTGAAGACATCGAGGGCGAGGCTCTCGCCACGCTCGTCGTCAACAAGCTGCGTGGCACCCTCCAGGTTGCCGCCGTCAAGGCTCCGGGCTTCGGCGATCGCCGCAAGGCGATGCTCGAGGACATCGCCATCCTGACCGGTGGCGAGGTCGTCACCGAGGAGCTCGGCCGCAAGCTGGACACCGCTGGCGTCGAGTCCTTCGGCCAGTGCCGCCAGGTTCGGATCGAGAAGGAGAAGACCACGATCGTTGAGGGCCGCGGCTCTGCCGAGGCGATCAAGGGCCGTGTCGCCTCCCTGAAGCGCCAGATCGAAGAGACCACCTCGGACTTCGATCGTGAGAAGCTGCAGGAGCGCCTCGCCAAGCTGGCGGGCGGCGTCGCCGTCATCAAGGTCGGCGCAGCGACCGAGGTCGAGCTGAAGGAGAAGAAGCTCCGCATCGAGGACGCCCTGAACGCCACCCGCGCTGCGGTTGAGGAGGGCATCGTCGCCGGCGGCGGCACCGCTCTGCTCCAGGCCCAGTCGGCTGTCGACGCCCTGATCGCCACCCTCGAGGGTGACGAGAAGGTCGGCGCCTCGATCATCCGCCGCTCGGTCGAGTACCCGCTGCGGACCATCGCCGAGAACGGCGGCATCGAGGGCTCGGTCGTCGTCGAAAAGGTCAAGCACCTGCCGAAGAACCACGGCTTCAACGCCGTGACCGAGGAGTACGGCGACATGATCGGCTTCGGCATCACCGATCCGGTCAAGGTCACCCGCTCGGCCCTGCAGAACGCCGCTTCGATCTCGGCCCTCGTCCTCACCACCGAGGCGCTGGTCACCGAGAAGCCGGAGCCGAAGGGCGCCGCCGGCATGGGCGGCCCGGGCATGGGCGGCATGGGCGGCATGGACATGATGTAGTCAGTCAGACCAGGCCCTAGGCCTGATCTGAAAGGGAGCCCCTGGGAACGCCCCAGGGGCTCTCTTCGTGTTTACAGGGAGAGGGCGCCCTCTCCCGCAGGTGAGGGCGCCCAATTCTGCGCAACTTCCCAGTGGTATTTGCTTATATGTTTCGGTACACTAAACAACATAGAGCTAGAGAACCTGGGGGGAACCCGCCTGAAGAGCGCATTCATGGAGACTTTTGAGCCCCTAAAGAACCGAAACCTACGCACGTATCTAAGCGGTCAGGCCGTCTCCCTGATCGGAACCTGGATGCAGGTGACGGCACAGTCCTGGGTCGTCTGGAAGCTGACCGGCTCCGAGGCCGCCCTGGGTACTGTCGGCATGATGGGCACGATCCCTTACCTGCTCCTCGGGCCGATCGCTGGCACCCTGGCCGATCGGTGGGATCGCCGCAAGATCCTCGTCTACACCCAGTCGATCGCCATGCTCCTGGCCGTTGTCTTGGCGGGCTTGGTCTGGACGGATACCGTCCAACTCTGGCATGTCTACGCCCTTGCCATGACCCTAGGCACCGTCAGCGCCCTCGACTTGCCCGCCGCTCAGGCCTTCATCGGCGACATGGCTGGGCGTGACATGATCCGCAAGGCGGTTGTCGTTAATGGCATGATCGTCCAGGTCAGCCGGGTCCTTGGGCCGACGTTGGCTGGCTTGGTTGTCGCCAAGTTGGGCGCTGCAACGGCCTTTGGGATCAACGCACTCTCCTTTGTGGCCGTTATCGCCTCGATCCTGGCCGTCAAGGCGACCCAGGGGGCTCGGGCGCCCGGCGCCACCAGCGGTGGCTTCCGTGAGGGGCTCTCCTTCGTCCGTAGCCACCGGCGAATCCAGGACTTGATGATCTTGACCGGCCTCGTCACCTTCTTTATCTTCTCGGTCAGCCAGATCCTGCCATCCTTCGCCGAGCGGACCCTGCACGGTGGGGTCGATCTCTACGGCACCCTGATGGGCGCCTCGGGCGCCGGTGCCCTACTCGCTGTGATCGTCATCGTCCCGTGGGCGCAACGGCTTCGCCGAACCGGGCTGATGCTAGTGACCGTCCTCGGCATCGCAGGTGCGCTGGTTATGCTCTTCTCGGTCATGCAGACCTCGGCGCTCGCCCTGGCGGTCTACTTCATGGCGGGCATGTGCCCACCGATCATCCTGACGACGAACAACGGACTGCTTCAGGTCCTGGCCCCGAACGAGATGCGGGCCCGGCTCCTTTCGCTCTACCTGATGGTCTCCTTCGGCCTGCAGCCGCTCTCCAACCTCTGGGTCGGCGCGATGGCTGAGGCGGCCGGGGCGCCCTGGGCGATCCGGGCGAACGGCCTAGCGCTGCTCTTGGCCGCAGCGGTGATGCTCCTGCGGCCAGGGCTGACCCATTGGGAGCCGGGAGCGCCTGGGGCCAAGCCCGCTACTACTGGGGCCAGGTAACCAGTCTCATTGTCCTAGGATCTGCCGACCTTACCTGAGGAGGCTGTCGCCATGTCTTCGCTCGCCTCCCGGCCTGCTCCGCGCCTGGAGCGGATCCCGGGCGCCCTCCTGGCCCTTGCCGTCGCCGTCTTCGCCTGGCTGGTCGGCGAGGCTCTCCCCGTCATCGGCGCCCCTGTGCTGGCGATCGTGACCGGCGTTGGCCTCTCTGCCTGGCGGGCGCCTAGCGCCCGGCTCAAGCCCGGCCTGAAGTGGACCGCCAAGGCGGTCCTGCAGATCGCCATCGTCCTGATGGGCTTCGGCCTCTCCTTCGCCCAGGTCTGGCGGACCGGTGCCGAATCCTTCGTGGTGATGATCGGGACCCTGGTGGTCTGCCTCGGTGCCGCCTTCCTGATCGGCCCCCGGATGGGCATCTCCCGGAACCTGACCGCCCTGATCGGCGCCGGCACGGCGATCTGCGGTGCCTCGGCAATCGCTGCCGTCGCCCCGGTTGTGGAGGCGGAGGAGGGGGATCTGGCCTACGGAATCTCAACGATCTTCCTCTACAACCTGACAGCGGTCCTGCTCTTCCCGGTGCTCGGTCATCTGCTCGGGCTGAGCATGCACAGCTTCGGCCTTTGGGCTGGAACGGCGATCAACGATACCTCCTCGGTCGTCGCCGCCGCCTACGCCTACGGCAAGGAGGCAGGCGAGTACGCCACGGTGGTGAAGCTCTCGCGAGCGCTGATGATCGTGCCCGTCTCGCTGCTCTTTGCCTGGTTGCAGCGCCGCCGGGCTGTGGCCGCCACGTCTACCGCCCTTGGTCTGGCCGTCGGTCAGACAGGCACCGCTGGTCATGCGGGCGCCCCGATGGCGCCAGCTACCAGCCAGGTCAACTCCTGGCGCCGAATCACCAAGGTGGTTCCCGGGTTCATCCTTGGCTTTGTGGCCGCCTCCCTGCTCGTCTCGACCGGCCTGGTGCCGGCGCTCTTGACCACGTGGCTGCCGAAGTTGGCCAAGTTCCTGATCGTCGTCGCCCTAGCAGCGGTCGGTCTCTCCGCCGACCTGAAGGGGCTCCGCAAGACCGGCCCCAAGCCGCTCCTGCTGGGCGGCATCCTCTGGCTCCTCGTCGCGTTCCTCTCGCTCCTGCTCCAGCGGCTGACGGGCCAACTCTAAGAAAAAGCCGGAGCAGGGTCAACGCCCTGCTCCGGTCTCTGCGTTATTGTTGCACGATCTTGACGTTGTCGATCGCCGCTTCGACCAGCGAGGCCGTTGAGGCATCCGCCGCCTCGACCAGGATCCGGACTGTCTGGCCCGCAAAGGCGCTCAGATTGTAGGTCGCAACAGCCCAGGCCGCATCATCATTCTCGGTCCCGCCCACCTCTTGGAAGGCCGTCACCGTCGACGAGCCGACTACCTTGACCTGCAGATAATCGGCGCTTGAGGAGTTCGTCCCGTGGGCCAGGTAGTAGGAGAAGGAGAGCGTCAGCGTCCCGGTCGAAGGCAGGGTGATCGCTGGTGAGCGGACGGATGTGACTCCGCCGTCCACGTCGTAGTCGCCAGCCCCGACCCCGGCGAGAGCTCCTGTTACTAGGTCATACGAGCCGTTGACCGTGGTGCCGAGCTGCTTAGCGCCCGAGGAGTTCGTATCCTCGGGGTTCCCGCGCTGCCACATACCCAGGGTGGCGGTATCCGTCGCACTCGGGTTGACCGTCCAGCCCTTGTCGGTCTCAAAGTCGTCCGACCAGACCGTCGTGCCAGTCGCACCGCAGTAGGTCGAGTCCTTGCCGATCGAGCGGTACGGGCAGTCCGCCTGCTCGGCGATATAGAGGATCGGCTCCCGGTTCCGGCTCGTCTGCGGCCCGATCTGCTCGTCCGCCGGGTAGAAGCCAGGGCTGGAGGAGGTCGGGTACATCTCAAACGTATAGGCGAAGATCTTGTGCGTGCCGTAGGCCCAGTCGGTCAGGTCGCCATCGGTGATGTAGAGGTCGCTGGCCTGCTGGGGCGTGTAGCCGTTCTGCCCGGCCATCGTTTGGCCCATGGCGACGAAGACGTTGTGATCATCCAGCGTCATGTCGGACGGGACGTCCGTAGTGGTGTAGCCGTAGGGCCAGAGAATCAGTTCCGAGTAGGTATGGAAGGTGATCGCCGTCTTGATCTGCTGCGCACCGCCGATCACCCGGCCGTTGATGAAGTCACGCAGGCGGGCGGTCTCCGGGGCGGAGAAGGCGGCGGCGCCCCGGTAGGTCTCAGACGAGGTCGAGCTGCTCGAGCCACCGCAACAGCCCCACTTGTAGCCGTAGTTCCGATTCAGGTCGGTCCCGACGTACGACGAGCCGCTGTTCGGCTGCCGGTTCTTCCGCCAGGAGCGGTAGGAGCCGGTCGCGATGTCATACTCACCGCCATCTGGGTTCAGGTTGAAGACGATGTAGATCTCGCGGCTGTTGACGATGTTGGTGATGCGGGAATCGGTCCCGTAGTTGTCGACGAAGAGGTGCATGGTGTAGAGCGCCTGCTCAACCGTCAGGTGCTCGCGGGCGTGATGGAGACCGACGAAGAGGACCTCGGGCTCGTTCTCGTCCGTCCCGACGTTGTCGCTGATCTTCATCGCCCAGAGGTCGCGGTTCTCATAGGACTTGCCGATCGAGAAGAGCGAGGTGATCGCTGGCTTGGCGGTGGCGACGGATTGGATCTCGCTGACCATCTCGCTGTAGTTGTGGTAGGCGGAGTCGGCGGTGGGGAAGTCCTCCGCGACTAGAAGCGCCTCGGGGGCAAATCCAAGCTTCTGCAGATCCTTCACCTCAGCGCCGGTCGCGACGACGGTCACGAAATCTGAACTGATCTGTTCGAGGGCGGCACCGGTGTTGGCAATGGCGGAGCGCTGCTGCTGGGTACTCACTCCATGGATCACATAGGTACTTGAGATGTCCATCTTCTCCGGTTGCTTGGCGGCGATACCGGTCGGCACGAGCAGAGAGAGAGCCAGGAGCAGGGGCATGAGACGCGATCGACGCATGCACTTCACCCCGTTCACGAATAGTACCGCTTATGCGGCATTGCTATCATAAAATTTTAACACTATGATAAAAATAGGACTCTCGTCCCATTCGTGCACCAAGGAGTCCAAGTCCTTGGAGGTCGCCCCCTTCGGGGGGCGATCTCCTGCGGAGCTAAACTCGCTTTGTCCTTGGAGATCGCCCCCCTTCGGGTGGCGACCTCCTGCGGAGCTAAAATCGCTTAGTCCTTGGAGGTCGCCCCCCGATCGTGCTACCATGGGCGAGTAGACGGAATGTTAGCGGGAGTGAGAGGCCGTTGAGTCGTGTTCGCCTTGGCGCCGTACAGTTCCAACACCGCCCGGTCTCCACCTTTGACCAGTTCGCCGCCCAGGTGAGGAATCACGCCCTTTACGCCGCCGACTGTGGCGTTCAACTGCTCGTCTTCCCGGAGTACCTGACCGCACCGCTCGCCGGCATTGACTCGGACTGGGAGCGGTGGACCCCCGAGGTCCTGACCCTGATGACCGACCTCGCCAAGGTGCATCAGATGGTGATCCTGGGCGGGACTCACCTGACTCGGGTTGGGACCGGGCTGCGCAATCGAGCGCACCTCTTCTTTCCAGACGGCCGCCTCTTCCATCAGGACAAGGTCCACATGACTCCCTGTGAGGTCGACCCCTGGGCGCTCGAGCGCGGGAACGATCTCCTGGTGGTCGACTCTCCGGTCGGTCGGCTGGCCGTCAATATCTGCTTTGACGTCGAGTTCCCGGGCGCCAGCCAGGCCGTCGCTGACGCTGGGGCCGACATCCTGCTCGTCCCCTCTGCCACGGATGACCGGCAGGGGTTCTGGCGGGTCCGCTACTGCGCGCATGCACGGGCGGTGGAGAACCAACTCTACGTCATCCATTCGGGCGTGACGGGCGCCCTGCCCGGCCTCCGCTACTTCGAGCAGTGGTACGGCCGCTCAGCGATCATCACCCCCTGTGACATCCCCTTCCCGCCAGACGGGATCATGGTCCAGGGCGAATGGAACGAGGACGCCTGCCTGGTCGGCGAAGTCGACCTGGGCCTGCTACAGCGAATTCGCCAGTCCGGTTCGGTCACCCCGCGTAAGGAGCGGCGCCCGGAGGCCTACGTCGCGAGATCCCAGTAACGAGCGAACGATATTACTGGGGCCGAAACAATTTTTCGACCGCCGAAAGACCTTAACGGGGGGCGCCCGGACTCCGATAGATAGAGGAGAGGCTTCCGTGTCCGTTTAACTTAAAGCAATAGAGCTCGTGATCAAGAAAGGATGGGAACGAACGGTGGATCTCACCACACTCGTTGGCTTATTACTCGGCTTTGGTGCCATCCTGGCCTCCGTCTTCATGGAAGGCGGCAAGGTCTCGAGCCTGATTCAGGCGCCAGCCTTTGTCTTGATCTTCTTCGGCACCCTGGGCGCCTCCATTGTCGGCACCCGCAGCAAGGATCTGCGGGCGGTGCCCAAGGCGCTTGGCTCGGCCTTCATGCGCACAGAGCAGGACCCGTACGAACTGATCGATCGCCTCGTCCAGATGGCCGAACGGGCCCGCCGTGAGGGTCTCCTCGCCCTGCAGGACGACGTCGCTTCCCTGGGTAACCCGCTCCTGATTCGCGGTGTCCAGATGATCGTTGACGGCACGGATCCGGAGGTCGTAAAGGCGACCATGGAGACCCAGGTCGAGCTGGACGAGCATCGCAAGCTCTCCGCCGCCTCCTTCCTGGACTCCGCCGGCGGCTACGCCCCGACGATCGGCATCATTGGTACAGTTATGGGCATGGTCAACGTGCTCTCCAACCTCTCCAACCCGGAGCAGTTGGCCCACTCGATCGCCCTCGCCTTCTTGGCCACCTTCTACGGCATTCTGACGGCCAACCTGGTCTGGCTCCCGCTCGGCAAGAAGGTGAAGGAGAATATCGCCTACGAGACGCTCCTCGGCAAGATGTGCGTCGCTGGCGTCACCGGCCTGCAGACCGGCGAGGCGCCCCGCTCCCTGCGCGAAAAGCTCGAGGCGTACATCTCGGAGGCTTCCCCGGCTAAGCGTGCAGCACGGGGAGGCGACGATCGATGAGTAGCGGCGGCGGCGGCCACGGTGGCGGCGGCCAGGAACGCTGGCTAGTCACCTACGCCGATATGGTCACGCTCCTGATGGTCTTCTTCATCATCCTCTATGGCATGTCGGAGATGGACAAGAAGAAGATGGCTGGTCTAGCCGCAGCCCTCCGGATTGGCTTCAACATGCAGAGTGGCGGCGGCAACCAGATCGTCCCGATCCCGGGCCAGAGCGACGGCGTCTCAGCCCCCATGCCCCAGGTGATCCCGCCGGTGGTCCCGCCCGCTTCAGGTGATACGCCCAAGTCCGGTGGGGGCGAAGGGCCGAAGGATGAGCTGAAGGAGGTCGGCGAGCAGCTCGCCGTCGACTTCGCCAAGGACGGACGCTTCACGGTCTACCTGAGCGATCGTGGCCTCACTCTTTCGCTAGTGGGCAGCGCCGCCTTCGACTCCGGCAAGGCGAACCTAAAGCCGGAGTTCCTGCCGCTGCTGGATGCGATCACCGCCAAGTTGGGCGGACTTCCGAATGATCTCTCGGTCGAGGGCTTCACCGACTCAGACCCGATCAACACGGTGGAGTTCCCGTCCAACTGGTACCTCTCGGTCGGTCGTGCTAACGAAGTGCGGGACTACCTGGAGATGAAGGGGATCGGCGCCGAGCGGATGATCGTGGTCGGTTACGGTGAGACTCGTCCGCTCTATTCGAACGGCACAGCGGACGGAAAGGCGAAGAATCGCCGGGTCGACATCGTCGTGCTGCGGAACAAGCCGGTGATCGATCGGGGCGCCCCGATCGACGTCAAGAACCCGTAATCGTGCTAGAATAGAGAGGACTCCGCACAGTAGCGGAGTCCTCTTTTGCCGTGGGAGGTAACCCATATGGTAGGAATCATCCAGCTCCTGGTTCGTGAGACCGGAATCGCTCTCTTCGTTGGCCTCTTCGCCTACGTGCTGACGGGTCAAGGATTCGTCTTTGGTGCTATCGGCTTCATTCTTTCGCTCGCGACGGCCGGGGTCTATGCCATGGGTCATGCACTGACCGGCCGACTGCCGCTTCTGAAGGGGCGCCCTGCCCTGCTTCAACAGGCGCTGACCGCCCTGAGCGGCCTGCTACTCGGCTGGTTGCTCCTCGTCCCCCTGCTGGGCGGGTCGAGTAGTGGGATCCGTGCCCTGGTCGCCCGGCTTGTGGCGCTCTACGTCGGCGCCCGCTTCCTCTCCGAACTGATCTGGCCGGTCGTGCCGGTCCGGCGCCCTGTCATTAAGGACCAGCTTGTGGTCCAGGCGGAGCGGCTGCTGGCCCGGAGTGCCCGCCCCTACGCCACTCGGACCGATGGTAGCCTGGATGAGGAGGCCGTCTCCTTCGTGGTCGAGCCCGAGGAGGCGGACTCCCGCCGTGCCGCTCTGGCCGACCTGCTCGCGTCGCAGCCGGTCGAAGTCAGCGTGGAGGGCGCCGAACTCGTCATCCGGCCTGCTCGACCTCGCGGCGAAACCGCCTGACCTCACCGATCGTCCAGAGCAGTTGGCTCACCGCTAGGAAGAGTCTAGCCAGGGTCTGAACGCCCTCCGGGGTCGTCGGCTGCTGCAGCGGTCCAACCTGCGCTAGGTGGAGCAGACCACCTAGGATCATGAGGACGCCCGCCAGGGCGGTCTGGGCGCCCCGACCGGACGGCAGCGCACCCGTTTGACTGGCCGCCGCCCGCCGGATCGCCCGCCCCTCCAGAGCCCACGTGCCTAAGAGACCCAGGCCGATTACGGTGGACCACCAGTCCGGACTGAGCAGACCGTAGAGGCCGAAGAGGAGCAGGGCCCAGAGCCAGGAGTGACGCCAGGCGAGTTCAGCCATGGTCCGATCCCCCCCTTTGCTTTACCATATGGTGGCGCGTTAGAGGCGGTCCCCCGAGGGGGCCGCCTCTCTGTTTTCGGAGACGAAGTGAATGGAAATACTGGTATTTTTTGTAGATAATCTGTATAATCTAAACTGGTAGATAAAAGGGAAGTGGGGAGATCTCCAGATGACACCGATCGGTCTTGGTCTGGACGCCGCCCTCCTGGTTCGCCTTGGCCATGAACTGCGGCAATCCGCTTCGGTTACCTGCCTCTTGGAGCGGGTGCAGCACCTGCTGGAGGCAGAGACGTGCTTGAAGTGCCTGTTCTTGTTGCCCGAACCCTGTGGAGCCCTGATCATGCAGCCCCCCTTGCCCGTGCCACCGGGCGGCTCCCTCTCGGCTGCCGCCCTGCTGGAACAGTGGGGCGAGCCGGCCGCGCCGCGCACCTTGCCAGTCGACTCAGCGACTGGTGGACTTGTGCAGGCGATGCGCTGGGAGGGGGTGGGCGCCCTCTGTATCGCCCCGATCCCCCACGAGGGCAGCTACGGCATGCTGATCGCGGGCCTTCCGACCGCGGAGGCGCTCAGTGACAGCGACTGCCACCTGTTGCATGCCGTGGCTGATCAGGTCGGTCTGGGGCTGCAGGCAGTCCGCCCGGCCGCCCACTCGGCAAGCGGCACCGAGGCCTCCCTGCTCCTGGAACTCGCCAACCTGCTCGGCGGAATGCGTTCCCTGCCCGAACTGCTCGATCGGGCCTGCCGCCTGATCCGAGAGCGGCTGGATGTCGAGGCGACGATCCTCCTGACCGACGGCGAGGATCTGGTCGGTCGCGCCTCTTCCCACCTGTCTGGCGCTCTCCTGCGCTCACTGCGGGCCGCCCCCGACGAGTCGATCCTCTACCGAGCGGTCGCCGAGGGCTACGTCCAGCTCACCGATGTGCACGGGGACCCGATCGCTCAGACCCTGATCGATGCGACCGGCGAGCAGACAGGGCTCCTCGGGGTCCGAATCGATCATCAGGGCGCCTTCCTCGGTCTACTCGTGCTGGTGGGTGATCTCTGTGGGAAGCTACATGGCTCGTCGCCGTTTCTCAGCCTCTGCCAGGGGGTGGCCCAGCAGATCGGTCTGCCAGTCCAACAGCTTCTCCTGCATGACCGCCTCCGTCTGCAGGCGATGACCGATGAACTGACCGGGGTCGGGAATCATCGCCGGTTCCAGGACATGCTGGCTGAGCAGTTCCGGGTCGGGACGCCCTTCGGCCTGATCCTGGCTGACGTGGACCACTTCAAGCAGTTTAACGATACCTTCGGTCACCAATTGGGTGATCGGGCGCTCCGAACCGTCGCATCCGTCCTGGAGAGCGGGGTGGGGAGCGCGGGCTTGGTCTGCCGGTACGGCGGCGAGGAGTTTGTCGCCCTGCTGCCGGGGATGGGCGAGCATCAGGCGCATGCGATGGCGGAGCGGCTCCGGACGGCGATCGCCACGCACGTGGCCACAGCCTTGGGGCTGGAGAACTTCACCCTGACGATCTCGATGGGGGTCGCCTGCTTCCCGATTCACTCGCGCGAGAAGGACGGCCTGACCGGGATGGCCGACTTGGCGCTCTACGAGGCGAAGGCGAGGGGCCGGAACTGCGTGCGGGTCTACCATTCGACGCTCCGAGCGCTCAACTGCAACGTCACGCATCGGGAACGGCACACCTTGCCGACGCTCAACACACTCTCAGCCCTCCTGCGGGCGAAGGATGAGTACACCTACGCCCATTCCGTCCGGGTCGCCCGGATGGCGGCCGCGCTGGCGAATGAGATGGGCCTGCCTGAGGGGGAGGTCCGGACGGTGGAGTGGGGCGCCCTGCTCCACGACATCGGCAAGCTGGAGATCGACCGTGCCATCCTCCAGAAGCCAACCAAGCTGAGTACGGAGGAGTGGCAGATCGTTAAGCAGCACCCGACCTGGGGCGCCGACCTCCTGGCGCCGATTCCACTGCTCTCGGCAGCGGTCCCGATCGTCCGGTGGCACCATGAGCGGGCAGATGGGCGGGGCTACCCGGATGGGCTTGGCGGCGCCGAGATCCCCCTGGTTGCCCGGATCGTGGCGGTAGCGGACTCCTTCGATGCGATGACCTATGTACGGGCGTACCAGACCCGGAAGGGGGCGGTCGCTGCGGCAGCGGAGATGCTCCACTGTGCGGGGACTCAGTTCGATCGGGACGTGGTCGATGCGCTCCTGGCCCTGCAGCGACGGCAGGGACGGATGGCGGAATAGCAGAGAGAGCCGGGTTACGCCCACCAGGGCGCCCGGCTCTCTCTCTGCTTCTTGGTGGC
>DATGYC010000036.1:0-2135 GCA_035298385.1 Symbiobacteriaceae bacterium | reverse complement strand
GGTCTCGAAGGAGCAGAACATGAAGGTGATCCGGCCGTTCTCCAGTAGATTTGCGCTCGTGTCGTTGCCGCTGCCAGAGCCGTCCAGGTAGGCCACCCGGTTCTCGCTCAGGACCCGGAGGCAGTCATAGCCCTTGGGGGTAACATTGACGCGATGGTCGGCAGAGAGCGGCGCGCTGCCGACGAAGAAGATCTTCTGGTGTTCGATGAAGGCGATCTGCTCGGGGGTCATGGCGGGGAACTTCTTAGCCATCGGAGTCCAGGCTCCTCTCAGTGACTTACAGCACAACCCATTCTATGGTATTGTCCAACTAGAGACAATAGGGAGCTGTCACGCAATGCCGAATCATTCTGAACGCCCACATCTGATGGAGCAGCGTTGGCTGAACCTGCTCTTTGCCCACTGGCCGGTCGACCCAGCCGTCATCCGTCCGCTGATCCCCGCCGGGCTAGAGCTCGACCTCTGGGAAGGCAAGGCCTGGATTGGCGTGGTGCCGTTTGAGATGCGGGGGATCGCCCACCGGAGCGGACTGCCGATCCTCGGTGCCTCCGCCTTCCCGGAGCTCAACGTGCGGACCTACGTGGTCCGGGATGGGGTGAAGGGGGTCTGGTTCTTCTCGCTTGATGCCGGATCACGTTTGGCGGTCTGGGGCGCCCGGCGCTTCTTCCACCTGCCCTACTTCAAGGCGCGTTTTGCGGTGAAGACCGAGCGGGATGGCCTCGCCTACCGGATGGAGCGCGGCGAGAAGGCCCGTTTCAGCGGCAAGTACCGCCCGCAGGGGCCGAGCTTCAAGGCGAGGCCGGGGACGCTGGCGCAGTTCCTGACGGAGCGCTACTGCCTCTATGCGGCGGATAAGGCGGGTGGGCTCTACCGGGGGGAGATCGCCCACGAGCCCTGGACGCTGCAGGCGGCCTCGCTCGATCTGCAGGTCAACACGGTGGCTGCAGCCGCCGGGATCGAGTTGCCGGCGACGGCGCCCCACCTGCTCTTCGCCAAGGAGCTGAAGGTGCAGGTCTGGGGTCTGGATAGGCTCTAGTGCCTTTGGGCAAAAGATCTCTGCTAAGTAGGAGGCCATATGGTGACCCTTCTCGCTTCTCTCCTGGTACTGGCCTGCGGCCGATTGGCCGCACGGAAGGCCGTGCGCCTTTCGTCAAAGTGGGCATGGACGCTCCCCACCCTGGTCTACTGGGCCTCGATGCTTCTCCTGGTGATTCTGCTCGCTCCCGCGGGCGCTTGGGCGAACTGGTTTGCGGCGCCACAGAGCGGTTGGGGCTGGGCCGCACTGGCCCTCGGGATTGGGGTGGCGCACCTCTCCTTCCTCTTCCTGAACCTGAAGGCCCTTCGCTCGGGCGAGGGGATTGCGGCTTGGCTTCTCTTTGCGGTGGCGAACGGCTTCATGGAGGAACTCTTTTGGCGAGGCTTGGTGCTGCAGGGTCTGAGTAGCTGGGCGCCGTGGGTGGCGGTACTCGTTGCCAGTGCGCTCTTCGCGCTGAACCATCCGATTACGTTCGGGCCTGTCTCATCCTCCCTGCGCCATCCGGTGACGCTTGTTGCGGCGCTCTGCATGGGGGTTGCTTGGTCGTGGGTGGCCTTGCGGACGGGGAGCCTTTGGTGGCCGGTGCTGGGGCACGTTCTGACCAACCTGGGCGCCATGGCGGGGCCGGTCTTCCTGGGGCTGGTCGTCCCACCGATTGGGCAGAATCAAAAGGCCTCGGCCTAGGGAGATAGAGTCTGGGCGAGAGGCAGTCAAGAAAGATCGGTGCAATCGTTTCACGTGAAAGAGATGATTGCTGTTCGTAGGGCAATACGGCATACTAGAGACGAAGGCTAAGCCACCCCGCTGTACGCCCACATTCGGAAGGAGAGACTCTGATGGACGAAACGCAGGAACTGCTCAAGGCCATTATGGGACGCCTGGAAGAGGTACGTGCAGACGTGAAGGGGCTCAGGAACGCGGTTGAAGGTCTGCAGGGTGACGTCAGCGGACTTAAGAGCGACGTCAGCGGACTTAAGAGCGACGTCAGCGGGCTCAAGAGCGACGTCAGCGGGCTTAAGAGCGACGTCAGCGGGCTCAAGAGCGAAGTGGCCGATTTCCGCCGTGACACCAACGAACGCTTGGAAAAGGTTGAGGAACG
>DATGYC010000035.1:0-14730 GCA_035298385.1 Symbiobacteriaceae bacterium | reverse complement strand
AGATGACTGGAAGGAGGATCCTCCCATGTATCTCGCTCTCTCCTTTCTCGCCGGTGGCCTCCTGGTCGTCCGCGGCAAGCGCCTCGGCTGCTCCGGTCACAAGTCCCAGTTCTACACCCTGGCGGGGGTCCTCCTCCCCATCATCTCCGGCCTGATCGGCATCTCACTCTTGCTCTCCTGTAGCCCGACCGGCTGCCAGTAACAGAGTTGACCCCCTGCGAAAGCGCAGGGGGTCAACTTTTTCTCGCTTACTGCAGGAGCCGGGCGCCAAAGCGCTGGTAGGCCAGCGAGGCGAGCAGGAGTAGCGTCCCGATGCCGGCGCCAATCCAGACCCGCCAGACGAAGGCGAGGGTCCACATGTCGATCAGGCCGACCTTCAGCAGGGTCAAGCCGACGATGCCGAACGCCAGCATGCGGGTCAGCCGATGGCGGATCAGGAAGCCTGCCGTTAGGACCAAGAAGCCCCAGCCGCCCCAAAGCGCGGAAACGAGGAAGGAGGGCAGGGCGATTCCGGGCCAGTGGCTCGCTTCCAGGTAGAGCCAGGGCAGGGCGAGCGCCGCCGCTGCGAGACCGGCCCACATCGAGAGCGGGAGATCAATCTCCTCCTCTTCCCGCCGGAAGCGCCGGACGAGGTACGGGAAGAGCCAAAGGGCGCCCGCAGGCACCGCCCAGGCGAGCCAACGCGGCCAGTGGGTCAGATCCTCCGTAGCGACGGCCTGCCCCAGGATGAGGCCAAGAGCGGCTGAGGCGAAGCCCAGGAACCGCCCCTCCAGCGAGCGGAGCCAGAGGCAGAGGGCGACCAGCACCAAGCCGTAGAGCCCTAGCCAGATCGCCATCGGCCAGAGCGGCGATCCGGGATCGAGCCAGTGGGAGGCCTCGAGGGCGCCCCAATAGGCCGTCAGGGCGGCGGCGCCCAAGGAGAGCACGCCGTGTAGCCGCGCATCCTCCCCCTGCCGACGCGCCAGGTATCCGGCCAGACAGGCCCCACCCACCAGCGCTCCGAAGGTGGCCATCCGCAAGACCGGCGGCGCCGCTAGCCCGGGTTCAAGTGCAGTCAGGGCGATCAGGAAGGTCAGCCCGAAGAGGCCCGCTGCTACCAGCTTGCCGGACCGGGAGCGCAGCCAGTTGACGACCAGCATGACGACAAGGGCGTAGAGCGCAAGAAGCGCGAGGTCGGTCATCGCCACCCGTCCGAGCAACTGCTCCGCCCGGACTCGGCCAGCATACGCCAGGGTCCGTACACTGAGCGCCATCTCCTTCGCGAGGCGAAGGCGGGCAGCATCGGCCCAGTGGTCGACCTCCAGGCGCAGGAGGAAGGCCCCCACGACGGTGGCAACAAGGGAGAGTAGGCCGACCCCCTCGAACCGCTCTGCCGTGGGGCGGAACAGGTACTCCGCCAACCAGATGGCGCCCAACAGCCCAACCGAGACGCTCAAGCGCAACGGTAGCATGGCCGTACCGAAGTACGAGAGCGGCAGAAGCGCGAGCAAGGGTGCGACCAGGACGAGCCGGGCGCCCAGTCGTGGGCCGACGTTGGGCCAACGCCACGCCACAAGCGCCAGCAGGAGCCCATAGGCCGACCAGGCTGCCGCCAGCCCGTAGCCCGTTACGCTGACTGGATTCTTCAGGATGATGATCTCCAGGGAGATCCACCAGAGCGTCACCACGTTGGCGGCTACCGCCAGTACGCCCAGCAACGTTCCGGGGCCCACGATCGTCTCCTGTGATGGCAGGACCGGCCGATTGCGGTGATAGAGCCATGCGCCCGCATAGAGCGCAGCTGCAACGCCCAGGAAGTCAGCCGCTCGCACTACCAGGAGCCACTGATGCGGCTGGAGCCCATCGAGGAAGAGCAGGCGTACAATCGCTAAGCCGTAGAGCGCAAGGCCCACCCCGAGGGCGGAGCGCAGCTCGCTGCGGGCGCCCACCAGGGTCAGCCCCAGCCCCTCCATCGCCCAGGCGAGGGTGACCCAGGGGCCATCGAAGGCGACCGGGAAGGCGACGGTCAGGAAGGTGACGCCCAGGCCCAGGAAGCCAAGGGTGAGCGCCCGGTCAGCCGGGCTACGGCGCCGGGCGTAGAGACCGAGTGCCGCGTAGAGGGCGGCCACCCCGAAGGCGAAGAGTGCCCGGGGCGCCCCGCTGCCTAGGAAGTCGAGTCCCGCCGTGAAGTAGAGAAAGCCGTTGAGCAGGAGCAGGAGCAACTCCTGCAGGACTACCGCCTGCCGGTGGACCAGGTTGTACAGGACCGATACCCCGATGAACAAGAGGAAGAAGAGCGAGGTGAAGAGGAAGCCCGCAGTCGCATCCGCTGGGGTATATGTATCCGCCCGCCAAAGCCCCCAGATCGACCAGGTGGCGACGAAGAGGATCTGGTTGTAGAGCGGCCAGCGCCGGAACCAGGCGACCGCCAGCAGGCCCAGGTCCAGGATCGCCAGGTAGGCGAAGAGGACGCGGAAGTCACCATCACCACTGGAGAGGACGAAGGGGGTAGCGAAGCCGCCCAGCATGCCCAAGAGTCCCAGGGCCGGCGAGTTGTAGCCGACGGCGAGCGCCGTCGCGCCGGTCGTGATCAGGGCCATCAGCCCGAAGGCGAAGGGCCGGGAGAGCAGCGCAGGGGAGAAGCTGACCGCCGCCGCACCGCTGACAGCGTAGAGGATGCCAACGCCGGCGCCCGTCACCGCCTGTGACCACGGCCGGTAACCGGCACGCCAAGCCCACGCACCAGCGCCGATGATCACCAGACCGACGATCCAGCCGATCACGGCCTGCAGCAGGGCGCTGGGGAGCAGGAAGTAGCCAACGATACTACTCGCCACCAGGAGGAGCCCGCCCAAGCGGCTGAACCAGAAGATGCCGATCTGCTGCTCCGCCTCAGCAGGGCTGGCCTGTCCGGCCAGGGGACCGAGAATGACGCGGAGCGCCGCTGCCCAATCGAAGGGCGCCGTGGCGGGGGTGGGTTCGGGGAAGGCCGAGATCGGGTGGCTGGTAACCGGGGCCGAGACCGGGTGGCTGGTGGCCGGGGCCGACTCCGGTTGGTTGGTAACCGGGGCCGTCGTCGGCGAGGCAGCGGGGGCGCCCATCACGCGCTCAGGCTGCACCTGCGGTTGGCCCAGCGCCGTCCCCGCGATCCGCTCCAACTCGGCGATGCGGCGCTCCATCCCTTTCATCTCCAGCCAGAGGGCGCCCACCACGATGAGAGCGCCCCCTAAGAGAGCCCCCGTTCCCGCATCACCATCGGTCAGCAACATCAGTGCGACCAGCGCCAGGATCCAGAACAGGACCGCTGCGAATGCGCGCATCTGCTCTACCCCTCCTACACGAAAGGCCGCTCCGGTAAAGATCCGGAGCGGCCCTCATGCTACTTCAGCGATTGACCAAAGAAGGCAGTAAGCTCCTGCCGGTACCGAGCCTGATCGACCACGTTCGACTTCACGTGGCCGGCGCCCGGAATGACGACCAGCTTGCCAGCGCTCCCGCCCGCCTTCTGGTAGGCCGCCAGGATCGCCTCCGAGTTCGACAGCGGGATCGCATCATCCTTATCGCCGGTGAAGAGGAGCATCGGCTTCTTGGCCAACTGCGGTGCCACCGAGACCGGAGAGAGGTCCTTCAACTCCGCCCCGATGATCGTCGGCATCACCGCCAGGATGATCGAGGTGAAGGGGAAGTCGGGGAGCTTCGTCCAGTACGCCATGTTCTCTTGCAGGTAGAGCTTGAAGTCACGCATGCTGGAGTCGGCGACTACGGCATCGACCTCCGGCACCTCAGCCGCCGTCTGGAGGGCTGTCCCGGCGCCCATCGAGTAGCCGAGGAGGCCCACCTTCTGGTTGCCACGGCTGCGCACGAAGTCAACGGCACCTGCCAGATCCCGCTTCTCCATCGGGCCGACCGTCACGGTGGTACCCTCGGACTCACCGGAGGCACGGAAATCGAACATCAGGACGTTGTAGCCCTGCTCGGTCAGGAACTTGGCGGTCCCGAGGGCGCCCGCCCCATCTTCGATCCGGTTTCCCTTGTAGCCATGGGCGATGACGACCGCCTTGGTCGAGGCGGACTTCGCCGGCAGATACCAGCCCTTCATGGTCAGGTGGTCGATGCGGCTGGGGAACTGGATCTCTTCGAAGGTAGCGCCGACGGAGGCCGGCGTTGTCGTGAGCGCCTTGCGGACCGGATGGGTCAAGTTCCAGCCTACGTAGACCGAGATGGCGAGAGGAGTGGCTGCGATGAGGAAGACCAGAACTCCGATCGTCCAACCAAGCCAACGCCGACGACGGCGAGGAGCGAAGGACGGCAAAGCGCTACGACGATAGGCGTACACGGAACTTCTCCCCCATTCAATTCGGATATCGATTTGTTCTATGATTGGACAGTCCCGACTGAATCCCCTTCTTTCAAGGCAGAGGCAGGGGGCGCCCACCACTGGGCGCCCCCTGCCTCCATTACTTCAGATACTGGCCCAGGAAGGCCAGGAGCGTCTGCTCATACCGGGCTGGGTCCTTCGGGTAGGAACGGACGTGCTCGGCGCCCGGGAAGGTGACCAGTTGCCCGGCCGTCCCGCCGGCCTGGGTATAGGCGGCCAGGATCTTCGCCGACTCGCTCTGCGGGATGTCCGGATCGGCTTCGCCGTGGATCAGCAGCATCGGCTTCTTGGCCAGGCCCGGCGCCGCCCCAATCGGCGAGACCGCCTTTAGATCGGCACCGGTCAGGACCGGGATCGCCGCCTCAATCAGAGGCGTAAACGGGAAGGAGGGCAGGCCCGACCAGTGGTCGGGGCGCCCTAGCGCCCCGGTCCTTCACCATCTCTACTTGAAGATCGCCTGATCTGCGAGCCGGAAGCCACCCTCCAGCTCCTGGCCCAGCAGTTCGACCTCCAGCGGGGTCGGGGCGAACAGGAGGAAGGCCGTGTCCTTCGGCCACTTCACCTTCATGACCTCGACGTTCTCCCGCGTCGTGTACTCCGGAACGGGAATCCCCATCTCACGCATCGAATCGCTCACACGCATCCCGGAGCGGGTGTGGATCAGGTACTCCTCGCCCTGGTACTGAATCCGGCGCATTAGAGACTACCCCTTCCTCTGGTCCAGCTTCCGACCGAATCGCTCTAGTGGCAGTCGGAGGGCAACCTCCGAGGACCTTGCGACTTTAGCTCCGTAGGAGGTTGCCCTCCGAAGCAGCAAGACCTAACTAGCTCTTCGTCTCGCGGGCCACGCCGCCCTCGGGGGCGCCCCCGCCGGTCAACTTACGGCCAACGCCAATGTGGCCATTCTCCAGGCCATGTGCCGCAAAGGCCGAGATCAGCCGCTTTGCGCCCACCTGACCGCACTTTGCGCAGCGCAGTCCGTCGCCAGTCATGTCGACGGGCACCAGCTCGTCGAAGATCTGACCGCAGTGGTTGCAGCGGAACTCATAGATCGGCATAAGCTCTGATCCCTCCTTCCATACATAGCAGTCCGTTCATCATTCTACTATGCCGCGGCTTTACGCTTCAAGGGCTTGGTCGATCGCTTCCACTCGCCCCCAGCAGGAGAAACCTCAAATCAGAACGAAACTGTTCGTCAGAAGAATCTACCACGTGTGTAAAATAGGTCCGACCCAGAGCGGAGTTGAACGCCATGAACCTGTTCCAGCAGTACCTGACGGAAGCGATCACCCATCTGTCCTGCGAGCGCTTTAACCCGGGATTGACCGCCCTGCGCCAGACCCTCTTGCTGCGGCCGCAGAGCCCGACCGCCCACCGGGCGCTTCTGACCTGCTGCTTCGCGTTGGGGCGCAGCGCGGACGCCCTCTACCACGGCAGGCTCTTCACCGAACTCGCTGGCGATGGCGACGACGCCCGCCTGGCCGCCCTACTGGGTCGTGCCGGTATCGCCTACGCCGAGTCGCTGGCGACGTTCGGCATCGCCGAGGCTGTCGGCTTCCAACAGGGCGCCCTGGGCCGCCTTCGCCAAGCCTGCGCCATGAGCGGCAGTGATCCGCTCCTACGGGTCCTCCTACACGTAGAGGAGAGCGTTCCACTGTTCGTCGCCCCTGCTGACGTCCAGCCGCTTCACCTGCACTACCACGACCCCTTCATCGCCTGGGCCGGCCCTGCCAACCGAAGAGCCTATTGGGAGCGGCTGACGGAACGTTGCGATCGGGAGAGCCACCTGGTCCGCTACACCAGCAGTGACCTACTCGCCGGTGCACTCAGCGTCGATCGACCTGTGACCGCCGTAGCCGAACTCGCTGACCTGCCGATCATCCAGATCTGGGAGATGACGGCCCCCCTTGGCCTCGAGGAAGGGCGCCCACTGCGGACGCTCACCTTCATCCAACCAGCCGACGGGCCGATGCAGATCCTCGTCGAACCCTGGCTCGACCGACTGAGCGCCCGCCGCGAGATCCTGCTCGCGTGGGACGCCGCTCTCAGCTTTGCCGCATGAAACTCGGGGCGCCCTGCCAATCGCTGGCAGGGCGCCCCTTCTTGCTTAGACCTTGGGCGAGACGACCGGAACCCCCGCCTTGCAGAGCGGGCATTCCGCCGGCTGATACGACTCGACGGTATGCTGCACCACCGAGCGGAAGGGCACCGTGAAGCCGTGCTGGCCATTCGACCGGTCGACGAGGCAGCCGACACCCACGATCTCAGGCTCGAACCTCTCCAGCGCAGCGAGCGCCTTCTTGACCGAGCCACCGGTGGTGACGGCATCCTCCACCATCAGGACCTTCTCGCCCTGGCGGAGGGACCAGCCACGCTTGAGCGCCATGCCCCCCTCCGTCTTCTCGGTGAAGATCGCCCGGGGGCCGGTACCGCCCTGCAGGAGCCCGATCCAGCGGGCGACCTCGTAGGCGAGGATGATCCCGCCCGTAGCAGGGCCGCAGACGGTCTCGATCCCCTGGCCGACGAACTGCTCGGCAAGCGCCTTGGCGAGCGGCTCCCAGAGCGCTGGGTGCTGGAAGGTATGGGGCATCAGGAAGAACTCACCGGAGTGGCGTCCGGAGGTCAGGAGGAAGTGCCCCTCGCGGAAGGTACCGGCCTGGCGGAAGATCTCGTATGCCTGTTCACGGGTGACCATGTAGGGTAGCCTCCTGGCGTACGTTCGGTTAGAAGCGATCCGAGTCCTTGATCCACTGGCGAAGGGCATCAGCGGCCTCGCCGGTGGCCTTGCTGGGCGCCTTTGGCACAGCCGGAGTGGCGCCCGGCACCTCGCAGATCCCGGTTACTGGATCGCAGAGGGCGCCCGCATCGCCCAGCGTCTGGAACGGGCTCGCCGAGGTGCTCCGCCGCCCTGTCGGCAAGGACCGAATCCGCGCAAAGTCGGGTCGGGCCGCACCGATCAGTTCATCGAGCGATCGAACGCCCTCCCGCTCCATGTAAGCGGCCAGCCCCTCGATGATCTCCACCGGTGCCTTCGGGTTGTAGAAGCAGGCCGTACCGACCTGGATCGCACGGGCGCCCGCTAGCAGGAACTGCACCGCATCCTGCCAGGTCGCGATCCCACCGATCCCGACGACCGGAATCGAGACCGCCCCTGCTACCTGCCACACCATCCGCAGGGCGACCGGCTTGACCGCTGGGCCGGAGAGACCGCCCACTACGTTGCCGAGGACCGGCCGCTTGCGGTTGATATCGATCTCCATGCCGACGAGGGTGTTGATCAGCGTGACCGCATCGGCGCCCGCTGCCTCGACGGCCTGGGCGAAGTCGACAATGCTGGTCACGTTCGGCGAGAGCTTAACCAGCAGGGGAAGGCTCGTCGCGGCCCGAACGGCGGCAGTGACGGCCTGGGCGCCCTCCAGCGAGGTGCCGAAGGCGATCCCGCCCTCCTTCACATTCGGGCAGGAGATGTTCAGTTCCAGCCCGGCCACGCCCGAGCCCTCGAGCCGGCGGGCGACCTCGACATACTCATCGATCGTCCTGCCGACGATGTTGACGATGACGGTGGCGCCCTGCTCTTGGAGCCAGGGCCAGTCGACGTTCAGGAAGTGATCGACGCCCGGGTTCTGCAGGCCGATGGCGTTCAGCATGCCACCAGGGGTCTCGGTGACGCGGGTGCCGCTGTTACCGACCCACGGGGTCGGGGCCGTCCCCTTGACGCAGATGGCGCCGAGGCTGCTCAGCGGGAAGATGGGGGCGAACTCGCGGCCATAGCCGAAGCAGCCCGAAGCGGTCCAAACGGGGTTCTGGAAGCGGACCCCGCAGAGTTCGGTGGAAAGAGCGGGGACCCCCACCTTGACTTCACTAGACACCGAGGGTCACCTCCTCCGCCAGGAAGACCGGGCCGTCCTGGCAGGCCTTGAAGAAGCCCTCGCCAGAGGCCTTTGGCACCGTACAGCCGATGCAGGCACCGAAGCCGCAGGCCATGTGGCGCTCGACGGAGAGGAAGCAGGGCGCCCCATGCTGGGCTGCCAGGGCGCCAACCGCCTTGAGCATCCCTTCCGGGCCGCAGGCCCAGACCTCTGCCGAAGCCTCCGCCTCAGCCGAAACTCCTGCCCCAGCCGTATCACCGGTCTCCACCGAAGCTCGCTCCAGCGCTGCCGCCAGCGGCCCCGTCACAACGCCCCGCTCTCCAGCGGTCCCATCATCCGTCACCAGATCCACACGAACCCCCAGCGCCTGCAGCTCCGCCGCACCCGCCAGGTACCGCGCCGACCGCGCCCCGAGAATCGCCCGCACAGCACGGCCCGCCTTTACAGCCGCCGTCGCAGCGGCCACCATCGGCGGGATGCCAAGGCCACCGCCCACCAGGAGCAGCTCTCCGCTCCCCACCGCAGGGTCGGGGAAGGAGTAGCCAAGCGGTCCCATCGTCAGGAGACGGGCGCCCACCGGCGCCTCCGCCAGGATCCCCGTCCCCCGCCCGACTACCCGGTAGATCAACGTGATCTCACCGGCCTCTGGCCGAATCTCGCAGAGCGAGAACGGCCGCCGCAGCAGGGGATCGACGCCCCCAACCTTGACCATGACAAACTGACCAGGAGCGGCCATCTGCGCAATCTGTGGGGCCTGGAGGGTCAGCTTGAAGACCTCACCATCGCCCTCGTGGGCTAGGACCAGCGCCGGCTCGTCCACCCACTGCACCTTCCGGCGACTCGCCTTGAGCGCCTCACGCATCCGAATCCCTCCTAGGCCAGAACCTTCATCTCAAGCATCTTCAGCTCGCCATCGACAATCGTCGCATGCGGGGCGCCCGTCAACGCCCACCCATCGAACGGGGTGTTGCGCGACTTGGAGGCGAACTCCTTCGCCTTGACGGTCCAGCGCTTGTGCAGATCAAGCATCGTGATATCCGCCGGGGCGCCCACCTGCAGGGCCGGCGGGGTCTTGCGAACCAACTCTGCCTGCCGCGTCGACATCAGCAACACCATCTCGTGCAAGGAGAGCAGACCCGGCTTGACCAGCCGATCCAGCGTCAGGCCGACCGAGGTCTCAAGGCCCACGATGCCGAAGGCGGCGTCGCCGTACTCGACATCCTTATCGTCCAGATGATGCGGGGCGTGATCGGTGGCGATCAGGTCGATCGTGCCATCCTGCAGGCCCCGAATGATCGCCTGCCGATCCGACTCCTCGCGCACCGGCGGGTTCATCTTCGTATTCGTATCATACTCCATCGCGCGCACGATCTCATCGGTCAGGGTGAAGTGGTGCGGAGTCGCCTCCGCCGTCACCTGGGCGCCGATCGACTTACCCCAGCGGATCAGGTCGACCGAGTTCTTCGAGGAGATGTGCTGGATGTGGACCCGGGCACCCGTCTCCAGGGCGAGGAGGATATCACGTGCGACGTGAACCTCCTCCGAGGTGCGCGGGATGCCTCTGAGGCCAAGCTGGCTCGAGACGGCGCCCTCATGCATCGCCCCACCATGGGAGATCGACTTCTCCTCCGCGTGGTCCATCACGACCAGGTCGAACTGCCGAGCGTAGTACATCGCCTGGCGCATCATATCCGCGGAGTCGACCGGGTGGCCATCATCGGTGACGGCGACGATCCCGGCCTCCTTCATCTCGCCCATCTCGGCGATCTGCCCGCCCTTGAGGCCCTTGGAGATGGCGCCGGTCGGCCAGACGTGGCAGAGGCCGCGCGCCTTCGCCTCCCAGTTGACGTGGTTGACGATGGCGACGTTATCGATCACCGGGCTCGTGTTCGGCATGCAGGCGATGGCGACGAAGCCACCCCGCACTGCCGAAGCCGTGCCCGAACGCATATCTTCCTTATACTCCTGCCCGGGGGTACGCAGGTGGACGTGGATATCGATGAAGCCGGGGGTGACGACCTTATCGGTCCCATCGATGATCTGGGCGCCCGCCGGCGCCGTGAGGTTGGCGCCGATCTGCGCAATCTTGCCTTCAGCGATGAGGAGGTCTGCGACGGTATCGAGGCCGTTTGCCGGATCCAGGAGCCGGCCGTTCTTGATGAGCAGCATGTTAGGCCTCACCTCCGAAGAGCAGGGTCGTGACCGCCATCCGGACCGCCACGCCGTTCGCCACCTGCGGCAGGATCACATTCTGCTCCGCGTCGGCCACGAAGGAGGAGATCTCGACGCCGCGGTTCATCGGGCCGGGGTGCATCACGATGGCGTTCGGGGCGAGCTTCATCCGGTTCGGGGTGAGGCCCCAGAACTTGTGGTACTCGGCCGCGGTCGGGAAGAAGCCGCGGTCCATGCGCTCAAGCTGCAGGCGGAGGGTGTTGATCACGTCGGCGCCCTCAAGCGCCTCCTCGATGCGGGTCGTCGTCTTGACGCCCAGGCCCTCGAAGCCCTCGGCGAGGAGGGTCGAGGGGCCAGCCAGCCAGACCTCGGCGCCCATCTTGGTCAGGCCCCAGATGTTGGAGCGAGCGACACGGGAGTGCTTGGAGTCACCGATGATGGCGACCTTGAGGCCCTTGAACGAGGCCTTGTTCTGCCGGATCGTGAGCATATCGAGGAGCCCCTGAGTCGGATGCTCGTTAAAGCCGTCGCCGGCGTTGATGACGGAGGCATGCTGTAAGTACTTGGCGAGGATGGCCGGGGCGCCCCCCTGGCCGTGCCGGATCACCACACCATCGACGCCCATCGCCTCGAGATTCATCGCCGTATCCTTCAGCGTCTCGCCCTTCTTGACGGAGCTGGCGGAGGCGGTCACGTTGATCACGTCGCCGCCGAGGTACTTGCCGGCGAGCTCGAAGGACTTGGCGGTCCGGGTGGAGTTCTCGAAGAAGAGGGTGACGAAGGCCTTGCCGCGCAGGTGGGGGACCTTCTTGACCGGGGACTCGACGATCGGTTTGAGCGCCTCGGCCTTGTCCAGGATGAGGGTGATCTCTTCGGGGGTGAGGTCCTTTAGTCCGAGTAGGTCCTTCCGGTTCAGCCTCATTTGTGGTGGGCCTCCCTTGGGGTGGTTGGGCTTTATCGGGACATTAACAGCTAATTACGCTGGTTGGGGCAGTGATTACACGGATTACCTAGTGATGCCCTGCGGGTCTCTTCGGGACACTTTACACAGATTACACAGATTTCCTGATTACACAGATTACCGGGCGCTCCTTTGTGGGTGGGAAGAGGTTTGACAGTGGGTTATACACCATCTGAATGGGCATTCTCAATCCAACCTCGGCCTCCGCAACCGGCTCAGTTAGGCTGACCGTACCGCCCAACAATCTGTGTAATCTGCGTAATCTGTGTAAAAAAACGACCCTACTCCGCTTCGTAAAGCGCGACCCGATCCGCCCCGTCGATCTCGACCAGCGAGACCTCTACCCGCTCGCGACGGGCGGTCGGGACGTTCTTGCCGACGTAGTCCGCCCGAATCGGCAGCTCGCGGTGGCCACGATCGCAGAGGACCGCTAGCTGGATCTGGGCCGGGCGCCCGATATCGAGCAGCGCATCCAGCGCAGCGCGGACCGTCCGACCCGTATACAACACGTCATCGACCAGGATCACGACGCGGCCGGGCAGGGCGAACTCGATCTGGGAGCGCTTCACCTGGGGATCCGCCGTGATCTCCGTCAGGTCATCCCGGTAGAGCGTGATATCCAGCTCGCCCACCGGGACCGTGATCCCCTCGAACTCGTGCAGCTTGGCGGCCAGACGCTGGGCCAGGGGAACGCCTCGCCGGCGAATACCGACCAGGGCGACCTCACCGAGTCCCTTGTTCTTCTCGATCACCTCGTGGGCGATCCGCGAGAGGGCCCGGCTGATCTGGTTCTCGTCCATCAGGAGCGCCTTCGGCTCGTGCATGGGTATCCCTCCTGAACGAAAAAACTCCTCACCCGGCAAGGGCAAGGAGTGTATGTACGCAGGTATGGCAGGCCAGACCGGCTCCCATGCGGGACGCCGGGCCAGTGTCATGTGCGTGCTCCTTGCCAGCCTCACAGGACTGGATTTAAAGGAACCGTCATCGGTTAGGGTACTACTTTTCGCCAGCCCTGGCAAGGGGGACGATACGTTTACCTCTCGTTCATACTTCACGCAAGGATCGGTTTGACGCCCCGCCGAACCAGATAGGTACGACCCGTACAGGGAGGAATGTCGCATGAGCCGCACCATCCTCGTCGTCGATGACGAGCCTAACATTCGGGAGCTCTGTCGCCTCTACCTGGAGCAGGAAGGCTTCAGCGTCGTCGAGGCCGCCGATGGGCCCAGCGCCCTCGCACAGGCCACCGAGCTAAAGCCCGACCTTGTCGTCCTTGATGTAATGATGCCCGGCAAGTCCGGCTTTGAGGTCTGCAAGGAACTCGCCCCCCACGGCATCCCCGTCCTCCTCCTGACGGCCCGGTCCGATGAGCTCGACCGGATCCTTGGCCTGGAACTCGGCGCCGATGACTACCTGACCAAGCCCTTCTCCCCCCGCGAGCTTGTCGCCCGCGTCAAGGCGATCCTGCGGCGAGAGGAGCGGGTCCAGACGAAGGCAGGGGGCGCCCTTGATCCCCGAACGGGGGCCTCTTCCCCGGACCGGCCCGGCCTGCTCACCTTCCCCGACTTCACCCTCGATCTGACCGGACGCTCCCTAGTCGTCCGCGGCCAGCAACTCGACCTGCCGCCGAAGGAGTTCGACCTCCTCGCCACCCTCGCGCAGAACCCGCACCGGGCCTTCACCCGCGAGCAGCTCCTCGAGAAGGTCTGGGACTACTCCTTCTACGGCGACTTCCGCACCGTCGATGTACACGTCCAGCGACTGCGCAAGAAGATCGAGCCCGACCCTGAGAAGCCCCGCTACATCCGCACCGTCTGGGGCGTCGGCTACAAGTTTGAGACCGGGGAGCGCACGTAGATGAAGATTCGCTCGAAGCTCCTCCTCTCCTACCTCGCCCTCGTCGGGATCGTCATCGTCGTGATCGGGCTCGGCCTGCCCCGGCTGATCCGGGATACCGGCTACCGCACCGAACAGCGGCGCCTGCAGACGATGGCCGATGGCTTCGCCAAGCTGGCAGCCGAGCGCCTCACCAACCGACGGACGCTGGCGCCCGTTGGTCCGAACATCAAGGAGGCCTTCACCTTCTTCGATGATCTGCTCGCCAGTGAGATCGTCGCCATCGTCGATGGGCAGGGTGTCGTCCTCCGCTCGACGAAGCGGGCCTTCGAGGGGACGACGATCCCATCCGAGGTCCTTACCCGCGGGCCGCGTATCCGCTTCATGGCGGCCCCGCCGACGATCGACGGGATCGGCCCTGTCCTGGTCGCTACCGCCCCCCTCTCGCGCGATCTGCCGCTCCTGCGCCCGTACAGCGTAGTCGTCCTACGCCCCGAGGCCGAGATGGCAGAGGGTGTCCGCCTCTTTGCCCAACGGCTCTCTCTAGGGATCCTCATCCTCCTCGGGGCTGCGCTAGCCAGTGCGCTCTTAATCTCCCAGGGGCTCGTAAGGCGGTTGCGCGGGACCGGCGATGCGGCCCGGGCGATCGCCGAGGGCGACCTGGCCCAGCGGGCGCCCGCCCACGGCGGGGATGAGATCGCCGATCTGGCCGGCCACTTCAACCAGATGGCCGAACGGGTCCAGGCCCTCGTGGAGGGGCTTCGCCGCTCGCAGTCCGCCCAGCACGACCTGCTCATCATGGTCTCACATGAGGTGCGTACCCCCCTCACCTCGATCCAAGGCTTCGCCGAGGCCCTGCGCGACGGTGTCGTCCGTAACGAGGAGCGACGGCAGCGCTACTACGAGATCATCGCCGCCGAGTCCGCTCGGCTCTCCCGGCTGACGACCGACCTCTTCGATGTCGCCAAGCTGGAGGCCGGCCAGGCCGAGATCCAGTTCCAGCCCGTCGACCTGGAAGGTTGGCTCGGCTCCGCCGCCGAAGGGCTTCAGGCGATCGCCACCGACCAGGAGGTCCAGGTTGCGCTGGTGATCGATCCAGCCTTGCAGGGCGCCGCCGTCTGGGGCGACCGGGACCGGCTCCAACAGGTCCTGGGCAACCTGACGGCCAACGCCCTCCGCTTCGCCCCAGCCGGGACGACGGTCACAATCGGGGCCCGCCCGTTCGGTCCACGGGTCCGGGTGACGGTCAGCGACCAGGGACCGGGCCTGACGGCGACGGAGCAGCAGAAGGTCTTCGAGCGGTTCTACCAGGGGCGCCAGGTGGGGGCGCACAAGGGTGCCGGTCTGGGGCTCGCGATCGCCAAGTCGCTGGTGGGGGCGCACGGTGGGCAGATCGGTGTGGAGAGCGTTCCCGGTCAGGGGGCGACCTTCTGGTTCGACCTGCAGCGATACGCGGAGCAATAAGCAGGGGGCGGCCGCACTGGCCGCCCCTCTCTCATGCAGGAGTTGTGATCATGTCAGAAGAATACGCCTTC
>DATGYC010000034.1:0-4011 GCA_035298385.1 Symbiobacteriaceae bacterium | reverse complement strand
CGATCACGGCGTTCCGGGTGATGCCCGGCAGGATGCCCAGGTAGGCCGGCGGGGTGATGATCTTCCCGTTCTTGACGATGAAGATGTTATCGCCCGTGCCCTCGGTCACGTAGCCCTCCTTGTTCAGCATGATCACCTCGGGGTAACCATGCAGGTTGGCCGTGATCTTCGCCATGATGCCGGTCATGTAGTTCAGGGTCTTGACCTGCGGCGAGAGGGTGTCGACAGCGTTCCGGCGGGTGGCGACCGAGATCACCTTCATGCCCTCGGTGTAGACCTCGGGCGGATAGAGCTTGATCGTGTCGGCGATGCAGATGATCGAGGGCTTGGCGCATTTGCGCGGGTCAAGCCCAAGGTCCCCCTTGCCGCGCGAGACGACGAGCCGGATGTAGGAGTCCTTGGTGAGGCCAGAGCGGCGGAGGGTCTCCAGGACGACCTCCTCCATCTCCTTGATCGAGAGCGGGATCTCCAGCATGATCGCCTTAGCGGAGTCATACAGACGCTTAAGGTGTTCATCCAGCTTCCAGACGCGGCCATTGTAGGCGCGAATCCCCTCGAAGATGCCGTCTCCGTACAGGAAACCGTGGTCAAAGACGGAGACCTTGGCCTCGTCTTTGCCAAAGAACTCGCCGTCGATGTAGATCTGAATGCTCATGGGCGTCCTCCTCTCGGTTACCTCCCTATTCTCTGCCCGCTCACCTGCCAATGTCAATATACGCTTGCCGTACAAAAAGGCGGGTCCCGGCTCTGTCGCCAGGACCCGCTCGCTTATTCTTCCCCCGTCTGCCCCATCAGCCGCTCCCAGAGGGAGGGCTCGAAGCGGTAGACGGTCACCTTTAAGAAGGGCTGGTCGGCCGCATCGATCGGTGGGGCTCCCGCCACGGGCACTCGTGCCTTGCGCTCGAGCAGCTTGACGATCAGGTTGGGCATCGTCTTGACGAGGGGGACCTCGGCGCCGTAGACGGTGACGAGGGCGTTCTCGGCGATGGCGGCGAGGAGTTCATCCCGGCTCTTGACGGTCAGGGCCAACTTCTGAGCCGGTCCCATCGGTAGATCGACGATCGAGCCGTCGAGCTCGCCGGGCTTGACCAACCGGAGCCAGAGGGAGTAGCGGCCGGGACTGATCGGCTGATGCTCTGGCAGGTGGCTATGAAGCGCCGTCGTCAGTTCCTGGACCAGCTTCTCGAGTGCCATCGTGGGTAGCCTCCCGCTGCAAGATGGGATGCAGAGCCGGGTCCGGGGTCACCCAGAGGGTCTTGTTGTGGTCGTAGATCACCATGCCAGGGCGGGCGCCGCTGGGCTTGCGCACGTGCTTGCGCACGGCGTAGTCGACGGGGACCGAGCTCGACTCGCGCCCCTTGGAGTGGTAGGCAGCGAGGGCAGCCGCCTCGTGGATCGCGCGCTCGGGTACCTCGGCGCCCGGGGGGATGCGGAGGATGACGTGGGCGCCCGCGATCTCCTTGGTGTGGAACCAGAGGTCGGTCTGGGCGGCGAGGCGCATCGTCAGCATATCGTTCTGCCGGTTGTTGCGGCCGACCCAGATCTCGAAGCCATCGGTGGACTGGATCGTGAGGGGGGCGGCGGGCGGCTCTTGCTTGGGGGCTGTCGCCTCCTTGCCAGCCTTGTTGGCCTTCCCGGCCTTGCCCTTTACCAGGGCGCCCTTCTTGGTCGTCTTGGCGCCCAGGTAGCCCTCGGCCTCGAGCTCCCGCCGGATCTCCTCCAGGTCGGGCATCGATTCGGCCTCAGCGAGGGTCACGTCGACCTGCTCCAGATAGGCGAGCTCGGCGCCGGACTTGGCGAGCTGCTCCTGGATCATCACCAGGCCAGCACGGGCCTTCTGGTAGCGGTGATAGTAGTCCTGGGCGTTCTCGCTCGGCGAGAGGGCGGGGTCAAGCTCGATCGTCAGCTCGGCGCCATCGGGGTCGTACCAGTTGACGACGGAGACCGCGGTCTGCCCCTTCTGGATCGACCAGAGGTTGGCGGTGATCAGCTCGCCCTGCAGGCGAAGGGCCTCGGCGGACTCGGCCTTGTTGAGCGACTCCTGCTGCAGGTGGTGCTTCTTGCCGACGCGGCCGATCTCTTCTTTGATCAGCTTGCGGAGGGTGCCGTGGAGGGCGCGGAAGACGTCCTCGCCCTCCTTGCGGGCAAAGTAGGCGTCCAGGAGCGCAGAGGAGCCAGCGAAGGGCCCCTCGATGGGGCCGGTCCATGACTGCAGGGGCAGGACGTGGAACTCCTTCAGCCGGCCACTTCCCTCTTTATAGAGATGAGGGGCGAGTGCGGCCGGATTGGCGACGGAGTCGATCGCTGTGAGGAGGGCGCCCATCGAGGAGGCGCCCATCAGGAGTGCATCGACGGGGTCCTCAGCGCCAAACCCGGCCCGCACCCCGGCCTCCTTCGCCAGGAGCGGCCCAAGGCCGTCCACCCGATCTAGGAGGAACTGCCAGAGCGGCTGCTGGGGATCGACCGGGGCAAAGGCGATCAGCGCATCCCCGGTCAGCCCATCCGGCGAGAGCTTCTGCAGCGGCGGCGGGGCGATGTAGGGGAGGCCCGGCAGGAGCTCCCGGTAGCGGTTGACCTCCTCCGTCACCCGGCGGATCGCATCGACGATCTTGCCGCTCGGGTTCAGGAGGAGGAGGTTGGAGTGCTTGCCCATCACCTCAGAGAGGAGGACGAACTCGACGGGGTTGCCCAGTTCATCGGTGACGGCGATGCGGATCCGGCAGACCCGCTCGCGCCCGACCTGCTCGATGCCGACGATGCGGCCCCCTTCGATGTACTTGCGTAGCAGCATGCAGAAAGTGGGCGGGTGAGGGGGATTCTTCTTCTCGGCGGCGGTTAGATGAAGGCGGGCGAACCGGGCGTTCGCCGTCAGCAGCAGGCGGTAGTTGCTGCCGTTTGCGTAGATCAGCAGGGCGACCTCGTCGCCGGTTGGCTGGTAGATCTTGCTGATGCGCCCGCCCACGATGCGGGCCTTCAGTTCGGCCACCACCGCCGCCATAACGACGGAGTCAAAGGCCATGGAAATCTGCTCCTTTGGGCTACAATTCTTCCTTAGAATAGCACGGGGGAGGGCCCGTAGCACAGATGGCAAGGATTTTGGGCGCCAGAAGGGGAAAGTCTTCCGTAGAAAGGGTGGATGCCAGTGGCTAAGGGAAGCGGCAAGGTTGGCGAGCGCGTAACGCAGGTGAAGGCCTCAGCGGACCCCCTCTTTGTCAGCAGCGCACTGGCCGATCGGTCGAGCCTGGTGGTGGAGGCTGCGGCGCAGCGGCTGACGGCCTGGCTAAAGGCGGACCAGCTTGAGATCAGCCTCTTCACGCTGGCGGGCGCCCTCGAGAGCGCCTACCGCCGCCTCCATGAGGGCGGGAGCGTCGCTGATCCCGGCTGTTGGGGGCGCCTCGCACTCCTTGAGGCCGTGGCGGCTCTGCACGGGCGGGGAAGGGCTGGCGCCGCGGAGGCGGAGGCAGTAGCCCGCCTCGCCATCAAGACGGTCCAGATCGAGGTCGTCTCCTTTGGCCCGCAGGATAGCGGCAAGGGACTACGGGCCTCAGCGGCCCTGCTGCTGAGCAATCTGCGCCCGCCGGGGGCGCTGCTGGAGCTCGGCCTGCTGCTCTTTGATGACGCCCCGAATGAGGCGCGGGAGGGATCACGCCATAAGGCGCCCTGCCGGCAGGCGGCGGCGACGGCGATCGGGCAGTTGGGCGATCCAGCGGGGGCGGTGCTGTTGGCGGTCCGGCTACAGCAGTCACAGGGCGAGGAGCCCGAGGTTCTGGCCGAGGCGATGGACGCCCTGGTGGCGCTGGCGGAGCCACGGACGGTGGAACTGCTGACGCCGTGGCTCTCGGTGACCGATCCCTACCTGGTGGCGACGGCGGCGACGGGGATCGCTGCGGTGGGGCGTGCGGCGGCGGTGCCACTCCTGCTGGCGGCGCTAGAGGGGGCGATGCGGGAGGCGAAGGAGCCCCTCGTCTACGCCCTGGGCTCGGTCCGGGCCGATGAGGGGCGGGAGGCGCT